>NZ_JAHWIW010000003.1:0-242887 GCF_025377065.1 Pseudomonas sp. HD6422 | reverse complement strand
TGCAGCTGTCTCCAATAGAGTATGAGAAACGCTATTTCCTGAGCTTGGAGAGTGTCTAGGAAACCAGGGGCGATTCAGGTTTCATCCCAGCTACTCCACAACTCTCCAGGCCGGCCCTGAGCTTTTAATTCACTTCCTGGGCTCTGTGATAACACATAATCCGGAGTAGTCCATAATTCCTTTCTGCCTGTAATTATCAAATCCAACGTGGAGGTCGTAGAGTCGATAGACTCCACCATTTCTACCATGAACGATAATTTGAATCTTGTTTGTCTCAATATAGGAATTTAGTCCCTTTTCATCCATGTTGATGACAAAGTTTTCAAGGGGCGGATACATGAACTGATTTAGCCCGTCGGTTATTGGGTCAGTGTTACCCTTGTAGTATCCGATGTAAGTATCAGAACCATCAGTACTCTGCGCCGCAAGCTTGAGTATTGTCTGAGTTGGTTTTTGGTGCAGGTATTCATAAATATGGTCCGAGTTATCAAAGCAGGCTTGGGTAGGTTGTGCAGGCTCAGCCTTGGTACCGACGTTGTTCTGGCTCAATGTTACGGACTGCGCGGTGTAAAGAGGAGCCTGGGCGCCTACATTTCGGATCTGACCGTTTACCACGCTTTGCTCGCGGTCCTGACGATACTGAATGTAGTTTTGGGTGCAGGTTGCAGTTTGGACAAATGCTACTCCAGCTCCAACGGTGGAAGGATCAGGTGTCCAACCTGTGCAATTGTAGGCATTTCCATATGCGGCCAAGGCAGTGAAAACTGATGGCGCTGCTATCCACTTATCAACAAATGGAACGAATATCGAACCTGTTCCGCCTGGTTCGTTTGCAGTTGCTGTGATTGCTGCGCCACCGATGGTTCCAGATGATCGTATCTGAATGCTCGTGCTGCCACGGGAGTCTGTGACGCTGCTAGCTGCCGATAGAGCCCCATCAGTTGTCGACCAGTTCAGGGGGACATTTGGTAAAGGGCTGTCATAGATATCCGTGACTGTAGCCGTGATAGACGCAACTTCACCAACGGCCACCAAAGATGCAGGGCTTGCCGCTAATACGATCTTGACGGGATTCTCACAGCTCTGCCAGCCAGATCCTGCCCCACCGGTACAAGTCACGTACTGCCACCCACTGCCAGTTGCTGTACCAGGAGCGGTTTGGATCGGCTGCCAGCTCGATGCGAAGGTCGCCTTGACCATCAGCGCTGAGAGGATGAAGCCTCGGAGCAGTTCGTTCACAACCCAAAATGACCGCATGGAAATGCCCCGCAGAAATTGGGCGACTATGAGTACTGCGGGTTACATGCATATTGCGGTTTTGTTAAGGAGGGCTAAACCGCCTATCGTCGCGGGGTTTAATTCACCTGGCCAGGCCACCCCCCCTCCCCTGGCATTCGAATTTCCGGGTAGCTTGCTGACTGTGGGGTGTTGGCACGCGCCAGGCTGTTACAGACTGGTTGAACATTTTCAACGGGCCCCGTCATGTCCTGTCCAAATCAAACCAAACCGCCCGCGCTTCATGCCGAAAACGAAGCGGTCGTTCAGAATCTGATCAAGCAGTCGATAATCTCCGCAGAGGATCTACGTGGGCGGAACCGACATGTGTTGACCCGCCTGGCTATCGGTAACTGGGGGTCAATGACGCCCGAGGCCCGGGAAGTATTGCTCCAGCATCCGCATCATTTTGTACGCAGCTTCGCAGTGATAGGCCAACAAGACCTGGCCAAGGTTCTGAGTTCAAACCTCGAAGAGTTGAGCGTGGATCAACTCAAATTGCGTCTCCAGGACCTTGCGAGGCGTGCAGCTGAAATGGTGGAGAACCAGGAGGCCCAAGCATCTATCCTTGTCCCCAGTTCGCCGGCCAATGCCGCAATGGTGAGTCTCAACGTAGAGATGGCCACCATTCGCGCCCGCTTGACCAACCTCGGCCACGCCGATCAACCTGAAAATTACGTCTGGGTTTAATCAATGGGATCGCACATTCAACGTCAGAGGAGCATCTGCTTGGTTCAAGTCAATACCCGCTCTGTCCCGCGGCGGCTCCCGATTCGGCCGGTTTTCGCAAGACATAGCCGTGCACGCTCGGCGAAAGAATGCGCTGCAGCCGCTGCTGAGATTGCAAGCTTCTTGCGCCAGCAGTTGCCAGCAAAATGGTTGGTTGAAGGCACAGAGGCCTTCAATTTTGAACTCGCCAAGCTCGTCGATGGATTTGAAGCGATTACCCCTACAGCATTTCCCTCAGACCCGCCAGACCTAGCACTGGACGAGCTGAATGATCAGTTGGCTAGCTTGCTCGACTGGGTTGATGATGCGGGAATTCAAATTGTTTCCTAGCTCCACGGACTTCCTTCACAAGTACTGTGCGACCTAATGCAAAGTCTAACTCTGCGTCGCTCAACAGCACCTCCAGGAATCAGTGCACCAACTCCGACCTGGCGGTCGGATTCACTTTCGGGTTGTCAATGCACTGGCCATGATTGCGTGCACCGGCTGGCTACCCTACCCTTAGCTACGCCTGGCGACTGGAGCCCATCCTGATGGCTTCCACTGCTGATGGCCCCTCTCACCTGGCAGCGCTTAAAGTTGAAGGTCGCAAACTGGATCTAAACGCAGCGTCGGAACCACAAGACAGCAAACCGCTATGACCCTCAAGCCCAACCTCTTCATCCCACTGACCGAAGAAAAAGCCGATGCCTTGGCTGCCCATGATGCGCGGCCGGCCGAGGTTCTGGCGCAATGGTCGGTACCTGAGATTGCCAGCGCGTCCCTGATCCAGAACGCATTATCGTTCTCTGATCAACCGCAACGTTTGGACAAGACAGAAAAGGCCCTTGCCCAACTGATATCTATCGGCCTGCAAGTGGAAGCCTCGCAATCGCCGGGCGAGTTTGCCAGGGTGATGGCGGCTCGATTCAGCAGAGATAGCTTCAAAGCTGGGTTAGACGATCTGCCAAAGATTCCCGCCAGGCTTCTCACTGACGAGCAGTGCCAGGCAGGTGGTTACTTGCTTGAAAGTGGCGAATGGAACTACCAGTTCAAGTCCCAGCTGGCTGAAGAGCTGAACCCGTTCACTGAGGCGTTCTCGACGAGTGATGGGAAGACTTTCTCCCTGACCAGCCAACAGGCACGGACATTCCGAATCTTCCAGACCGAATTCGATGAAAGCATGAATGTTCAGGCCTTGGCCGGAACGGGTAAGACATTCATGATCGAGCGCATGGTCGACACCCTCAGTCGGTACCGGCCGCTGCTGCTCGCATATACACAGGTTCAGCTTCAAGCATTAATGAGTCGTATTGGTGCAGGTCGTGTTGATGGAATGACATTTGGCCAGCTCGCAACTGTATGCCTCGAAAGAGATCAGACCAAGCCCCAGCGCCGGGGCGGGAACAGGGCCAGGTTGAGTTATCAACTCACCCCGTCCGCAGTTGCTCAGCGTCTTTCGTTGGGACCAGTCGGACCTTTAGTACCCTGGGAAGTTGCACAGACATGCCAGCGCATGGTGATGGGTTTCTGTTTTGGCAGAGACAGCGAAATTGGTGCCCGTCACATCCCAGCTTTTGACAAAGAATTAAGTGAGTTGGACAAGCTCGCCTTGGTTGAATACGCAAATCGGCTCTGGCTACAGACGATTGAGCCCACTGACCGGAAAATCCAGCTGCCTTTGCGCGGTTACCATCGGATAAAGCACCTCTCGCTCGAAGAGGATGTGTTCATTGATCCAGTCTACACTCACATCATAATTGACGAGAGCCATGACCTATCTTGGGCGATGTGCGCCTTCCTCGACCGATGCCAGTTACCAGTCATCACTTTGGGCGATGCGTGCCAGCGACTCGATGGTAAGTTAAGCAAACGGGCCCCCGCCACCAGACACCGAGAAATAGTTCACTCCATCCGTGCAGGCCGACAGATTGAGAGTGTGATCAATACTTTAATCGACCAGAACCCTATTGTGAGGGTGAGCCATTTGGAAGGTAGCCGCGAAAGGGATACTAAAGTTGTTTTCTATGACAGCGCAGAAATTCCTAATGAACCCACCACCATCCTCTGCAATTCAGAATGGGGACTGTTCGAGTGGTTTCAGCGGTTGGGGAATGCTGGGGCCAAATTCAGTCTACTTCCAGGGGCGGACAATGATTTCAGGCGGTTCGTGCTCGACTGCGTGGAGCTGTTCAATAACAAAATCCGGCCGAGGCACAGAGCACTGTTCAAGTACACCAGCTGGGCATCGCTTCGCAAGGACATGGCGAAAGACACAGCCTTCATCCGGATCGAGCGAATGCTGAATAAGGGGTACAACACTTCCGACTTCGAAACATCTTTGCAGTGGCTCGACAGTTCAGGCCAAGCCCCCATCAAGCTTGGTAGGGTTGCTGATGCTCGCAATACGGAAATCAACACAGTAATGCTCGCCCCCGACGTGCTGTCGAGGATTCAACCAGGCGATAAATTTGGGGCAGCAGAGGCGCTGTCAAAGATTTATACAGGTAGCACCCGTGCCCGTTTCAAGCTAATCGTGCCTGGCGAAGTCCGAGATTGGGCTTCGGATCTAGCAGCAAGGGCTAACCGCTTTTAAGTTGGAAGCCGGTTCTGGCACGTTGTAAATGGCTACATCCTGGGCGCTCAATCACGCACCCAGGAACGCCAAATGACCGAATCCAAACAAAATCACGCTGAAGCTTTCACCACCCAGGCTTCGAATAAAGGTTGGCGGCCAGATCAAAATTTGGCAACCGACAACCCTGAGGCAGTCCCTGTTTGGTTCTACAGCCACGGGTACCTCAGTGGGAGCAGGTTGATTTCTCAGCTGCTCAAAGATGTCTTTGTCAACGGTGTGCCGCCGGAGGCGTTAGTTGACCTGCCTGCCGATCCAGGGAATGCCTACAAGGCTGCTATCAAACAGCTCGAACGTGCACCCGCCGACCAGAAAGAAGCTGAGCACCAACGACTTACTGCAGCAATGGTCAATTTTGCCCAGAGCTCTAACCTGTGGAAAATACTGAAGAGCCAGGACGAGATCACCGGCTTTCATATTGTGCTGGTCGATTGGTTCACTCGATCCAATGTCCATGTCCTGATACCAACGGCCATCATGCAACCTACCCCTCTGTCACCGGACCAGATAGCTCTTGCGGCCAAGATGGCGATGGACAATCACCTGTGCCGATATCCAAAGGACGTGCCGGCATCCCGTAGAAGCTAATTCCGAATTTCGTAGGCGTCGTTTGGATAGCCAACCTCTTTGAGGGATGGTTTAATTTTCACTGCCCCGGGGTGGGCGCGCGACTCCACCGCTTCATGCCCAGCGCACGATGCTGCAGAGCCAGAAGCCTTCGGGCATCCCCAAGACTCAAGACTAGGCCCATGCCCAATTCTGCGGCATGGGCTTTTTTGTTTAGGGGTTCTGGCACACCCTCCTTCCCCTCACGATGGCCCTCATTGAACTCACCACCGGGACTCATGAGATGACACAAGCCGCCCTTTGCGATTGGCAATGCAACATCCCACCTCAGCTGAACGAGCGCGAAACAGAATTGCTGGACACTCGCGTTCGTGCCGCTAGCTTCGATGCGCTCGCCTGCTCGGACATGAACTACGCCGCTGCAGGGATCACCTTTGAGCAGGACGGCCGCTTCACCAAGGTCAAACACAGTGGTTTCACTGTTGTTTCACTGATGGGGCGATTCTCAAAGGGGCTTCTCTTACAAACACTTCGCAGAAATCTTGCAGATAGCTCTCGCGAGGTTGCGAAATTGGTTTTCCCGCGGCTGAGGAGTGACCTTCAGCTGCCGCTAGGACACGTAATCGGCTTTGATGTTGCGGCAAGTGTGCACCAGGTGGAGCATCGCGGTAGTCGCCGGCTGACCGCTTATGTGTTCCGTCCACCAGGTGAAACCAGCTCTGGCTATTACGGCGAACTCAACATCGACCTGTACTCCTGCCAGGCTCAGATCAGCCTGAAGGAGGGTGAGCGTTGGGGCGGAGGAGCTTCGCTGCTCAGCGCCGACTCGATCACTCTGATCGCTGACACGTACAGCGAGCTCTGCTCGGTAATCGCAGAGACCTTCAATGGGGCGGTCGGTCGGGCATCCAAGCGACATCTCAGTGTCTAAAAAACGATAGGGTGTTTTGGCTGGTCTTTTCGAATCAAGCAGTTACTCTGTATTCCAGCAGCAGGATGCTGCCTCCAAGGTGTTAAGAAATCGCGTTCCCCCGCGTGTTGAGCCGGGTGACCTCCCCCCTGAGGTCACCCGGTATTTTTTTGCCCGCAATCTCTACATGGCCCATCCGCTCAGTCAGGAGCCCATCCACCCTCCTCTACTGGCCCAGGCAGACGACCAATAGCGATGAGGGGTTCTGCCACACCGGCGCTGGGGGGAACATGGCACCATCAATCAAGCAATGGTGCTAACCACATGTCCAACATTCTATTCCCGTACCATCCCGCAACCGGTCTTCGCCTGGTTCAAACCATCGATTACATTCCAGCTGCGGTCCCCCAGGAAATTTTCAAGCGTGATGGTCAGATCAAAATCGAAGACGCGGCGGGGTCAACCGTGCATTGGGACAATGCTGAGTGTCAGAAGATGGTTGGCGACACCTATCTAGCCGATGAAAGTGGCACCGAGTGTCTGGCAAGCGAAGCTATCTGGAGCCCTGAAGAGGGCGATAGCATAGACATCGATACTCCCAAGGAATGTTCGACTGTCACCTCGCCAAATGCGCTGAGAACTCAACTGCAGGAGCTGGCAAGCGCGGCCCGCGAGATGGTGCTCGACAGTGAGCAGAAACTCGATACGGAAGCCTCATCCAGTGCACTGAAGGCCCTCCTCCAAAAGCTCGGCCTGTGGGACGACTTTCAGCCTGATGAGGGGTAAACGCTGATCGTCCTCGGGCCGTCGTTGGCCCGGGGCTACTCACCTACCGCCAGATGAGCTAAACCGCATCAGCCCTACCGAGCCTCGCTAGTTGACTCATCTCTGATGGAATTCATTGCCCATCAGGGTCAACGGCGACCCACGCCTCTGCACCGTTGTAATCGTCCCCACCTACCGCCTTGAAGACCAGCCCCTCCAAGCCCACGGCGAAGACACCCGGGCGCTCGCATTGCGGGTCTCGCAGCTCATTTTTCCAGCCGTACACCTTTCCTTCGCACACCATCACGATACCCCCAACCCGGTCCTGGTTTGCTGCCCGCCACGAGGTGGCTATTGCACGTAGTTCTTGAATCTGAGTCATGACGTTCCTTTCCCTCGCATACGGTTTCTTCGGGAGAAAATGGCCACTCCCTTTGACGCTTGCCCATCAACCAGGCCTAGGCCAGACGTTCAGACCCCAAGCTGGATAACTAAAAACCGAAATCGTGGCCAATGCAAGGGAGGATGCGCGGCCTCCACGCCGCCAGGAGAACCGACACCTGCGCATAAAACAGCCACCTATTTTGGCTGGTGGCACGGTCCCCATCCGTCGACAATCACCCTATCAATTAGCGAGGTGAGAGTATGCCGTTCGATCTGAAACGCTTCTTTGAGTTCGCCGGCACTATCGCTGGAATTGCTGGGGCAGTACTTCTGTCGCTGAATACCAGCTACTCACCTTTCGGCTATGTGCTCTTCCTGTTCAGCAGCCTGTTCTTGGCCGGGCACGCCCGCATGATCCGTGCACGCTGGCTTCTCATGCTGCAAGCCTGCTTCCTTATCACTAACATGAACGGTATATACCATTGGCTCTTACTGCCGGCGATGGCGGCCCAGTAGGCCACAACCCCTAAGACACGAATCGACCTATGCGCACGCATTACGATAATTTGCAGGTCCAGGAACGCGCAGACCTTGCGGTCATCAAGGCTTCATACAAAGCACTAGCCCATCGATATCACCCTGACCGGAACCCCGATGATGCGGAAGAGTCCGCTCGGATATTCCGGATCATCACCGAAGCTTATGAGGTATTGTCTGACGCAGATAAGCGCTTGAAGTACGATGCGCAGCTTCGTGCTCAGCGAGAAGCACCTGCCGCTGCACGCCGCAATGCGGCTGATACCTCTGCACAGCCCACTGCGCAAGGGCACTCATTCCCCGCCGAACCTCAGGGCCTCATCCATTTCGTCTCGCCACTGATCCAAAAAATGGAGCAGGCTTTGGATCAAGTCGCATCAAACCCAGCGGTTCCGCCTGCTATACGGTGGTTGCTATCACCTCCCTGGAGAATGATTTTGCTTCTTCAGCTGGTCTTGGCCCTTTACCTGTTCAGAGAGCTCTACCTGTAATAGCTACAGGTACTACCCTCCTCGGGCCGACCCAAAATCAACGCCAACCCGGTACCGAGCTTTGCCTCATGGCTTCTGCCACCGAGCCATCCCGATGATCATCATTGCGCCACAGATCATTGGAGAAACTCATGCAGACCACCTCCGTCACAGCTGTCCAAATCGCCGATCCTGAAGCCTTTCAGGCACTCAATGATGTCCAGGTCGCGGCTGTTCGAAAGGAACTCTCATACGAAGCTATATGCGCGGAGCGCGAAGCCATTACTCAGGCATCCAAAGCCAGATATGAGGCTGGTGACCGTACTGGTCTGCCTTCACCCTCAGGTCACTACATGGCCGGCGACGCAGCTGGAATGATCGTGATCGACTGGATGACCGAAGCTGAGCGCGCACGCTTCCATGTGTTGGGCCTGGCGCTCCCGACCGCCGGCGAAGAACGAGAGGCTGCTCGCTTGCGAATTCAGAACCGCATTACAGCGCGCAGGGCAAAGAGAGTGGCCTGCGTCTGATAGACCTGGAGCAATTGGATTTTGGCACCACGTTTTGGGTAGCTGAAGATTGGCAGTTAAGGTGTACTGGGATGATCAACAACCTTGGTACTCCATTATGACCGCAGCCCCCGTTGAGACCGTATGCAACGACGAGCGAATATTCGCTATCCGTCGGTCGATGTTGAAAATCGCCGAGTTTTGCAGCCGGCAGCGTGTAGAACCACGAGACGAGAAACTCGCACAAGCTCAGATGGAAGCCCTCCTCACAGGCTCTGGCTTCACCCTCAAGCGCGAACACCGTCTGTCTAGCGATGACATCCCAGACTTCCTCATCAACGAGGGCGGGTTCTCAATTGTCCTTGAGATGAAGACCCGGGCTCAGCGCATGAAGATCTATCGGCAGCTTGAGCGCTACTCCAAGCACGAGTCCATAGACGGGATTTTGCTAGTGAGCGGCACTGCTATGGCGCTCCCCTCTATGATCGGCAGCAAGCCAGCTCTGTTTGCATCGCTAGGTCGGGGGTGGCTTCGATGAGCTCCTACGGTCAACTCACACTGACATCCGACAAGCGATCCTGGCTCATCAAGGACCTTGCACCGCACGTCGCAATTCGCCTCAAACAGCTTTTTCCGCGCCTGTCCAAAACCCGTGTAGATGAATTCACTTTCCCGAATGATCTAGAGCACTGCAGTGACCTTGCCTGGTTCACCAGCCGCTATCCCTTGAACATCTCTGCTCAGGACTCCCGGGCGCTGAGAAAAGGCCAGAAGGGGTATGTGGCCCGGAAAGCAGAGCTGGAGACGATCCTGTTGCCGGATTACGTCGCCTCCCCCTTTGCCGGCCTAAAGCCAGCCTGCCAGGCAAGGCATTACCAGATGCAAGCAGTGGACCTGGGCCATGCAATGCGCAGCTTGTTGCTAGCGGACGACATAGGCCTGGGGAAAACCGCGGCCACGGTAATGTGGCTTTTGAATCCGGCATGCCGGCCCGGGATCGTGGTCGTAGATACGCACCTGCAGGATCAGTGGAAACGGAAGATCGAGGAATTCTCTGACCTTTCCGCCCATATCATCAAAACTGGTTCGCCATATGACCTGCCGGAAAGTGACGTCTATGTCATCACCTATGGGAAGCTTGCCGGCTGGGTGGATCTATTCAAATCCCGCTTTTTCAAATCTGCATGCTGGGACGAGATCCAAGGTCTGCGTAAAGGGACCGACAGCATCAAGGGCGAATCCTCACTCGTTTTGGCGCAGCATGTAGACTTCAGACTCGGCCTCTCTGCCACGCCAGTTCATAACTACGGCATTGAGATATTCAACATCCTGGAAATCCTCCAGATAAACGTGCTGGGTAACCGCATTGAATTCCTGCGCGAGTGGTGTACGGATGGAAAATCCGTCGATGATAGTAAGGCCCTCGGTGCTTATCTGAGGGATCAAAAGGTGATGCTTCGCAGGCTCAGAGAGGATGTGGGCCGTGAGCTTCCGCCGGTCAACACGATGGTCGAGGACATCGCACACGACCATAAGGCCCTTCGCTCCATCGAAGATCTTGCGAAGAAACTGGCGCTCCGTTACGAAACGGGGAGTTTTGAAGAGCGGGGACAGGCCGGCCGAGAACTGGACATGCTAGTCCGCCAGGCTACCGGCATCTCCAAAGCCAAAGTCATTGCGCAGTACGCCCGTATGTTCCTGGAAGACAACACCCCGATTGTCCTAGCTGGTTGGCACCGGGCTGTGTATGACATCTGGCTGGATGAGTTGGCTGAATTCAATCCCGCCATGTACACGGGCTCGGAGTCACCCAAGCAGAAGGCCGAGGCCAAGCGACGATTCATGGCAGGGGAAACAAATCTGCTGATTCTCTCGCTGCATTCCGGCGCGGGCCTAGATGGGCTCCAGGAGCGGTGCAGCGTCGTGCTTCACGGTGAGCTGGACTGGTCACCAAAAATCCATGAACAGGTAACTGGCCGGCTGGATCGAGATGGCCAGAAAAACCCTGTTCTGTCGGTGTACCTCGTTTCGCAGGATGGCTCCGACCCTCCCATTATCGAACTTCTAGGGGTGAAAGCAGCACAAGCCGACGGCATTACTGATCCGGACCGGGTGTTTAAGGCCAACGTTCCCGACACCGGCCGTATGCGGCTACTCGTCGATCGCTATTTACCGAAGCAGGCACAGGAAGCTGCGTGAGGTTCTGGCACGCCCAGGCATCGTTGACCATGGGCGTGTCAAATAACGAGGAATCACAATGCAGCTCCTGACCTTCCTACAGACCGACAACGGCTTCTGTCGGGTCTACTACAAAGACAACGTAAAGAACGTCTTCTGCTACCAGCCATCCCATGTCCGGGGCCAGTACGCGCTCTATGCGTGCTCGCGCGACGGCGAACCTTCTCACGCAGTCGGCCACCAAGACTTCAAGATCGATTGCTTGCCGGATAGTGAAGGCTGTTCAACGGCCGCTGAATTCAGCGCCTGGTATCTGTCCACGGTTAGTGAGCACCAGCGAATTTCCGCCATTTTCTATCCGCAGGTGTGGGTCGACGACGAGGCTGTTGAAGTAGATCCTGGCGCGACGACGATCGATGTCACATCCGAGATTCTCCGACTTGGGAGAGTCAAAGCAATGGCACTTAAGGACAATGACAGTCCGTCGGATGATCTCCGGCTCGCCGTTAACTCGCCACAATGGGTTCAGAACTGGCCAGGCCCCTTCCGCGTTGTTTGCTCTCAATCCATCCGGGATTACTTCTCTCGCGATACCGTTGCAGCTGCTAGCTAATTCAAATGCCGGGCGGCTGACACCTTGTTCCGGCCGGCGCTCAATCCTCCCAGGAGCTTCTGTGAAATCGCTACTACCCCTTTCACTCGCACTCATGTTGGCCAGCACGGGAGCCGCTGCAGCCCTCCCTGACGGTAATCCAGCGGAGGTCTGTGCCTACATGACCTCTGAAGGTCTCATCGCCGGCGAGTGGCATGTCAGAAGCCCCGGGGAAGCCGGGTGCAGTACTCCGCCCAAAGAGATCGGGGGCGGTTCACCGCCCAACAACCTGGTCTATCTTGCCGACGGTAACGAAACTGCGGCCCATACCCTAAGACTGGCGCTGAATCTCAATCAGCCCCAAGCGCCAGCGATGGGTCTTCAACTACTGCTGCAGGCGTCACACAGCCTCAGCCTAAGGGTCACCGGAAAGCGGCTGCCACCACAGATCTCTGCAGCAATCACTTCCCGCTTGGGTAACGCCAGCGCGACGGTAGGTCAGGTCAACATCTCAGTGGTCCGCACCGACTGGGCTACGGGTGACGGCTACAACCTGCAGGTACGCTTCGAATAACTAAGCTCAATCCATCTGAGGCGCAGCGCGTGCTGCCGGCGCTGCAGTCCTTGCAGGGCCGGCGTTGACTCACAGCTTTACATCAGGCCAGGCAGCGGCCTGCCTCTATCTTGTGTGCATTTCTCAAGACATAGACAATTCAGTGACAGGCAACCTGGGCCCAATCTCCACGTGGTTGGTCCCTCGGTGCTGTTGGCACGGCGCTGGGTGAAGGAAGATTCTTACACCTCAAAGGAAAGTACTCCATGAACTCTGTTGAATACGAAGCGCTAGACGAACTCGGCTCTACCTACCTCCGCCCTGCCCGGATTATTTCGGAACTCCCTTGGGCCCAGCGCAGAACTGCGCTTACAAAAGCGCTACCAGTGATTGGTAAACTGGTCAGCCTGGTACCCCAGCAGCAATTTTCATTCGGATTAGGAGTTTTCAAAGCGTTTCGACTTAATGCTGCGGAAGCGCGACGACACCCACAGGTCGGCGTGCTGACGCTAAGTGCGGGCGATATCTCGTTGGACTTGGTGCCCGGGTATGGCAGCCCCGAATTAGAAGGACCTGCAACGTGAGCAAACCGGCCGCTACGATCACTGACGTGCAACCCGCCGACTCGAACCACAATGTGCTCACAATCACCGGCGGTAACGGTGAGCACTGCAAAGTGCCATGCCAGCGGTGCCCCTGGCGCAAAGATGCGGTTGGAGTGTTTCCTGCTGAGGCATTTCGACTGTCCGCCGGAACCACCTACGACATGGCGCAAGTCACTTTCAGTTGCCATTCACGCAAAACTGACAGGCCGGCAGTATGCGCAGGCTTTTTGATGGTCGGCGCAGATCACAACCTGAACGTGCGGCTCAAGCATGCAAGAGGTGAGTGGCTCGATGTTACGGATGGTGGACACGAGCTATTTGAATCCTACCGCGCAATGGCAGAGGCCAATGGGGTACCGGCAGACGATCCGGCGCTTGTTCCATGTCGCAGTAAGCGCGATTAGGCTTCTGGCACGAGAATACCTCTTCAAGATAGCGGCTGATTCCTTCCGGCAATGTTGCCGTCCCTTGGCAACGTCCGGAGTCATCGGCTATCTAACATACGAGGTACCCCCAAATGTCGACTGTCGTACTCTGCCACATGGACTGCTGCAATGCTGATGGTGATAGGCTTCCCGCCGCCCGCGTACTAGCCCAGTCCGTCGACCAGGGAGCAAACGTCTCATATGCCCCCTGTTGCGAAACACACTCAGCCAATTGGTGGGATGGCAGTGACTGGGATGGCCGGCACCTGGATAAACCGCTGATGGATGTCCCCAAACTGGAGGACTACGTAGCATCCCATGGTTTCGGTGATGTGACCCAGGACGGAATCCAATTGGCACAGATCCTCATCGCGCGAGGCGATGACTACGCCACCGCGGCAGCGGAAGTGACTGCTCGTGGTTTTACTGAAGCCCCTGAAGAGCTGACTGACTAGACATCATGGCCGACAAAGCAACCCGCTCCCTGAAGATGAGTGACGAAGAATTTGACCTGTGCGTCGCGTTGAATACTCATTCTGGCCCTCAAACAAGCACTGAGATGCTCACGGCAGCCCGACGAGTGCTGGTTGAAGGCATGGAACCAGGGGCGGCCCGTGCTGAATTCGTATCCATAACCAAACAGGCTATAAGCAACGTCCTAACCCGGCTGAGGGCACAGTACAACACTCGTATCGCCGCCCTATCGCCAGATCAGTTCGAGCTAGGCGTCAGCGTAGCCTGTCCTGAAATATCGAGTCGGGCCAAAACCTTGGCCTGGAACCACCTAGTGGATCGTTCGGGTGAGATACCAGAAGCCTGCTCCGCTTCGGCCTTAGAGGCACGCGAATCCATCGCCAAGCTGCGGGAGTTTCACCTCCGAGCACTGTCTGCCTACATCGTGAAATAGACCCAAGCCAATTCACCGCGGCCAACGGGATCGCACGCCTTGAAGTCCATTGCGCCGAGCTGGTGCCAGCCGCGCAGCTGATCAATGGAATACCCATGAAAACCAAAGACCAACAATTTACCATCGGTGCCGGAAAAACGATTTGTGCAGAGAAGTCTCACTACCCTGATCTGGTGCGATTAGTGATCCCCAAAGATGAGGCACTTCAACTGGCTCAGCAGATCCTGCGAGCTCATGAAGTCGCTCGACCAGAGCACACTCACCTGATCGAGATACCAATCTTCGGCCAGCTTGAAGAAGTGGACGACGAATAGCCGAAAGCACTGACTTTCCAAAAGCCCGCCCCGCGCGGGCTTTGTCGTTTTTAAAGGTAGGCGCAAACACCCCTGCACTTACCAGGGGACCGCTTCTGCCACATCCGATAGCCACTGATGCTGAGCCTTCCCAATCAGTGGATTCAAAGCCATGTTCGAAGCTCTCAGAGCTGCACGCGCAGCTAAAATCACCCTCAGCAATATGACCGGTCCCGCAACCCGGGCCGAGCATCGGGCTTGGTCTTGCACCATCCTTTTCTATGGGGCGATCGTGGGCTCCGCTTCGGGATCTGCCCGAAAGAACGAGTTCACCCTTGTTCTGAACAAGGGCCTCCAGGACCAAATCATCCAGAACCTCAAAATCAAAGGCTTCGAGCTCGATCTGTCCAAAATTCCGAAATCTGCAATTAAGCCAGATACACCGACGAACTACATGTGCCTGGCCATCGCTCAAATTGCGGATGAGATGGATCTCGTCAAGAAACTGAAGGCACAAGCGACTGCGGCAACCCTCGTAGTGTTCACGTCTGATGCTGGCAAGGTAGAGGTATTCCCTCTCGCCTACTCTCAGAAGGTCAAGGACGATCTCGTTAAGCGCTATGGTGCAGAAAACTTCGAGATCTTGAACGAGAGCATCAAAGACCTCTGAACGCTCTACTGAGCCCCTGGCAGCTCAGGGGCTCCCTACAAGCTTCATTGTCGTACTTTTGACGCCATGATATTGGCTAGCAAAATAGGTAGGTTCTGTGGAGAATACGCGACGCTCGATTTACAACCGCCCTGAGGGCACCAAGATGATTCGTTCTACCAGCCAGCCTGCAGCGCATCCGGCCCTACCAGCGGCGCCATCGAAGACAGCTGAAAAATTTCCTCTGCGCATCCCTATGGCCCTCAAAGAGGCTGTCGAGGCCGTAGCTCGAAATCAGTATCGTAGCTTCAATAGTGAGGTTGCTTTGGCTGTAATCAGCCAGTTCGAAGGTCACCGCCGGCTGATCACGATGCGTAACTCGTTGGTCAATCGCCTGGGAGCAAAGGTCGGCAAAGAGGTCATATCTCGTTTCGAACGCATTGATCCTGATGCGGGGACGAAACACACTTTGAACATCCGCTTCCCAGATGGTGTGCGCGACGAGTTGAGAGAATTCTCAAACACCTCGCAGAGCGTTTCGATGCGAGACATGGTGGCGAATGCTTGCGCCGATTGGGTTTTGTACAGCAACCAGATAGAAGCACTGCTCGCTCGATGCGGGGACCCTGACATCAGGTTCCCAGCTCAAGGCGTCAGACACTGATTTCGCAGAGCAGCTCCTGCCCGGCGCAATCTTCCCTCTCCTACTTCTGCTCGATATTTCTGCTCTGTCCAGTCAAAGGACCATTCGGCTCATCTATAGTCACCACACGTTGACTCCGACAGTGGAGAGCTATGGGGATGAGCAGGACTGCAGGAAAATCTCCGCGCGGGGGGCTTCCGCGACGCACACTGACGTCACTCTGCCTGCTAGGACTGACCCTTTTGGGCTCCATTCATGCCGGCATCAAAATCCGCGAATACGACACCTTCACAAGCCAGGCCGTTCGGCTGATGTCAGACTTCACTGCGGATCTCGTCGCCGGCCGGCCCTTGGATGCATACCAAGCGTCGTTCGCAGTGTTGGAGCACAGTGATCGTGCGCTGGGGAGGATGGTGGCTATTGCCTACAGGGAGCGCACTGGCAGCCTGCAGCAGCGAGACACCTCAATAGTTGCAGCCGTGAACAGCCTTAACGGGAAAGACCTCTACAAGCTTTTGACCGCGGCGAAGCCATTGTTCGATCCCTCAGCCAGGGAGGCGTATCTTGAAGGTCGGCCGGGCACTCTTGGATTTCCAGGTGTGGACATGAGGTTCGACACGCTCAGTGCCGAGCAGAAGCAAGCAATGCTGGGGTGCCTTAATCAGCTGCAGCCCACTTACGGTGGTAACGCCATTGCCAGCAGGATTATAGTCGCCCTGGAGCTTTACACCGGCATGGCTATGGACACTTGCACGGTACCAGCCAAACGGCCTCCGATGTCCCTACCTGTACCGTTGAATCAAACGGTCTGTCCCGCTGGTGGCACATCCAGCTCCTGAGATCATGGGTCAATATTGATCCAGGAGCGCCACCATGAACATACAACCAAGCAACCACAAATCGAAGGCCGGTCTCAACGCAATCCTTACCCTGCCGCGTTTCGATCTTGGGGCTGTTGTAGGGACTCGGGGTTTTGTTGGACTGTTCGATTCCCCCGGACTTCGACAGACAACCATCGACATTGTCCTTACTCGGTACCTCAGCGGTGACTGGGGGCTCATGGGCGCAGAAGACTGCGCCGCAAATGAAATGGCACTTGATCCAGCCACCCAAGATCGCATCGTGGCTAAATACAGTGTTCCCGTGGGCCCTGGCGCTGAAAAGGCTATCTACGTGATCACAGAGGCTGATCGGTCGGTAACAACCCTACTCCTGCCCTCGGAGTATTGAGCAAAGGCCTTGCATCAGTGCTCGAAATTTCGGGCACTCTTCCAGCGAGGGCAATATGATTGCACCCACGATTCAGATCATGAGCTATGGCACACATCCAATGAAAAGCCGGAAAACTACTGTGTCAGAGGCCCCTAATTTGGAAGGGTTGACTCAGAAGCAGCAGGACCACGTTCTGAAGGTCTTTCCTGAAACCCGGGCATCGATGGCCGACTACTTACGCCAGGGGGCTCAGGTTTGCATCTATCCCCAGAACGAGGTACCTGAGGCTCCACCCGTCGCGATCGCGCTCTTGCAGACGCCTGAATATTGGTTCGAGTGTGTTGATACTGTAAGTGCAGCTGTCACTCTGGCGGCAGAATTAGGGCTCGTTGTCGCCAGTATCCTGCCGCGCGCGCCGTGACCCTAGGTAAAAAGGTGGGCCTTCACCAGGCACGGCCCGCCCCCTTTTCCAAAGGAGTCACCGATGCACAAGCCAACCCGGATTCACTGGCATCCCATCAACAAATTTGGGCTGCCCCCGCGGGAACTCCGAAAGACTGATCAAGGCCTCGACCGGACTTTCATGGTCAAAACTGACGAAGGCTTGAAGGCGTCTTCTATGTTCGAGGATGGCTCCGGCTTTGAAGATTTAGGCACAGGGATCCCGATCGCTTGGGCCTATGCACCGAGTGAGTAGTAGACATGACCCGGATTGATAACCCAGTTGAATTTTCTGACGAGGAAATTGTGGCGGACCTCTTTCGTCTGGCACGTTCAGGGCGCTTCAGGAAGGTTGAGCCCCTACAGCAAGAGGCTGAAGCGTTATACCCGCTTGAGTCGCCAGCGCGAATCAAGACGTGCATGAAGCGCCTGGCTGAGATCCTCTGGGAGTCTGATCATGGCGGATCCGCCACCGAGTATATGAACCAACGCAGGCCTTAGCCCTTCCTAAAACGGCCAGCCAGGCGGGGGAAATGAGGCCTTCCCTCTCATGTCTGGCCCGTCTGGCCACGCGACGCCGTGCATTGGTAGGGAGCCCCAGGGATCCCTCATCTCATCTACGAGACAGACTTGTCAGCTAAGGCTGCCGTCATATCCTCCAGGAACCGCTCAATCAGGAAACCTTAAGGCCCCTCGTATGAATCGGGGCAGGCTGCTCGCGGCCTGCGCAACAGACTATCGCCGGCAGTAGATTTTGCACCCCAAAACCACACCTCCATTTCCAACGGTTCTGGCACGCCCAGGGAGCCCCCACACTCGAGTACTCCCTACTCGGATAGCAGAAAATGGCAAAGATCAAGGAACACCTAAAGGCGATGGCGAGCACCATCGACGGAATTCGCTATTACCCGGCTCAGAGCGTGTTCACCGACTTCGTTGAAATGGCAGCTATCGCCATCCGCAACGCTTGTGACCAAGCAGGGCACGAGGCGCGGGAAGCCCAGTACCTCAAGCTGATCCATAAGTACAAGCCTGAGGATCGGCACCGTTTCAGCGTACTTCTCCACCATCTCACTATGGCTCTACATGAGGAGCCTTCAGACGTCCTGGGCGAGCTT
This sequence comes from Pseudomonas sp. HD6422, assembly GCF_025377065.1. Taxonomy (NCBI): domain Bacteria; kingdom Pseudomonadati; phylum Pseudomonadota; class Gammaproteobacteria; order Pseudomonadales; family Pseudomonadaceae; genus Pseudomonas; species Pseudomonas sp. HD6422. Next base: position 224,511 of record NZ_JAHWIW010000003.1, on the reverse strand, counting down.
TATATGAGCCTAGGAGTGGCCAGTGCCGCTCGCGGCCAGTTCTTTACTCCGCCATCGATCTCGAACCTGCTCTCCCTGCTGGCAATGGACACTAACCGGATTCACAAGGAGGTCGCCCAAAAGGGATTTATCACTCTCTCGGAGCCAAGCTGCGGATCTGGGGCAATGGTGATTTCCTTTGCCAACAAGCTGCTGGAGATGGGTATCAACCATCAGCAGCACCTCCACGTCACCTTGGTCGACCTAGATGTCAGGGCAGTCCACATGGCATTCATTCAGCTGAGCCTCATGCATGTTCCGGCTGTGGTGGTATACGGCAACACCCTGACACTTCAGGAATTCGATCACTGGTATACCCCATCCCACGGCATGCAAGGTTTCAACGGGAAGCTGAAGCGCGGATTTGCTCTCGAAAGCGAGATGGGCCGGGCGTACCTGGACACCGGCCACCTCCCAATCGAAGAAGATTCTGAGCTGGCGCTAGTGGCACGCGCTCCACGGGTAAAGAATGTTTGCACTCAGGGAGCCACCCTGTAACGACCGCACCGGAACAGCCCCATGCTGGACCGTAGATGCAGAAGATCACCCCAATGAGAGGCCATGATGGCTGTTGAAACCTTCTACAGAAGCACCCGCGATAAGGACTCGGAATTCATGGATCGCAAGTCGGCCGATGCCCACGATCAAATGCTTGAACTCGCAGAAAAAATTGCTGAATCACTGGGGCGCAATTTTCCCGACATGAATGAAAAACACTGTGAGGATCTGGGTATCTTCATGGCCAAGAACCGCGGGGCGTTCACAGCCGCATTCAAAGGAAATCTGGCAGCACTTTCAGAAATCAACGCAGCAGCGCCGGCCGAGTAGATCAGGAAAGCGAGGGGCCGGCCAGCCGGCCCCAACCTGTCGTTAATTCCGCTTTATCTGCAACCAAAAACCAAACACCCCTTCCTCCTCGGCCTCCCCTATCAGCTGGTGCCCGGTCTGTTGCGCAAAGGCTCTGAAGTCGCGGCGGGTACCCGGATCCGTCGACACGACCTGCAGCACCTGACCATCCCTCATGCGGTTGCATTCAAGCCTGGCCTGCAGCAACGGCAACGGGCACCGCAATCCTCTCGCGTCCACAACAGCATCCGGCTCTGTGTATAGCTGGGCGCTTAGCTCACTCATCTGATGGAAGACCCTGGATTGGTAAATGCCGACAGTGTACCGCGCATTGGGCAGGGGGCTTCTGCCACGGGGCCGGCAAAAACATCATTGGCTGGTCAGCGGCCGAAACAGCCGAGGGCATCAATTGCACCAGTAACCAGGCCCAGGAGAGTTTCCTTCCAGGCCTTTTTAAAGGAATTACATATGAAGCTTAAAACCGTCCGCCTGGACCCGGCGATTGTCCCTACTCGAGACCCGGTGAAGCTGCAGTGCCAGCATGCAGATCTGAAGGAGCAGCTGTTGCGGTCAGCGCACACCGATCACCACACGCGCGGGGAGCGTGATCAGATGCGTGAAGTCCTGGCTCGCCTCAGCGAGTCCCATCGTTCCATTACGGGAGTGTCGTTGAAATGATGCATGTTTATCTCCCGGCTCCACTGGTAACCGGAGAAGCTGCTGGAGAGAACGCCGGAAACAAAAGAGCCGCGTCATGGCCTTAACTATGAGCGCGGCTCGCTTTTACTTGATGCTGGAATGTTCCCTTCCCTAGTTCGAAAGGCTCAGCATCATCTGTTCATGTCGCTCAGGGCGTTGGCTGCGCCGTAGACCCAGGCGTTGCTCGATCACATTCATGCGCATCGAGCCTGCTTTCATATTTTTGATCCACTGGGGCCCTGGGTAGAGTGTGAACCGGTAGTCGATAGGGACTGGTCGACCGCGGCCGCGAACCTCGGGAAAAATCTCTTCGACTGTGAAACGTACCAGGTAGTTATCGGCCTGCATGCGTTCCAGCTCTTTCTTGATAGCGTTCATGCTGCCTGACAGGCGCACGTGGTTGAGTCCCGCAGTCAGCAGCTTCATTTCCTGGACGGTGAATTTGTATGGCTGCCCTTCCGAGACGTTGGTCACGATGTAGTGGATGCGCCTCATGAGCGCAGCGCCCACAGGGCTGTAATCCTTCAATTCACCGATCGGATACTGGCGGTACGTTACCTTCAGGATCGACTGCACAATCAGCGCGTGAAGCTTCACCCGCCAGATGTCGTCGCCGTTGTTCCCCTCTTTGGTGCTCTTGTTGTTCCGATCGAAGGAAGGGAGGATCGTATCTCGGTTATCCAGCTTGAGGTCGTCGCCGTAGGACAGCGTCATTACTGAGCTCGAGAGCACGTCTAACGCTTGTCGAATCTGCGTATTGCTCATGGTGCTGCCCATAGCCTTAAGCTGGCGGGCCAAAGCATTGATCGTAAAGGTCACGTAATAGGACGTGTCACCGTTCACGGTTTGTTCTTCTGCTTGGATCGTGGCGTGCTGGATCAAAGCCTGCTCAACTAGTTGCTCCTTCACGCCTGGGAAACGCCGCATTGGCTTGCTTTTTTTCGTCGGGTAGTACGTGCCCGGGAAGAGAGTCAGCTTCGCCTCCTGGCCGCTGATACGAAAATTGACACTGTGGTCGTTCGGTACCACTCCGTCTTTGTTGTTCAGGTGGTCCGCGGAGAATTTTGGAATCTGATCCCAGCCAACCAGGACATTGCCAAAATTCTTGGCCTCCTCGGTGCTGTTCACTAGGAAACTTCCGAACAGATCGAGAGCGACAACTGCTGCGCTTTCGGCCGCTATTGGCTTCGCTGGAACGTATACCTCCTCACGGACGGTGTGAAATTTCGTTTCCTGCGTGGCCGTTGGCGTAGTCGTCCCGGCTGTGGCTCCCATTGTTCCTCCCTCGATCCTGCAGAAGCTCTGATTTGCGAAACCGTATAGCTCTGCCCACCGGACCGCAACCAGGCCAGGAGATAAACCGACGGATAACCAAGAGACAAATCGGCGGATATTCCAATCCTCGGTGGGTAGCCCCACATTCTCAAGTCCGCGTAGTAACTGGGCCAAACCCCCTGGTAGTCGCTGTGCGGCCATGCCATAAATTTTTTGGAAATTTATCCAGCTGAGCCCCCTACCCGGCCGCTGAAATCCTGAGGCACATGATCAGAAATCGGGAGAGCCAAGAGATCAATTGACGGATATTCGCCCTTGGGTGCTGCCATCGAGCCCATAAATATTGGCGGGAGGCCGCATATTTGCTGGGTTTTAGGCTACCTGATAGTAGGGCGAGCCCCGTGGACAGCTCGGTTAAAAGCTGGGAGATGAATCTCACGATAATCCTCCCCCGATAGGCTCGGCCTGCCCTACCAAGAGATAAATCCACTGATATGGAGACTCCAGGCCACTCATCGGATGAGGAAAATGGCTCAATCGACTGAATTTGCAGGGTTTTGTCTCTCAGCATCAGGAGACAAATGGCCGCATATTCCGGACCTCATCTTGGGGCAAAGCCAGGAGATAAATTGCCGGATATTGCTGTAGACCACGTATTTACTGGGCTGCAGCCATTTCCACGCACAGCCAGGTGATGAAGCCAGGAGATAAATCCTTCATAAATCAGCCTGCATTGACCATGTGCCCGCTACCCTGACAGGCTTACAGCGACGCTTGGGCCCAGGTAACGCAGGCGGTCAGGAGACAAAACGCGATAAAACCGGGAGATGAAACAGCCATAATTGAAATCTGGTTGTTTTTCGACCATTTCGGAGAAGTTATCCACAGGCTGGAGGACTGAGCCAGGAGACAAATCCCCGATTAATGCGATTTGCCAGGAGATGAATCCCCGGTAATTCGTTCTAGCTGGCGGGGCCGAGCAGGTCCACGAGGGAAACGCCGAGAGACAAAACAGCGGAAAATCTTCAACAGAAAGAGATAGATACGCGTAAAACCGAAAGATAAATCTCGGCTTAACCAAGAGACAGAACCTCCATTATTGGAGCTGCAGCCCAGCAAACATAGGGGTTTCAGGCATCTCTTCTTTTGATCTTTGCTTCTTCCCTTCAAAAACTCTTCTTTTAAGGGGTAGGCCCCTATCAAGGCCCGCTGCGTTCCTCAGTCCTGCCTCAGCCATCGTCTTTATCGGTGGTTTTATCTCTCGGTACCGCAGCTGGCCTCCAGTGTCCCTGACGGGGAAGCCGGCCGAACTCCGACGCTTCGGTCGTGGTCGTGGTTGTGGGTCTTGGCAGCTACTCGACCAGGTAGCATCCAACAGACGCCTTCTCAAGATCCCAACGCTTGGCCCGAATATGCGGCGATTCATCTCCTGGCTGCGGGATTGACTGGATAACGCATAACGTCCGGGCCCACCTGTTTTTAGGCAATCCGACATGGCTGGTGGCACACCGCCAAACACGCGATCATTCCCTAAGACACAGGGGAGGTGCTGATGAGCACGAAGATCTGCAACGGGCGCATTTTGCGTGACAGTTCCCTGGCCGATGCCCTGAAGAAACTTCAGGACATCAGGGATGAGGCGGTTCGCTTAGCCCACGCAGGCGTTGCAGTGCAAATCGCCGAGCGGCGCTACTACTGGGCTGACATGGATCACAATTTCCTGCCGATCCCGCGAATCCACTACGACAGTTTCTACTGGCGCATACGGAAGATTCTGCAGGACGAACGAGCTAGGGTCTTGGTGGAGGGCACGCGGAGCGTGGACTGGGATTACACCTTCGAGGTGTTGCTCATCCCGTTCTCAGGGCATGTGCTGTCAATTCACTATCTTGAAAACGATTCTGGGTTCACCGGGCTTCTCACCCAGGCGGGGTTTCAAGACTTCCACTATCAGAACTCAACTGATGGCCCTGAAGAGATACCTGCGGCTGAATGGAGAGCTCGGCGGGATGCCTGGAACCTGGCTTTACCTTCAGGTATCCTCTCCCACGCTGGGCTCAAATATGAGCTTGTGAACTGGGATGACGTCACCGGCGCGCTAAACAATCGTGAGCTAATCCTTGCTACTAAACCCAGTGATCAGACGCGCAGAATGAACGTTGCCCGCAACCTCATTGACCCAATGCCGGAGCCTCCGGGGTTCCCAAAATGGGGCTGTACCAAAGAGCGAAGCTGGGGGAATCTCTTGCAGCTGAAAGGGCACAACACGTCTTTCTTGCTGCAGAGGACTACTTCTAGGCGAAGGGAACTCAACCCATCACGTCTGGCTCATTTGTGAAATAGTTCACAAACCCGACGAACGGTCTTAACTCCTCGAGATCCCTGCCGAAAACGGGGGCAGAGCCAGTTAAGGCCGACTGTTGCACCTAAGGGTGCACATCAATGGATGGGGGTCATGAGACCCGTAGAAGGAAGTTCTAATGTCGCACTCAATGATGGTTCGCGTTGCGGGACGCAATGGTGAGATGGTTGAGGTAGAACAGGTCGACCTGTTCAAACACCGTATAAACGAAACGGAGTTCACCTTGTCAGTCCATACAGATCCTTCAGCGGTAGGTTCGCAAGGCAAGCGGTCTCTGGCCGTTAGCCTGTATGAGACTGGTTGCAGGCTGACAAGCCTCAGAATAGGCGACGAGGTTGCCTCCCTGGGCACTTCGATTGAGCTAGAAGACATTCGGTACCGGGTACTGTCGACTCTCGATGACCTGGTTGCTGAGATAGGCAGTTCGAGGCTTTCGACTCTGCTTGGCAACTCACTTCTAGAGCAAGCCCACTTCAACTCGTAGGCCACCTGCCACTTGCAGGATTGCTCGATCTTCGCTGCGGTAATCCTGCCACTCCATTCTTGCAACCCTTCCCAACCGCGGAAGGGATGATGCATGTCTGTCTACCAAGTGGTTCTGGCACATGAGAATGTCGCACACCATAGGTCATCGAATTTAGCCCAGGACCTATCGCCATGCCCATGCTCCCGCCAGTTGCCACTACCCCGGAAATTGACAGCGTCCTACAGCAGAAGACTGTTGTCGCTTTCGGTGTGAGTGGCGGTAAGGACAGTATTGCTGGGTTGATTGCTACCCACCGGTATCTGAACAGCATCGGGTTTACAGGGCCACGTCTTGCCGTTCATGCAGACCTGGGCAGTGTGGAGTGGGATCAAAGCCTGTTCAAATGCCAGGAAGCAGCTGAAAAGCTCGGCTGGGAGATGGATGTCACCACTCGACAGGCTGGCGGGATGATGGAGAGATGGCTCTCGCGGTGGTCGAATAACACCCAGCGCTATACCGATTTAAGCTGCGTTCAATTGATACTGCCGTGGTCAACCCCTTCCATGCGGTTTTGCACCAGTGAGTTGAAAGTCGCCGTAATTCGAAGCCGTTTGAAGAAGTTGTATCCAGATTATAACATCGTTAATGCTACCGGTATTCGTCGAGAGGAATCATCCAGCCGGGCAAAGATGCCCATTGCGAAACACGACCCTCAGACTGCTCGCCGAGGTTTTGAAGGTTACCAATGGAACCCGATAATTGAGTGGAGCGTGGGAGAGGTGTGGGGCGCGATTGCAAGCGAAGGTTTAGACCCTCACGAAGCCTATACCCGTTTCAACATGAGTCGTGTGTCGTGCAGGTGGTGCATCATGTCTTCGGGACCAGATCTCTACAACGCTACCCTGGATCCAGCTGGACACGAGCTTTACCGGCAAATGGTAGACTTGGAAATCGACTCTACATTCGCCTTTCAGAGCAACAAGTGGCTTGGGGACGTGAACCAAACCCTGTTATCCAGCGAAACCAAGGATCGCTTGGAGCTCGCCAAAGCCGCGGCCGCCCGCCGGAAAGTGCTCGAGGCCGGTATTCCGAATCACCTACGTTTTGAGAAGCAATGGCCAACCTGCATCCCTTCCCTCCAGGAAGCATCACTGCTCGCGGAAATTCGCATAGAGGTGGCTGCGGGGATTGGACTTAACATCAAGTGCACTGACGCCACTAGCGTCATTCAGCGCTATGAGGAACTGACCGAGTTGAAACATCTCAAGCACGGCATTCCCGGTCCTGAAGATTTGGGGCTGGAGCAGCTAATACCGGCCGTCCAGATCCAGCCTCAACAGCTTTCGTTTTTCTGAGCGCTAGATCATGAATTCGCATACATCTCTTCCACGTGCTTTGCGCCGGATACGTCTGGAGCCTCTGGCACTCTCTCGACTCATAGCGCCAGCTCGCGCACTAGACCTCGCAGATTCATGGGAGATCGATGTTGAACGAATCGAAGAGTTGGAGGAACTGCCTCTCCCCAGGTTGGACCTCCTCACCTGGCTTGGCTGCATCCAAGCCCATCCGCACTCTGACCCATCCTGGAGCCAGTACACATTCGTGACACTAGCTCTTCAGGCCCATCACACCTTTGAGATGATGCACGCCCCCGGGATGGTGTCCTCGATGAGCGTCCGGCCTGGCGATCTGTTCGCATTTCAGCCAGAAAATTTGCACTGGATTCGAGCGGATGGAGATGTTGGCTTTCTCTCACTGCAGTGGGCTATACCCAGGGACGACTTTCGCGAAGTCTATCGGGAGATCCGCAGGGGACTCGCTGACGCCGGCCTGCGTTCGGTCAAAGTACCTACGGCTCTCAGCAGTTGGAAAGCCACAATTGGAGAGGAATGGCTGTGATCGTGTACACCTTCCCGGCGACCGTAGTGAAAGACGTCCGCAATCCGCCCTTGAACACACAGTCCGCACCGGGGGCCGAGCAGTATCCAACCTCTGGCATCAGCGGTCTGCCAGGCGTATTTGCTACCGCGACGAGTTGGCTCGTTTGCGAAGCCCTGTGGCCCGACCGAGCTTCTGCAGATGCACCAACCGCAGAGATTCATTTCTCAGTACACGCGGACCACTCGCTCTCTACCGTCGACGATCTTAGCGGGGCCCTGCGAGAGCAGGGAATCTTTGCTGCGACTCTGTTCGCTCAGCAGCCTGGGCCTCTGACATGGTTGCGACCTCACTCTGCATTTAGCGTCGATTACATAGGTTTGAAGTGGGTTGTGCCTCGGGCTAGCCTTGAGACCGAACTGGAACGCCTTGCTGCTGCAATCACTGATCTAGCCGGTGAACCCCCGCAGCGCGTTGCATCCCCAGAATTTTGTTAGGGGGTTTTGGCACGCGCATTGTGGCCTCATCATGCAATCATTGAGCATTGACTGAGGTATCCGTATGACAAGGACTATCGTTCCTGAACCAGTGCTTTTCTTCCTGCACTCTGTTTACATCCCGTATAAATACAGAAATGGAAGCACGAGAAATTACGTAGCGGAGACTGATTTCGGAATCGAGGCCGAAAGCAAGCGCCTGTGTAAGAAGTATGAATTGACCTTTGACGGATCAGTATTCTTCAGCCACTCCGCGGTGCGCCTCCACGGTAAAAACCTTGCAAACCTTCAAGCTGCTAGTGCGGAGCTTTCCGATTTTTTGAAGGCGCAGGCTGGCCTTATGTTCACAGAAGTGGAAGAGGAGCTCGTGTGAAGAGATTCATGCTTGTAGCCGCCAGTCTGCTCTTCTCTGCAGCGTCGTATGCAGCCGAGTCAAGCTCCAAACAAGTCGACAAACGACTCGTGCCGGCGCAGATCAACTTCGTTGCGCCCAAGGCTCCCCAGGACATTCCTGAGGTGTTCATCGACGGATACATCCATCGCCCCACTGTCGAGGCGTTTCGTAAGAACGGCTTCCTGAAAGACAGACAGGTCGGTTTTGTCTATTTCAACTCCCATGGGGGTGATCTCATCGCTGCCATGGAGCTAGGACAGCTCATTCGGGAGCGAGGGTTTTCGACTCGAATAGGGGCTTGGAACGGCCCCAGTACAAATCCGAGCCCGGGGTACTGCGAAAGTGCCTGCCCCTTCGCATTCGCCGGCGGGGTCTTCAGGCTTATGGATGGTGTGTCCAAGATGGGGGTGCATCAATTCTTCAAGGCCAGCGGCGTAACGGGTGACACCGATATCGCAACGGGTCAGATCACCTCCACCCTTCTCGCTAACCACCTTAGCAATTTGGGTATCGACCTCCGCTTGCTGGAGGTCGCTGGCCAGGCTGGCCCGGCTGAGATGAATTACCTGACCCCACTTGAGTCCTACGAGTTGGACTTGGTGAATGCGGGGTCGCTACCGGCGACCTGGACAATTCGAGGAGAGCACGGGCTTGTGTACCTGATGGGTGAACAGACGAAAATCACCGGTACCGGCCGTATAGGCATGTCGTGTAATGCAAGAGGCGGTGTATCCATGGCCGCATTCTACAAGGCATGGTACGACACCAGTCTGCTCGGGATGATGGACAGCTTGTCCCTGACGGTTGATAACAAGAGCTTCCCTGTGCGCAACGGCAAGGTGGGGCCCAGCCTCAAGAACGGATTTTCCTACATCACCTTCGATCCGACTCCTGAGCAACTGACCGCATTTAGAACTGGCCGCACAGTGGGCTTGTCCTACGAAAAAGTTGGGACCGACTTGAAGGCTCGCTTTACTGTCGATGTGAACGATGCCCAGGGGATGATCGACAGCTTTGCCCAGCTCTGTTCCGGCTCGCGTCCTACATTCGCTGAAAAAATATGAGCATGATGGCCACGTCTTCGCACGCGATGCGTGGGCTGAAACATCGCCGCCAGGAAACAGAACGCAACAAAGCTACCCGCGGCTGTAACCCACCGCCCTCTCAGGGCCTGGACCCATTGGGCTAAAATCAGGCTCTGCCATTCCTTAGGCACTATGAGCCGATTGATAGAGGTTTTTTTATGGGAAGCATGTATTTCTGGCTGCGCAGTCCAATGGGCCTGGTTCTCATCGCAATGATGTCTATCCTGCCAACACTGGCGATCGCCACCTGGCTAGGCAATACGTCGGATTTCCTGGCGCTACTGGTCGGTGTAGGAATTGCTGCTCTAAGGCAGTTAGCTTGGATGCGATGGGGAGACGGATCAGATTAAGGGGACCCCTTTGATGGCCACCAGCTACTGACTTTGCGCTCACATGCCCACATGTTGGATTTTCAAGTACACGCCTGCTCATGTGCTAAGGGGCGATGAGGTCGGTAGCGAGCAGCTCCAGTTGATCCTTCTCGACTCAGAAACGGCGCTGGGCCGGCCCATGCGCTGCATTGTGGCCAAGTACGGCTCGACAAAGGTCTAGGCTTCATCGACATATTACGCAGCCGTAGCGGGGCCAGCAGCTGAGTTGATCAACGGAGCAGAGTGAATGTGAAGCAACCTGGACATTGCCGCTCCATCCATTCCTTGGCGCGTTCGCTCAGAAAATACCCACGATAAACATCGCCTTTGAAAAAGTCGGCCTGTTCATCGGCCTTAAGCACCTTCAGATACTGGCCGAGGTCAGCAGGTCCGTGCTGTGGGTCCTTGAACAAATTGAGCTTGCCGACGACTAATGCTTGCCAATACTCCGGCATGCTCTTAGCCAATGCCGGGTCATGCGGCAAGGTATCGATGATCGACGTCGGCCCCCCTTCCAGATCGAGGTAGTCGGTAATGGGCTTGCTGGTATCCCAGTGCAACCAGTCGATGTGCACGATGTGGGTTTTTTCCAGATGCTCAAAACGGCTGATGCCCTTCAACCCGCTTTTTTCCAGGGCTTGCTTGACCGGTTCGGTGAGTACCAGCGATCCCGATCGTATATACGCAGCCGGGGTAAAGGGGCCGGCGCGCATGATGCTGTCTATGTCGGTATCCTCATCCCAGGCGATCATTCCCTGAAGCAGTGCTGTGCCCCAGTCTCCCCAAGGGGATGGCAGGTTGTCCAAATAGTAGATTTTCATGTCAGAGGCATACTCTTTCGGCCACTCAGGCGTACTGAACGAAAAAGAACCCGGCTTCGTCGCCTTGTTTTTTTCGTCGGGCTTGCTTGTCCAGATAAATGTAACCGATGCCATCCTGGAAGATCCCTTCCTGCTGGGGGGCCCAGCGGCTGATTTCGTAGTCGGTCAGTTGTAAAAGAAGCAGGTACCGGCTTGGAACATAGATGGGATCTTGCATCCAGGCTGCTCGACCGAGTTGCTTGCTGATGCCAAGACCTGAGTCCTCGTCTTCGTGCTCTTCGGCGAATTCCTCGTCGGTCATTGGCTCGAAGTCGATAAAGCGACGCTCCAGCAAGAGCGTTCCAGGCGGGGCTGGTAACTCCTCCTCACACAGCCGGTGGAGAATGAACCGTGCGTAACCATTGTGGATACCGGGTAGCTCCGCTTGCTCATGAAGTGAGTAGCGGGTGGCGACGGATTGCTTGAAGCCGCCAGCGCGCTGTTTTCGAGCTGTGATGAATACTGTGGCAGCCATGCCGAGCGGAAAGATTTTAGCCGGCAGGAAGTATTCCGTGACCGTACACAGAGGCGTCATCGGTTCCTGAGTGTCGGGCGACAAAGGCCACAAGCCTGGGTCGTCCATGCGGACGCTGCCCCCCACTTGCCCGAGGCCTTTATCTTCTTCGGTAAATATGATTTTCATGGCTCAGGTGAACTGAATGAAGAAGAAACCGGCGTCGTCGCCTTCCTTGCCACGGCGCGCCTGCATGTCCACGAAAAGATATCCGATGCCTTCGCCGAACAACCCAGCATGTTGGGGGCTGGCTTCGGCCACGTCGGCGTCCACCAGCTGCATCATGAACATGTAGCGCGGTGGTTCGTAGATAGGGTCCTGCAGCCAGCAGGGGCGGCCGCTGGGTTTGCTCAGGCCAATCCCGCTGTCCTCGTCCTCATGCTCTTCGTCACGCTCCTCGGCAGTCATTTCTTCAAAATCGATGAGCGCTCGTTTCAGCAGCAAGGGGGCATTGCTGGGCTCTAGTGGCTGGCTGGCGAGTTCATGCAGGATGACCCGGGCAAAGCCAGCGCTGATGACGTTCTGCAGCTCCGATTGCTGATTGACTGTATAGCGGCGCTGGAGCGGGCGGCTGAACCCGCCGTCCTGCTTTTGTTCGACGGCGAGGAAAACCGTGATAGCCATGCCTGGCGGGACGAACCGGGCTGGTTGGAACTGTTCGGTCAGGGTCAGAATGGGCGTCAGCAACCCACCGGTCTGCGGGTTGGCCGGCCACAAGGAAAGGTCCTTGAGCAAAGGCGCACCACCGATCTGGCCGAAGCTACGGTCTCGTTCGGATAACATGATTTTCTTCAAGGCTAGTAACACCCTTTGCTTTTGGCGAACGACTTGGCTCAGCGCCGGGCCGTTGTGATTTCTTGGATTGTGTCATCTCCCTAGCTGACCAGCTATCGCGTACATGGTGCTAATGGAGGCGACGTGCGTGGCATTGGGTTCCCCACAGAACATCTGACACCCCTAGAACGGTCAACGAGCGTTAGGCTGGGAGATAGAATCCCAGATATTGGCATCGACCCGTCTGATGAACACGCCGCCTTGGGCGTATACCGATGACTGAGTTGTCAACCCAACACGATGTGAGATCACCAAGTGAAGATTATTACCATTAACCTGATCGGTACCTATTTCCATCAGATCAAAGCCGGGACTAAGACCTTCGAGTACCGTCTGCGCACGCCTTTCTGGCGGAAACGGCTTGAGGGTCGTGCTTACGACATGATCCGAATCTGCTGGGGGTATCCAAAGAAAGGTGACACTAATCGAGTCCTCATGCGGCCTTGGCGCGGCTATGAGGAACAGACCATTCAGCATGAGCACTTCGGCATCGAGCCTGTGAACGTGTTTGCTATCCATGTAGCTGAATAGGGTTCTGGCACGGTCACGATTAGTGAGAATGCTCAACACCTCAGGAATGCCCGCATTGCTCTTTGAAGATCAGCCTTAGAGGTTCTTAGCTAAATCCGGACCCCCATTTTGGGTTTGGGCGTAGCAGGACGCGGGTTAGCCTGTAGGTTTACCTACTAGGAGTGAGCATGAGCCAGCATTTTTTGAAGTTCTTCCACGAAAGAAGCGGGTGCGACGTGCGAATTCAGCTCGGCTGGGATCGCCCGCTTCAAGGCTTTTACCTGGTTGCTCTCAAGGAGGATCAGGACTCGCTGCCTGATGACGATGACGGGGTGGTCTACAGCAATCTCAATGGCGTTGGCCATCCCAAAGACCTGAGCATTTTCAAGCAGGTCAGTAATCAACTTGGCTTCCCGATACCAGATGTGATGTGGCGAGCCGCTTACCTGGACTCCCAGCACAACGCTGTCAACAAGCAGGTGTTCTACGCGGCTGACGGCCGTGTGGTGGCCCCATTCTGATGCCCACAGCCAGAACAGCTGGCCCACAAAAGGACTTTCGCATTGGAACAGTTCATCCTCCAGGATTCACGGGGATTGATCGGAAGCAGGATTAGCTGGTGGCGGGAAGGTGGGTCTTACACCACGAATATCGACCAAGCTCAGATTTTTACCTGCGAGGAAGCAGTTGCCCAGCATGCCTCCCGGGAGACTGACATTCCCTGGCCCCTGGTGTTCGTCCGGGCTCGCCGTGAGCTGGCCGTCGACTTCCAGTACATCAACATTCACTGGGTGCCTCAGGCGGGGACTGACTTGTGCTATGTCGCGGCGAGGTTCGACTTCGACGGCAACGACATGTACTGGGTCAGCCCCGCAGGCCAAACAACTGATCTCACCCATGCCTCGGTTTATACGCTCAATGAGGCGTGTGCGCGGTTCGGGAGTGAGGCTGCTGCACGCACCCGACACATCTGGCCCAAGGCATACATTGATGCTCAGGCCCGTTACATCGCCTCTGCTGACGCTATGAAGGTCTCGCAGGCGCTCGAGGCTACGGGCATCAAGTTGGTTCAGCCCGCCCGCAGCCGCAAGAAATCACCTCGCTGCGATGGTTGTGGCCAGTTCATGGCTGCATACCTGGCCCCAGGCTTCTGCAGCGAATGCCGCTAAGGAAATTTTTTATGTCTCAGATCGTCCCCGAGGAGCGCGCATTGAATCGGTATCGGGAGGTTGTGGCCGCGGCCGGAGCGCAAGAGAACCAAGTGCTCGACAAATCGGTGCTGTATCAACGCCTGTTAGCCGGCCTCCGGCCCTTGATTCTGCCTCCACCACTCAATCACAGTTACCCCTGGTACCGCGTAGTCGAATCCGATAGCCCAGTATCAATTCCATTCGGGCCAGAAGAGTGGACCCCTGATTGGGACAGCCGCCACGGCGTCTTAATCTGTCAGTCCGTTTGGACCCAGCTGGAAGTTGAAGTCGCCAGCGACCTCACCGTGACTTGCCCTGGTTGGGACGCGATGGGTTTCGTATGGCGGGTATGGCAGGCCGATGAGCCAGCTAGTGACGCCACAGCCACCCTCTGCTGCTGGCATCGTGATGATGTCAGCAGCCTCACAACCCCCGAACTGGTGAAGGCGGAATGTCGCTGGCGGATTGAGCGTGAAGCCGCCTGGGTCTCTGCTTCGGGCAAAATGGACGACGAAGCACTCTGGGCTGCAATCATTTCCTCAGGCCAGGCCGGCAAACCCGGCGATCGGTTTGCTGGATTCTTAGCCAGTCAGTGCGTGATGCACATCCGTGCTCTCAAGGAGCAACGAATTGCGGATGGCTTGCCGCTTGACCTCACTCCAGCTGAAATCGAAGCGAAAATTGAAGCCGATATGTCGAAACTCCTTGGTGATTCTTGGTTTGTGCGAGATGGGCAACTCTATCACCGCACTTGGCTGATCCAACGTATCTCCCCAGCCACACTTGGTACTGAGCACTACCTTGAGCCTGCATGACGGGGACGGGCCCCTGATAGATCCTCGCAGGGGCTCGTGGCACACAGCTGGCTAGGGGAGCATGGCCTTCTCTAAATCAACCGGACATTTCACGATGAGCCTCAACCCATCACGCACTTCTCCCGGTGCGCCGGCGACCATGACTGCCGCCTGTGTCGTAAGACCCTTGGACCGGGTCACTTATACCCCACATGAGCCATCAGGCCTGGCACCGATCATCAAAGGCACAGTCTTCGACGTGCTGGACACACACTCGGGCAACCGGCGGGTACGGATAGTGCGAGAGGGAGAGGATTTCCCTTTTGGTTTATCGGTAAATGTCTACAGCAACCTGGGCACCTTTGAGACTCACGGTGTGCTAGATACGCAGGTACACCCTGCAGTTGCTTGATAGCCCCCGCTTCTGGCACACCCCAGCGATGGTGATCATGGCGTTTTCTTAGGAGAACGTCATGACACATCACCGCCGTATGCAGTTGATGCTGAGAAACCCCAGAGCAATGATGGAGTTCAGTTGCACAGGCCGTTTGCCGGCGGACAACACCCCGGCCAGCCCCCTTATCGCCTTGATCGAGTCGATCCCACCCAGGTACCGCACTCGAATCACCAGCGTCGTGGTTGGGCCTGCCCTTGGCTACCAAGGCCACCATCGTTTCCACAACCTGGCTCAGGCTTTGAACTGGTTGAAACCTAGCCATGTATCAGCCTCATATCCCAGCGAGAGTTGGCGTTTGAAGCGCTTCTCGACCGCGCTCACCATCAAAGATTTGGCACCGCATTGCCAGTTGCCCGAACAGATCGAGAAAGAACTCACGCGTACTCTCTAGCCAGGGCTTCTGCCACCTCCCTACCCCTCTGATGATGGTCTCATTCAAATGGAGATCATCATCATGCAGCAGCAGCCAAGCACCACCTCGGCCCCTCTACACGAACTGCCAACGCCAAGCTGGCTGCAGCCCTACCGCGATGGTGAGCGTATCGGCCGATCGCAAGCCCTCAAAGCGTACAGCGCGTACTATTGTGTTGACGGGACAGCTGACACCGATGGCGCCATTGAGGAACGAATTGCCCCTCAGCGTACCCCGATGGTTCCTTATGCCAGTCGGACGGGCACTAAGAAGAATCTGGACGCCATGCGTGCCAACGGCTGGGGTCTGCTGGTTTCAGCAAAGGGGGTGCTACGGACAGAGGGCTTCCAGGAGGTCATGCTCGACAATGGTGCGTGGTCGGCTTACACCCAGGGAGAGGCATTTGATGAGAACGCGTTCACCAAAGCTTATAACCTCCTAGGTGAGCGAGCCAAAATGGTAGTCGTTCCAGATATCGTCGCGGGTGGACTCAAGTCCTTGGACTTTTCGCTTAAGTGGCTTGACCGCCTAGCGGGAGGCCCCTCGACGCTCCTACTTGCTGTCCAGGATGGCATGGTTCCAGATGACGTCCGTGACCTCCTAAATCCGGGGGTGGGCATCTTTGTGGGGGGCACCAGTGACTGGAAGCTGCGGACGGCTCATAGCTGGGGAATCCTCGCGAGACGTCGATGCTGTCATCTGCATGTGGGTCGAGTGAATAGCGCGAAGCGGATGCTTCTTTGTTCTGCAGCAGCAGGTGCGCACTCAGTAGACGGCACTTCGGCATCGATGTACTCAAAAACGGTAGCTCCACTCACTGCGGCCGTTAACTATGGCGAAGCGCAAGCTGATTTCTTCTCGCCCAACGGCCAGGATTTTGATGCGACCGACTACGACTGCGCCTGGCCGGCCGATCTAGCCCGGTAGCTACTGGCACGAGATCTCTGACCGCATACTGCAGCCAATTCAACTTACCGCCATTCTGGAGCACTCATGAACCTCGAGTCCGTCAAATCGCTGCTATCGCTCGACCCTAGCGCGCATGCTCAAAACACCGCCCTTCTTCGCCAGCTGATCATGCCTTTGGATGCGGCCAAGCAGGAGATGAACTATCAGTTCAAACGAGCATTGCCCGGCCTTGAGTCACTTGGGCTTGAGTACGGCGGCTACAATCTTCAGCCGGACTACCAGCGGGGGCATGTGTGGACAATCGATCAGCAGACCGCCTATCTGGAGAATGTCCTGCGAGGCGTCATCGACACCGCGGGCCTGCTGCTCAAGTTCAACTGCCCAAACTGGGAGAATCACAAATACCAAGGGGCACTCCCTCGTGGATTTGAGTGCCTGGACGGCCTTCAGCGACTGACCGCGGTCATCAAGTTCTGTGAAGGAGAGGTGCGACCGTTCGGCCTGTCGGTCGAGGACCTGGCTTACAGCTCATTCTCGGTGACGAATTTCCACTTCCGAGTAGCGTTCTACGACTTTCAGACCCGAGCTGATGTGCTTCGTCACTATCTGGCGTTCAACGGCGGCGGCGTAGTTCACAGCAAAGATGAGCTGGACCGAGTTAAGGGCTTATTGCTGGAAGCCATCGAACGCGGTGAGTGAGAAACGTGGGCTAATCCTAACTATGGTTTTGGGCTTCTGGCACTCCAATATAGCGCTGATCATGGGCTCACCACTTGAGGAGCTACCCCATGAACAACGTAATCAGAACCGCCGCGATCGCTCTCTGCCTGACAGTCTTCACTGGCTGTTCGGTGAACCCTCAAACGGGGCAGCGAGAATTTGATCGAACCGCGATCGGCGCTACCGTGGGCGGGGTCGCCGGGGGGATTCTGGGGGCAGCGGTAGGCGGAGAGCGAGGCGCTCTCGTTGGCTTGGCAGCCGGCGCGGCACTTGGTGGCGGCACCGGCTACTGGATGGACAAACGTGCCGCTAAGCTGCAGGAAGAGTTGAAGCGAAAGGGCATGGAGGTGTCCACTGGCATCGACTCGGCAACTGGCCTGCAAATGCTTACGATCCAAGCCCCAGCTGATGTGGTATTCGCCTCCGCCTCGGCTGACCTCAACCCCAGCGCATTCCAAGGTCTCAGCGCCATCTCCAGCGCTTTGAAAGGCCAGGCAAATCTTCGTGTCGAGGTGACAGGTCACACTGATGCCACTGGTAGCCCTCTACTCAACAAGCTGTTGAGCTCTGCACGCGCACAATCTGTCGCCCAGTATCTATACGCCGGGGGTATCCCGGCTCAGATGATTGCCGTGCGTGGCGTAGGATCACTCATGCCGATTGCCAGCGATGCAACACCGCAAGGACGAGCACAAAACCGTCGTGTAGAGATTCGCATCAAGCAGGTTTAACGCTAAGCGTAAACGATGCGCCCGTGCTCAGGCACATCTGGCCGGGCGAACAACCTGTCCAGGTCGTCGGGGGTATACCCTGCTAGCCAACTGTCCTGATGCGGAAGGAGAACCGCGCCGCGCCAGCTCCTCACCGCGCCCACGTCCAGATGCACGAACTTTTTGGCGATGTAGGTGCCTACCCCCCCAACCCCGATCACCTTTATCAGATTCGCAAGTGGTTCCGTCCCCACCCCTGGGATGCGAATGTCGGCAGCCTTTGCCTTGACGTGCATCGAGTTCAACGCGGCCCCCTCAAGCGACGAGTTGAACTCTGGCGTTCTGTACCCGCTATTGATCAGTATCTTGGCCGGCAGTTGCTTGACTCGCAGGTATGCACTAGCAATCCACAGCAGGTCCAGCAGCTTGGCGTCGATCTGAACGGTTTTCTTCGAAACCACATCTCTGAGGAGGGTGCAGGCGATCGCATACCCATGCTGGTCCCAACCCACCCCCTTCCGGTAGTAATAGAACCTCGCCTTCTCGCCCGATTGCGGGCGCTCCAGGTCAAGAAATCGATCTCGATCCAGCAGTACTGCGCGCCAGTCCCGTTGCATTGCGCCATATGCGATCGAAGGGACGGTCGCCATCGCAACTGGTGTTGCGAGCGCAGCGGAGAGAATTTGCCGACGGGTTAATAGCGATTTTTGACTCATGACTGGGCATCAATTGGCTAAAGCTGCCCCGAGTGTATTGCTGTCACCTGGCGATGACATCCCAAAACAGGTGATCGTTTTTCGAATCCTCAGCTCGAGTTCAGAGTCGAGACCTACACCCGCCATGTGCCATGGACGTGGGTCTAGGTGATTCTGGCACGGGCGATAAAGCCTGAGTATTTCTCCAACGATAACTGGAGATTCTCATGCCTCAACCCACCCCTTCCCTGCGCACTGTTGGCCGAGTACTAACCCATGCAGGTCAAGAACACTTCGCCTATTTGGCCATCCATCCCCAGCAGGATTTGGCTTTGCTGGAAGCTCACTCTCTCGACGTTGGTACCGCGCCTGGCATCAAGATCATTGCGGATAGTGAGAAGTTTCTGCTTCTGACCGAGGACGATCATCTGGCGTTCCTGAGGGGTGGCGCAGGCAAATTGGCGGCCGATTCAATCGTGGATTGGCTCATCGAGCTGGAGTTTGCAGATGAAGTCGAGTGGCACGGTTGCGTTACCGAGGTTGCTCTCGAGCTAGAGAATCCGCTGCCCAGGATGGTGCTTGGGTATTACCCGCGGGCTGAAGCTGAGGCGATCGCCGCGGTGCTCACCCCCGACCCCCAACTCGCGCGCCTAAACACAAATGCGATCTTGGAGGCCGACAGTTCGGGCAATGTTTACCACTACCAGCTCCGCTACCCCGGCGACATGGATGACACGGTCGTATTCGTTCGTGCGCTCGACTGCGAATCGGGCTTGGACTTCGCCAAGAACCATTTGCGCACTCTGCGCAATGGCGCGCCTGACATTGAAATCGTAGGGATCAATACAGGCCTGCTGGCTTGGACTGTCTGACGAATTTCGGACAACCACTTTGGCTGGTGGCACGTGATGTCCCCGGTAACATTTACTCCATCCAACACTGAGACATACCAATGAACTCCTGCGAAATCCTGCGTGCTCTTGATACCGTTGCAGCCGTGTCAGGCAAGAACGAAAAATCCGTGCTTTTGACCGCCTATATGGTTGATCCAACCTTTGAGCGAGTGATGAAGCTCATGCTCAACCCGCTCATTAGCTTCTACAAGCGCCCTGCCCGATCCAAGGTTTTCGGCACCGAGCAGTTCAGCGACGATACTTGGTCCTTGCTTGATCGCCTGGCTACCCGCCAATTGTCCGGCAATGCTGCCGGTCATGCTGTTGACCGCGCCCTTTCCACCCTCACGCCAGAATCCTCAGAGCTGCTGTGGCGCATTCTTCACCGAGATACTCGTGCAGGGTTTTCCGAGGGTTCGATCAACAAGATCAAGCCGGCGACAATCCCAGAAGTACCCTACATGCGCTGCGGCTTGCCGTCTGATGTCGATCTGGACCTGTGGCCGTGGGCACGTGGCATCTATGTTCAGCAGAAGGCTGACGGCACCTTCTTCAGCCTCACAGTCAGACAGGGCGGCGTCACTATCAACAGCCGCACCGGCTTCGAGTGGCCATTGGAGTTCTATGGCGAGCTTGGTGATCTTTTCGCCACCTTCCCTGACGGCCAGTACCACGGTGAGATGCTTGTCTACGAAGATGGCAAGGTACTCCCACGCGAAGTCGGTAATGGCATACTCACTTCCGTGAACAAAGGTTCGCCGTTCCCTATAGGCTGTACTCCTGTGCCTCATCTGTGGGACGTTATCTCACTGGATTCGCTCACCCGTCGGGGTACATGCCAGACCGCCTATGCCGATCGCTTCGCGACAGTTCAGAAGGTTGTTGAGGGCTTGGGGGGCGGGCTGGTCCAGGTCATTGAGACCATCATCGTCCACTCCCTCGACGAGGCTTACGCGGTTTCCGGCAGATACATCCGCGAAGGTAAAGAGGGTGCTGTAATCAAACATCCCGACGGGATTTGGCGCGACACAGGCTCAGGCGCCTCGCCGGATGCAATCAAAATCAAACTCCAGGCACCCTGCGAGTTACGCATTACTGGCCTGACTCCGGGGAAGGGCAAAAACGCGAAGACCTTCGGTTCTCTCGCCTGTGCGAGCGAATGCGGGCAGCTGGAGGTGAATATTTCGGGCTTCTCTGATGAGCTGCGGCTTGAGATTTCCAAGGACCCAGATCGCTTCATCCGTTCGATCATCACAGTCAAGTTCAACGACATCACGAAGCCCAACAAGAAGACCAAGCTGTACAGCTTGTACCTCCCGCGCTTCGGAGAGCTGCGACCCGATCGGAGCAGTGCAGATACTCTTGAGCGCATCCAGCAGCAGCTGAGTGACGCCAAGGTCGCGATCGGAATGATCGAGAAGCAGGCTGCGTGAGCAAAGGCCCCGCTGGATTGTTCAGCGGGGCGTACATACTTGCTCACTGGCTCGAGCGCTCTTGCCAGTTCCCGCGCCCCGAGCTTTCGCCCCAACGGCGGCACTTAACTCATCCTCCAGGGGTGGCCATGAATCCCGCAGCTGAATTTTGTAGGCTGTTTTCGGCTTGTGGCCCCAGCCAAGCAGTGCTAAAAAGGTCACGTTCTAAGCCCAATCCCAGATTGAGGCACCCTGTCTATCTCGACGTTATTCCGTCTGATTTGCAGGGACTTATCGGGCCATCAGTCACTTCTGGCGGTCCTTTAGGTAGATACTGTTAGATCAATCAAAATCCGTAGTGAGGTTCCGAACCTCCCTACACATCTTGATCTCATCGACTTTTGTTGGTGACGATCGCACTGCCCTTCCTTGAAGGTGCTTCCCCAGACGGCAGAGATCACATCCTGCCGTTCAGGCTTGGTGTTTTCTCTACCTCACGGTTTGAGCGCCTAGCATGGAGCCTTGCTTTTGCATTGCTTTTGGGTAATTCGAAATCCATTGCGCAGAACACGGCCCTTCCGGCTGTGTGGATCTTATCGGCTTGCCGTTTCGGTCCTCCTTGACCCGTCGCAAATGACTGAACTGTCCGCCTCCAACCTCCCGCACCACGTGCTCGAGGTCCAAGCGGTTCAGTTTGACCTTCCGCATAAGCGGTTCCCTCCGGTAAGGCCTGACACTTCCAGGCTTTAGCCAGGTTGATGTTGGTTCCCTCCACCGTCCGCCTGGCCTTAGAGCACCAGGTGTAATCAATTATTCCCAGTGCTCTACTGGCGAGAGAAATGATGATGAAAAAGTTCGAACTCAACGCAAATTCGGCATCCTTTGCAGTCGTCCTTGGCGGCTGTGTGTCTACTGCAGTATTCGTGATGCATCTGTTCAGCACCCTGAGCATCAAGCTTACGTTCGTCCTCGCGATGTCGTATGTGCTGATGGTGCTGTTCGCCATTTGCTATGGCTACTCCTCGCGGGGTAAGTCGCTTCTACGTTTCGTAGATCAGCTGTGGATGTTTGCTGGCGGTTTTGCTCTTGGTTTTTTGGTCGCGATGTCGCGTGGGAATCTCACCTTGGTGGATGCCCTCCCTGACCTATCGCTGGCTTACTTGAGCATTGCAGGCTTCGTTGAGATTGGCCGCCTCTACGCAGAGTGGAGCAAGCCGGTTGAACTGGAGTGCAACCTTGCCAACGCTTGACCGGGCCGCTGCGCGCCGTAAAAAGCTGCGCGCCCCGGTTCAGTAAGGTGCGTTTCACACCATAGGCATTTGCCGCTACCGGATACCCCCACTCTCGGGAAATCCAAAACCCTACCAGGGCACTCCTTGCCCTGGCATGGATGCCCCTCTTCGGAGAGCACCATGGACGTAAGCGCCTTTCGCAACTATTTCTCTGACCAAATCGAGTCGACGCGTGAACTGTTTCATTTCGGCCAATTAAACAAAGGCACTCCTTGCACACTTGAGAAGACCTTGATCCGGGAAATCGAGGCTCGACACGAGCGTTTGCAGGCGGTGTATGCCGAGCTTGATGAGTTCGGCCCAGGCATGATCATGCAGAACGGATCGGGGGATTCGTGGGCGTTGATCTTGCCGGATGCATCAGAACCTGGACGCTTTCGCTACTCAGCATTCAGGAACATAGGCTGGATGAGCCATTTCACCACCGACACCATCGATGAGGCAGTCCTTGAGGCATTCAAGTCTGGGTTTACCCAGGTTGCGCCCCGAGACACTCTCGACAAATTGTCGGTCACTCTGGAGTGGAAGAAAGGTTGTGAGCGTTTGGTACACATTGAGGCCCACCAACGTGGAACTCTGTCGTATGCCGAGATGCTCGCGAAATTTGAAGAAATTGAAGCCAAGTATCACCAGCAGCCGCTGGTAGCTTGAAGTTAGGTATCAAGGTCGGCCGTTCGCGGTTCCCGTCCTGATATCAGGATTGATTGATCTAGCAGGAATGACCCTCACAGCCCAATTCAGGCTGTGAGGGTTTTTTGCTTCTGGCACGGGATGACCCTTCGAAACTGACCGTACACCTGGCTGGCGAACCCTTCGTCGGCGTAACGAACGATTGTGCTAAGGCATGCTCAGCTGCTGCCGATAGCCAGACCTCGGGTAAGCCGTAACTCAGCCTTGTCGATTCAAGCGCTGCCGTTATGGTCAGTAGCCCGGATGGAGGATTTTCAGTGTTTCAAGGAAACCAAGTCGGTTCGTACACCCCCGCTCACAAGGGACTAATCGAGTACCTCAATGATCAAGTGATGGCTCAATTATCCAGCCCAAACGGAGATACCGCTGCATCTGCGCCTGACACCGATCAAGCGGCTGAGTCCGAGCCGGCCGACAGTTCGGCGTCCATCTTTTTCACAGCCAGCCGGCCAAGCTGCAACTGCCCGCGCTGTGCTGTTCTCCGTCACTTGGCCTGATTAGAGCGCGCCCTAGCACGTCGCCTCAAAGCTGGAATTTCGAGGCTCTGTTTTGAGGTGCAATCTGTGTTCTAGACGTTAAGCTCGAAGACAACTTGGTTATCTGTGGGTGCAAACCTGATGCCGCCGTCTTCCTCTTCACGCCTGACCAAATCCACCAATCAGCTGTGTCTCGGTGAGTACATTATGCAGCCTGGCGAGAACACCCTACTGCGAGTGCTGGATTTGGCCCCCAGACGTACACTCACCATCGCGCGCTTGGAAGGCCACTACGCTGGCACCACATTTACTACAGGGCAGCAGCTTGGTCGCCGCTGGGAAGTCATTCCACCGGATGAAGCCAAAGCCCGCCTCGCCCTGGCAGATCAGCCTTCACTCGCAGGCTGATGACAACCTGTCTTCACAAGATGAACTGTGTCACGCTTAGCGCCAGTGCTTGTACAGCTTCGCCTACCTCGAAAGACACTAGGCAGTTCACCAGGCTGATGTCCTGCCGGGCATGGGTTAGCCCTGGTCTCGAACCAACCAGCGAGAGCAGTTATGGATAGTCTCATACGAATCGCCCTTGACCTTGCCACGGAGTGGCACGATGGGGAGGTACGCAAGTACACCGCTGGCGAGCCCTACATCAACCATCCCATTGCTGTCGCTCAAATCGTGGCTTCAGTGTCAGATCGCTGGGAAGACATCGCCGCGGCCTTGCTTCACGATGTCCTAGAGTGCGCTGATGCCATCCGTCCCAGGCGAGAGGATGTGATTCGGAACCGCCTCGGCACAGAGGTTTTGAGATTGGTACTCGAGGTCACCAATCCAAGCCGCCCCACTGACGGTTCCAGGAGTGTGAGGAAGGCAATTGACCGTGAACACCTGGCAAAAGCATCACCGGCCGGCCAGACCTTACGGCTTGCAGATGCTATCCACAATTTCTCGAACCTCGAGCAGCGAAACCCTGCCTTTGCGCTGACCTATGCCAGAGAGAAGGTCCTGATCCTCCCCCTGACTTTGCAAGGCTCTTCAGAGCTACATTCGCGGCTGTCTACGATGATCTCGGCGATTCTGGACAAATAGCACTGAGGAGAGCCCCGGGCTGCGCTTCTGGTGCTGCGCTGGTTGGGGCTGGGTCTGCCAGGGGAGTTTGGGTAGTGAAGCAGGTTCGGGTGGTGCTATCCCACCCTACCGGCCTGGTTGCAATCACTTGCTCTGATCTTGCGAATCTCTCCAAGCCATGTAGGCCTTGTTGTACTTTTTTTGAATCCAAGACGCGAAGCCAAAGCCTGCCAACATTACAGAGATAAGCAGGAGAACCCACCAGTTTTCATTCGTGAATCCAGTTTCTCTCAGAGGCACGCAGACATACGCTATCGAGAAGAAGGCGCCCATCCCTATAGCTAAAGCAATGCTTTGTTTGACGTGTGGAAGATCTGGTGCACCGCGAAGTGGATCGACATCGTCTGGCTGACTCGCCAACCATTTTTTATGGGCTCTGTCGTACTGCACGACGAATAACCCTTCAAGCGCAAACCCGGCTACCCCGATGGTGAGCAGCACATTCTGTAACCAGCCATCGGCAGTCAAAAACTGAGCTGCTATGAGCGCCGCAAGACCTACCAGTGTGGCAATGGGCTTTTTCTGTTTCGGTTCATCTGAGTGTTTGATCAGCGTATCCATTTCGTTTCCTTGGCGGGGTGTTGATGGATGCTATGGTCTATCCCAAACCCTCGCAATCCAAAACCCACCTTCGAAACACAACCGTCCGAGCCGGCGCATGCGACCAAAAGGGCGTCTGTCGTTCGCGCATTTTACCCCGCCGGTGATTCTGCCACGCCCTAGCCTGCTCGATGATGACCTCATCACTTCTACAGGGATGCCCTCATGGCCTGGATCTCCGTTACCCGCGCACTGCCAATCTTGCAGGACTATGAACTGCTCTACCCCCGTTCACTGCCAGTTGCCGTATACCTGGACTCAGGCGAACAAAAAATCGCACGATATGTCCGAATGGATGATGACGGTGACCAGTGGTCTGGCCGCTGGATCAGCGATTGTAGTGAGGGCTGGGACTTGACGCTCAGAGTGACTGACTGGCGTCCCTGCTTCGAGGCCCCCTCCAACGATATTGACCCAGAGCCCATTAAGGGTTTCTTCATTGAACCTGAGCAGCTCGATCAGCTGCGCGCGATCGGGCAGAGCTTGTATGGAGACGGGACCCATATCACCCCGGACCGCCGCCGGGACCTCGCAAACAGGCTTCATACCTTCATCTCGGAAATTGCATCCCAGGGGGTCGAAATCTGAGTGTGTTTTGGTGAGCTATTTTGGATTCGCCCATGACCGGATTCATGGTTGAATGGCTGAAACGTCACGGTGGTCGTAGCGTTTTAGGCGCCGGCAACACCTCCTACTGCTGCAAACCTGTCTGGTCGGTCAGCAATCTTCGGCCTTAAACTAGTGGCGGCTTTGATGTATGGTGCCAACGATTACCAGCCTGCAGTGTTCTCACGAGGCTATCTGCGTTAGGCAGTAGTACTTTTGCTCTGCCCACTTAACAACACATGTGCCCCTGCCGAGGGCGCGACCAGTTACCAGGATCGATACGCGAAGAGTGTGTATGGACCTGGTACCTTTGATCGTTATGAGCCGCTAAGCACCAATGGATTCTGGAAAATTGCGTCAAAATGATATAGCCGGGGTAGATCTTCAGCCCTCCACTCGATTTGAGCTCGTTTACATGCGTCGCCGGGAGTTCCTGCCCTTAGCAGACTCCACCGACGCTGATGAAACGCCGGATGTGGATGAGGACCCCGACACTGGACCACCCGTCCATGAGCGCTCCAAGCGCTGGCAGTCTCAGGATGCATTCGAGATGCGCCGGATTACGAAGCTTCAAAGCAAGACGGGTGAAGTCATCGGATATCGGCCGATGATTCAGAAAGGTCACGGTTCGGATCGTGAGCGCCCAAATAAGTCCTTTCGAGCATCGGACTTCGGCGGATCCCTCGATGAGGCGCTCCGCCAGGCCAAGCTCTGGCGCGACAGCACTGAAGTCAAGCTTGGCATCAAACCTGGCAGCCTCCGTTCCAAGTCAAGCGTAAGGCCCTGGTCTGGTGTTTCCCTCATCGTCGCTAAGTCCCCCGATGGACGCTCCTACTGGGGAAGCAACCACGTAATTGGCATCAAGCCCTTGCGGACCTATATCGGCAGGCGGTCTTACACCGATGCATACCACGACTTGATCCAGCGAATCGCCGAGCGCGACGGTATACCTCTCCCTGAAGAACTGCCGGCTCCTCCCCCTCCTCGTGCTGACCAATACCGACGCATGACGAAGGCCGGTTTAACCGGAATTCCTGAGCCATCATCCCGTCGGCGAAAATCCAGGAAAGAACCTAGCCGCTGATTTTGGATGCATCACTTTGACTGGCGATTTCGAGCGGTTGGGTTACGTTATCGGCATGTGATCAAGGATATGTCGATGATGAAGTACTTTGCCCCGTTACTGCTTCCGCTGCTTTTGTCTGGCTGCGGTGACAGCATCAATGGCGCCTATCAGGCGGCCATCCAGTATGCCGATGAGCAGCCCCGCCCTGTGGGCCTCGCCATCATCCAGAAAGACCAGATTGTGGCTGACGGCAGAGCTGTCGCGGTTTCTGAATGGAAGCACGATGGTTCGACATTCACTGCATTCGATGCCAATGGTAAACGCCTGGCTCAACTCGTGCGCAACGAAGCTGGGGACCTTGTGCAGACTCTTCCGATGAGCAAGGTCATCTATCGGAAATTCGAGTTCTAGAACGCGAGTCTCTGT
This sequence comes from Pseudomonas sp. HD6422, assembly GCF_025377065.1. Taxonomy (NCBI): domain Bacteria; kingdom Pseudomonadati; phylum Pseudomonadota; class Gammaproteobacteria; order Pseudomonadales; family Pseudomonadaceae; genus Pseudomonas; species Pseudomonas sp. HD6422. The sequence goes on along the minus strand of NZ_JAHWIW010000003.1, from coordinate 197,405 downwards.
AGCAGTGCCCCTGTCTAGTCCTGGGCAGTGGGCCCAGCTGCGATCCGAATGAACAGTGTCGCTCTTCGTTGCTAGGGCGAATCCAGGGATTAAGAATGCGCTTGCTTCACCGTTTTGTATCTGCAGCTCTTCTGTGCGCTACCACGAGTTTTGCGGTAGCCAATGATGTACGAATCCTGCCCTCTGCTACATCAGGCAATGCCTCGCCGCCAGAGGTTTATCTGTCGGGTGACATCACTGCCGGTACCGTTACCCAGCTGGCAGGGCTGATTTCGGAGAAAGGTCTACAGGGATCGATTCTCTACCTAGACTCCGCCGGCGGCGACCCTCAGGCAGGGATGGACCTCGGTAGCCTCATCAGGCGGTCGAATATGAACACCGCGATCGGCAAGCCTGGCACAAGTCCAGGTCACCCCACCGCTGGACGATGCATGAGTGCGTGCGTGCTGACGTTTGCCGGCGGCAAATTCCGGTACATCGATCAGGCTGCGCAGGTTGGGATTCACCGCTTCTACCGTCGAACTGCCATGTCGACCGACCTCGATGTCGCTCAAGTGATGTCCGCGGCCATCACCGCCTATCTAATCAAGATGGGCGTGTCCCCTGCTCTGTTCGAGCGGATGGTTCAGGTCGGACGTGGGAAAATGGAGATCCTGGGTCACGCTGACGCAGCCAAACTCAATCTGGTCAACAACGGGGTTCTTCCGGCCGAGTGGGGGATTGAGGGTAAGCAGGGTCAGGTTTACCTCATGGGCAGTCAACAGACGTCAAACGGCACTGGAAAAATCATCATGACCTGTGCCCCCGGTCGGCGAGTGAAATTCTCAGCGCTGTATGACGGCGGCGACAATAACGCGTTCATCATCCGCAACGCTAAGAACTACAGCCTTCGGATTAACCAGCAGTTCCTGCCCGTTTCCACTTTGCTGTCCCAACCGACCATCAGCGGGGATTATGTTCTAGCCAGCTTCATCCCAGATGAAAACATGCTGTGGTCGATCACAGGAGCTGAGCACCTCGGTTTCGGCCTCCATACAAAGGATTCTTCCACGTTTTTCGGCTTCCTGATTGACGCCACCTCTGAGCGTGATCTGGTCCGAAGCTGGATCAAGCACTGCACGGAGCGCTAGGACTTTCGAGCGCGTTGCACAAAGCGAGGATTGCTCCACTTTTCACCCTGGAGTAATCCATGCGGTCTGCAAGCGCCACTACCGCTTGGCACGGTGTTCACCAGCCAGGCGACTGGTGCATCCCAGCACTTCGCCTGCAGTTGATCAGTTGCATCCACTCGCGGCTTTCCAGGTAATCAGCCTGGCGCGCTGTATGATGAGTAGCCCTGTTAATTTCGATGATGCGTTTTGGCTGTGATCAGCTCCGGCATTCTGCAATTATTTGGCCACCCCAAACGTCGGAACTCTATTGCTCATGCGTTTCTCTTCCTTGCCACTTTGCTTGCTCGCGGCTGCAATCACATCAGGGTGCTCGACTCATTCCCAGCAATACTCTACTGGGAATCCTTTTGATGAACCCCTCGCCGCTCCTGAGGTAGCTTCCCGGGCGACCGTGCAAGCGCCTCCGACAAGATCCTCTGTGGCTGCTCTCCCACTCCCCGTTGAGCCGCAACCCTCACCTCAACAGATCAGCTCAACACGAGATACGGATGTCCAGGTGTTCGCCCTGGGTGATGCGCCGTACACGCCCGTGTCAGTGCCCATGCCGGCTGAAGGCCCAAGTGACGAGAAATTGCCATCCCAAGACATGGGTTCCCGCGGCGAGTCCGATGAGGTGCTACAGGAAGCGCGACGAGTAGGTGCTACTGGGGACGTTGCGGGCCACATTTCGCTGCTTGAGCAGGCCGGCTACATGGGTAACCCGGATGCGTTCTACGAGTTGGCCAAGATCTACCTGACTGGGGCCGGAGTGGAGAAAGCTCCTGATGCTGCAATTGGTTTCTTGAACCAGGCCATGAACATGGGCCACGCTGAATCAACCCGGGTGCTGGGTTGGCTTTACGTGATGGGTAGCGGAGTTGGCAAGGACCTGGCCTACGGTGAAATGCTCTTGGGCAAGGCAGCTGAAAAAAGTGTTCGAGCGCAACGTGAGTTCGGGATGGCCCTTACAAACCAAAGAGTTCCACACCTGAACGATATGGAGCGAGGCCTCGAGTATCTGAAGTTGGCTTCTTCAGCTGGGGATTCAGAGGCTACTAAGGCCTATGAGGCTGCCTTCTCGCCACGTGCCGCTGCCCAGAACCTTGCGGCAACCAACACCGGGTCCACCCCCCTGCTGGCCCCCGCTAACGCAGCCGCCCCACGCCAGGCTGTTCGAGATGGGGGTACAGGCCTAGAGGAGCGTGGCCGCAGCGGTGATACAACCGCGTTATACCAATATGCCCTAAACGTATCCTTGGGCCGTATTCGCACAGAGGGTGACCCCCAGTTCAAGGCCTATTGCTGGTACTCCGTTGCCGCAGCTCGAGGGTACGGACCTGCTAAGGAAGAGATGAAGTCTTTGGCTGGGATCAGGACACTGGCAGATAAGCGGTCCCCAGGGCGGATGGACGCCTGTATCGACGAGCTCAATGCGGCAATTGATGGGTACTAGTTTTCCGAACTCACTGCAGCGCGTCCGGTGACTGTGATTTGATAGCCACCGGTTGGCCGCTCCAATGCTTTTACGAAACCGACGCTCTCAAGTCGACGCAAATGGCGGCCTCCCAGAAGGGATTTCCGTGACGCATCGAGATTCCCGTCCAGAGCATTGCCCAGGTCGGCCGGAGTGCTGACTTTTCCACCGATCTGGTTCAGGGTTCTCAGCGCCAGCATATCCAATTCAGAAATGACGACATTCGCTGGCCCTCGCGAGAAGCTGTGGTTTGCAAGTAGGGGCGTTTTTGACTGGCTCATTATCGATTCTGCGATTTCGGGTCCGTGCAACTCTATACCCTCAGTATTCAGAGGCAAGTCATTCTGCCCTTTCGAAAATCGTCACCTGGCCAGGAGCCCGAAAGCCAAAAAAGGTAATACCGTTTTGGCTAGCCAATGGGCCGTTTATCGGCAACCATAGCGCCCGCAAGGAGCAATTCCATTTTCTAGAGGTAGAGTAAATGTCAGACAAGCCACTCCGTGTCATGATCGTTGATGACTCCCGTACCATTCGGAAGGCGGGCGAGGACTACCTGACTTCAGCAGGGTGTGAGGTGGTACTGGCTGAGGATGGATTCGACTGCCTGACCAAGATCAAGGACTTCGAGCCAGACTTCATCTTTGTGGATGTCATGATGCCCAGGTTGGACGGATACGCTGTCACCGAGGTGATCAGATCCCACGCCGAGCTCCAGAAATGCCCGGTTGTCATGCTTTCTTCCAAGGATGGGGTGTTCGATAAAGCAAAGGGCATGGCCGCCGGCGCAACAGATTACCTGTCAAAGCCATTCAAAAGCGAAGACCTGATCGCTTCGATCACCAAGCATCATTCAGGTTTCAGTCCGACCTGAGGAGTCAAGGGCAGAGGGTTGCCGTAAGGCCGGCTCGAGGGTTTTAACGCTCTGCCTCTTGAAATTCTGGTCTCTCCCGTTATTCCTGATCTCACAGGCCAAGGGCCTGATCCACAGGAGCCGAATACGACTCCTCTAATGATGATCGTTTCGGGAGTAACACCATGACTGAACCACTTCTCCGCCTCGCTTATTTCGCGATCGGGATCTACACCTTTGCCAGCGCCTTGATGACCAGCGAAATTCTTGGTCGCGCCGATACGCAGTCTGCGGTTGAAAAGCTGAGCATCGGTAGCATCTGGCTATCGTTCATTGCATTCGTCCTCATTGTTACCTGGGCCTCCAAAGAGGCTGCAGCTAACCCCGGTAAAAAAATGGCTGAGTCGTTCCTCCGGGTTTCGTACCTCACCATCGGCCTATTCTTCGGGACCTGCGCAGTCGCCAGCACCATGGCGTTGACTGCTTCGAATACTGCACTGCAGGATTGGTTCTGTGTCGGCGGCCTCTGGTTTGCCTTCATTACCTTCTGCGCGATCATGGTTGTGTCCAGCAAAGCTGGTCAGAATATGGGGCACAGCTCCACGGCCGAGGCGCATTCCGTATAGAGGTTTTGGGGTGATTTGATCGCTGGAAACTGTCAGAGTGAATTCTCATCCAGTTTGCCCAGCGAGGAACCATGGCAGACCAACATCACCCCCACCCAGCCTATGGCGGTATGGACGGCTATCGGGCCGTCCATCAAGCACTTTCGCGGGCTCTGGCTGAGCCCGCGGCCCAAGGAGATCATGCACACGGCGCTCGTGCGGGGGTTCCTCCTCAAGCAGATTGCACCTCAGATTCATGCCTTGCAGGTTGAATCATTCACACAACACCTCCTAGATGCCGGCGTCCCCACCGAACTGCTGAACCAGCTCACCCCTTACTTGACTGTCGGAGCAAAGCAGCTCCCTGCAGTAGACGTCCTGGTGGGTGCTGTTGGATGAGGGATACATTGACAACTGCATGCAGCACCAGTGGGGAGCCAGGCGCGCTTCACACGGTGATCTCAGGAGCAGGCAAAGGCGATACCTATTACGTCGACAGCTCAGGTGCACTGGTACGACAACCTGCTGGCGATCCATTCTCTTATATCAGCCATGATGCTTCGGGTGCGTTCCGACTCGAGCGTAATGTCGACGGTGGTCGCGTAGAGAGCACGATCAAATTCCACAACGGGATCATCATATCCGTCAGCGCTGATAGTGGCCTTGGGCACTTCGGTTACCGCTTTGCGCCGACATGGGTACGACAGAACCATGTCGGCGAACACCAAGAGCAGCTGGAGCCCGCAGTCGCAGAGCTAGTTGAGCTAATCCTGGCGGTGCAAGCCGGTGATCAGGTAGATCTAAGAGCTGATACCAGGCGGGTGATGGTGGGGTTAGCACTTTGCTCACCTGAGCTGCTCGGGCCAATAAATCCCGCTGATGCCTGGGCGATGCTTGATACCACACACGTGGAGGCGATCGCCAGCTGGGCAAGGTAACCCGGAAATCGGATTCACCTCGTACACCAGGTCATCTCTAGGCCCTTGCCCCGACAAGTCTTCATGAAGGGCTTCTGCCACATCAAGGGTACGTATCCAATGGAAGCAATTTCTAAGGAGTGTACCCATGAACCTCTCACCTACTGCCGGCAACACAACACCTCAACTCGGCTTCGAATTCTCCTCACTCGGTACTACCCCAGTCGGGGTCAACAAGTGCGGATCTACCTCGATTTCTGATCTGGACTTGCCCAGCACTACCGACTTCGAGGTTGGTGATGCTTTGTCTCGAATGATTGTGGATGACCGGGTACTCCATATGGGGATTACGAACTGGCGGGAACTCTTGGATCGCGCGATCTCCCTTGGCCATACCGAGCTTTATCCATCGGAAGATGGACGCCAGGGACTGAGAACGCCGGGCTTCCGATTCGGTCCGATCCATCGCTTGCCAGAGCAAGGTCCGGAGTACGTTCTGCAGACGGTCAATCGTCAGCGCATGCAAGCGGCTTTGGCCTCTGGGGTACCACTCAAATCGGGGCGCGTTGCAGTGGATGACGTGATGAAGGTCGACCTGGTGATCACTGGCGATGGTATGCAGCTCGGGCTGTTCAATGGCCGGAAGTCAGTCGGCACACTCCCGCTTGCCTTTGATGCTATCCCGTTACCGGGACACTGTGGCGCCGGCGGCCAGGACTTCGTTGGCTCATCTCTCATGACGATGCTTTCTAACGCGTTCCCTGAGACCGATGCTCCTCTGATGCACCGCGCGACCGTCGCTGCCTATGCACAGATTCTCAAAGGGTTGGGCGGCGGGGGTGCAAAATGAGCCGCGGCTTTAATTTAGCGGTTGTCCAGCATCTCATCGAGATCAACCACCCCGATTTGATGGTTGGGCAAATGACGCCTCGCCTGGTTCGAGCTGCAGGTGACGCAATTTCAGACGTGCTGCTCGACGATGGTTTTCAGCTTCAGACGAGCTTCATGGACGGCCAGGATGTCGTGCACTGCTATCTCAATCCGCGCACAGGCGAGATACTGGATGACATTGGATTTTCGGTAGGCCTTGTGAACCATGGGAATGGTGGACCAAGCCTTTCCGTTCTTCTACGGACAGAGGCACCGCTTGAAGTCCCGCCCGCTGGATTCAGTGATCCGCTGAGATGCGCCAGAAGCTGGTACTTGCCCATGTACAACAGCGCCACTGTGAAGGAATTGCGCTCTGTAGCCGGAGCTGCGCACTTGGCCCCTTGCTTTGAGTGGCGCGCGGCGGCGTAGCATAGGATTATGGTCTGATGGGTGGACACGAATGAAAAAGAAAACTAGCAGGAAGAAACGGCCATTCAATGCACTAAGGGATGCGCGTAACAAGCTTGGGTTGTCCCAGGTCGAGTTAGCCGAGCTACTTGATGTGGCCAGGACCACTATCCTTTCAGCTGAGCAAGATACCCCTAAGCCATGGATGCCCATCGCTTGCCTGGGCCTGGGCAACTTGATGTTCGTGGATGAAAGTGTAAAACCCCTAAGCGGGGAGCGCTTTGCATCCCATCGCGAGCGGTTGGGGCTGTCGCATGCAGGGCTTGCTTCAAAGCTTGGCTTCGCCGAAAGCACCATCAAAACTTGGGAGCGAACAGCGCCGCCGGTGTGGGCTCACCCGGTCATGATAGGACTTACCGCTCTATCGTTAATGCAGTAATTACAGGTGTTTGATTTTCGTAGAGCCTTTTTGGGTTGGCATAGGTAGGTGGGACGTTAACCTGTCTCTCTTCACTCAACAAACCTGAGGCGCGCTCTGCGATGTGGTTCAAAAATCTCCTGACTTATCGAATGACCCAAGATGTTTCACTGACCTGCGAAGCTCTGGAAGAAGCCCTTCGCAGCAAGCCGGCCAGGAAGCCAGAGAGTCAAGTTTTACAAACAGTTGGCTTCATCTCGCCAAGCAGCAAGAATCCTGAAGCGCCCCTTGCCCACAAAGTTGAGGGTGTCTACCTGTTAGCCCTTCGGACCTATGATCGCTTGCTGCCGCCAAGCGCGGTTGCTGATGAGTTGGCAGAGAAGGTCGAAGAAATCGAGACCTCTCAGGCCCGCAAGGTCTACAAGAAGGAGAAGGATCAACTCAAGGACGAAATCATTCAGTCCATGCTGCCGCGGGCCTTCATCAGGAAAAAGACAACCTATGCTGCGTTGGATCTGGTGAACAAGCTGATCTTCGTCAACACTTCAAGCGCAATTGCTGCTGAAGCACTCCTGTCGACGCTGCGTGAAGTGGTGGGCAGCCTTCCCGTTCGTCCCGTTACCGTAAAAATCGCGCCCACTGCCACGTTCACCGATTGGGTCAAGAACGGCCAGGCCGCAGAGAATTTCTACGTTCTGAATAACTGCACCCTCAAGGATCCCGACGAGGATGGCGGTGAGATCAACGTCAAGAACCAGGATCTGACTTCAGATGAGATCAAGCAGCTCATCGCAAGTGGGAAGGTCGTGACCAAGATCAGCCTTGCCTACAAAGATCTGGTGAGCTTTTCCCTCAACGATAAGCTTTCGGTGCAAGGGCTTCGTTTCGAGAGCCTGCTGCAGGAAAAGGCCGTTCAGGATGGCGGTGACGAGAAGGATGGCCAATTTGATGCGTCGTTCTTGTTGATGATGGCTACCCTGAACGAGGTAATCCCACAGTTGCTCACCGTCCTGGGCGGCGAAGAAATTCCTCAAGGCCTTTGATATGGGGAGGCCCGTGTTCAGCGGGCCCTTCTGGTGAAAGCATGAACCACGCTGACCGCTTCATCTTGGACACGCTTCAAACCGACGAGCTTCCTGACAGCTTTACGCTCGAGCAGGTCCAGGACCTGGTCCGCTCTGCGTTCGAGCACTCTGCGGACAAACAGTCGGACCTGGATGAGGAGCGAATTCGAAATCTACGAGCTGCACTTCTCAAGATTGAAGAAAGCTCCACTGATACTGTAGCTGGCCTCACTGCCAGGAACGCAAGGCTGCAAGATGACGACTGAAACCGATCCCCTAGTGATTCCTGCCATCTCTCCGCTCGTTTGCGGGCTACTCGCCGGCGCGTCCGAAGGTTTGATTTCTCTGGCTGAACGATTAGTTACTGGGTTTAGTCACGCAGGCTTACCTGCAAGCCTTCAACTCCATGGCGACTGGGCCCAGATATCCGTTACTGCAGCCGAAGGTCCTGTGAGCTTTGCCATCATGGAACAGGAGGTCCCGGGTCTCAGTTCTGGTGCGCTCCCATTGCGCCTCGGTGTCAGCTTGGCCTTCGGCATTCCCTCGGGTGAGGCCCTGCTGCATAAGCCCGATACGTTCTTCTACCTGCCGGCTTCATTTTCGGTCGACCAACTCGTAGCGCTCTGCCGCGGTACCTTCTCTCCGCGACAGTTCACGGATCTGCTCAACTTTTCGGTTCGTCATTCAATGTCCGCACCGAGAGATAGGTTCCCAGCCTCGATTCTTCTGATGATCGCGGACCGGACCCAGGTTCACACGGTTGGTGAAAAGCACTTTGAGCTTTGGACGCAGTCCCGCGGAGTCATTGATATTGTCCAGCTGAGGGCCACTAACAATCCCCACGAAGCGGCGGCAGAGGCCAAGGAGATGGGGTATGACCCTACGATTTATCGTTGCCAGTCGGGCGCTTTCGTCCCCTTCAAAATCACCGATGGCGGACCATTTCTATGATCGGTCTGCGGGCGAAATTGCTAGTGGGGTTGATGTGTCTGGGCGCTGGCGCGGCCCAAGCAGCAACAGTGACTACCCTTAAAAAGCCAGTTCAAACTGCACTGAAGGCGGACTCGATCGTATGCACCCACCCAGAGTCCCTGTATCTGATCTACGAAGGCAGTTCGATCGCATTGGTCGGTGGTGGTAGCGAAGCATTCCAGGCCTATTTCACCGCAGCCGGGAAAGTTTTCGAGGCACGGTCTGAATGCTTGGTGCAGTCAGAGAGCATATCCGTGAACGTCGAGGCCTACGCCACGCTCAATAACCCGCTGAAGGCTGAGCCTGTTGTCTACGGTCGATTCGGGGTCAAGGGATCTGATAACAAGGTTTGGGCCACGATTGGGAATCTTCCAGCATTCGAAGCTGAGGGGCTGCGAACTGGCCTTGTGAAAAGGGCGACGCCCCAAGCGGCAACGACGAAGTAAGCGCGACCAGAGCTTCACAGTACCTGGTTGCGCTCTGCTTTACGTCAATGCGGTCGTGATGATCACGGCCGCGTGTCCCCGCTCACTTTATTGCGCAATATTCCTTGAGCTCGGCGATCCTCGCATCCGAGTAGATGTCACCCTTTGGAATCTTGCGAGTCTCCGTCCGCTCAGTGGTCTGAGTAATACCTGGGATGCCATCGCTAGCCTGCGTGATTTCATACACGATCCGAACGTCGTGGCACGGTTGGGGGACGCACCCCTTCTCGGACGAACAGATTTTAGCGGCCTTCTCTACATAGGCTTCTGTCTGCCGGCAAACGATCGTCGAAAAACCTGCCTTGCAAGTAAAACCCTCAAGCTTGAGGTCATTCACGAGATCGGCGGTTGAAGGACTGGGGTCGTTAATCCACGCTGATGTGCAGCCTGACAAGGAAGCTACTGCGACCAGTAGCAGACCTGCCGCGGGCTTACGCACGATCGGTCTCCGCTTGGCGCTGGGCTTGGATCCGCTGATAGATCTCCTCTCGATGCACCTCAACGTCGGTGGGTGCGGTGATCCCCAAGCGGACATGGTTACCATTGACGCCCAATACTGTAATGGTGATGTCATCACCGATGTTCACGGTTTCGCCGATGCGGCGGGTAAGAATCAGCATGGAGCCTCCTATTAGCTGATGCGACCATATCCCCTGGCCCTCACGGATGCACGCCAAAATAGGGCTCCGTAATTCACGCACAAATGGTAAGTGAATTACGGCACCCCATTTTGGCGTGCATTCGTATTTTGAGCCGTTATCCTCGAGAGCTGAACTGTTTTCGAGATTCAAACTGTGCAGATTTCGCTCAAGAAGACCACGCTGGCCCTTGCAGCCCTGGCACTAGCTGTTGGTGCATATGCAGCCCTGAAGCCCGCCAACTCACCACAATCTATGTCAGTTCGCCAGGTTGAGGACGCCGACACGGTCAAGGCAGCTATCGTGAACGGATTTGCCAGTGCACCTGACGCATTTAATCTCCCGGCTGCATCGCGCCGGCTCGCCTACTCCAGGCTAGATGGTTACGCCGTCTGCACCTCATCAGTCGAAGCGACCGCAGCCCAGTACATCGAGGTGTCAGAACTGCTCGATAAAGCCGTGAAGCATGTGGCCCAGTTTCAGCGCGCAGTTAACGGAGTAATGGATTCAAAAATCGGGATGACTGATTGCGATTTCCGGGTCATCTCGGCCATCGGCCGGGTAGCTGTTGGGCACTGAACTCGAAAACGTGAGTGTCGACTCAGTCTTACCAACGACACCTCCACATCATTCACTGGTGAGCGCGCTCACCACTTAGGCTTTAACCACCACGATGCTGAATCTGCATTGTGGGGTGCAAGGGTAACCAAGCATGGATCACAGCAGCCCAACTACCGATCAGCTCCCAGGTTTAGAGCGGGTTCCAGTCACAGTCGGCCAGCCCGAGAATGCCAATTCTGCTCGGGTGCGCAGCATGCAAATGCGCAGCTCCCAACGCCGGCTGGGCACCACGGCACAGGGTGAACTGTTTAACCCCTATGAGATTCGGTTGGGGGATGCGGACCATAGCAACCTGGTTTCGATCTACGATGCGCTACCCCGTTTCAGCTGGGCATCGAAGACGGTTCGCGATATGAGCCAGATGACGACTCAGCTTGAGGGTAGCCTCAATGGCCAACCCTTCCGCGTAATCATGAAAGCTGTGAGCATGGAACTGCCGGTTAAGGTCAAGGGCAAGGCCACAGGCCAGATGGAATGGGTTGGGTTGTACCCAGGCAGCCGCGAGGAGTGTGTCGAGGAAGCCCTTCGTAAGTTCAGCACCCAACCTGGGCGATTTAACGAAGCCGAATGCTCAGTGCGGTTTAGCCTCTATGACCTGCGGAAAGAGCTTAAGTCGGTCGGCCACACCTACACCTACGATGAGCTGCGCCAGGCCCTGGACATCCTTGCTAAATCCAGCCTGACAATCCAGACCCGGGCTGCGAACGGCGACAAGATTGACATCACCTCCAACTATCTTCCCCTCCTCTACCTGCGAAGCAAGAACAAGAACAGCAAGGACTACATCGAGGTGAAGGACATCTCGGACGCTGACAAGGGGGATGCAACTCTCTGTATGGCAGTCCTCCACCCCCTCATTTCCAGAGGTATTGAGTGTGGTGACTTCCGGCTCTACCACTACGCCACATCGATGCGACTGACGAATAGCCTGGCCAAGATTTTGAACCGTGAGCTGTCCATGGGGTGGCGCAACGCCTCGCCAGCTCATCCTTATCGGTTCCACCTGGTCGAATTCCTCAGCAATACGGCGAGAGGCCTTTCGAAGCGGATGCCCGAAGATTTTCGCGCTGTGAATATCGCCCTGGCTGAACTGGTGAAGGAAGAGGTCCTATCGAGCTTCAAGTCCACTCCCATCAAGAAGCTCAAGGGTAAGGGGGCGATCGACTACGTGTACGAGGTTTTGCCGACCAACAAGTTCGTCAGCATGATAATTGAGGGGCACCGCCGGGAAAAAAGCCGGGAACTCGCCCTCAGTGCCTAGCCCTGGCCCGCCATGTCACTCAAGCCCGCTCTGCGGGCTTTTTTGTGCCCGCGCGTTGATGTCAGGTAGTTAGGATTGGCTCACGATACTTTCCACGCACCAATGCTTGGTGCCCTTTCGCGTCGGCTTGAAACAGGGGGAGGCTCAAGCCCTTTAACGGGTAGTGACCCGCTGGTGGGGCCGCGCCGGCATAGTCAGGATTGGTACACTTTTGATCGTCACAGTTATGTTGGCTGCTCGGCGGTTCTGGTGCTGCCCGGTTCAGGATGGTGCCTAAACAAATGCGGCATCCACACCCCCCCTTACCGCAAATGATGAAGCAATCCTGACTAGTAGCCATCTACCTGTTGCCGGAAACGGTGCTATCGATAGTCAGGATTAGTGCACTTTTCTACTCCATAACCTGCCCACCGGCACTCCGTTCCAGCAACGGGTCGGAGGAGTCACCGGCCCGGACAGCCTGAGGAGCGCCACTATGCACTTCAAGCGCGACGGCGACTCCTGTTCCTCTACATCGTTTGCTTCGAAGGCGGGTGTCAGTCAGGACAGAGACCATGCGGCAATGACAGATCGCAGAGACCTGGGAAGACCCCTGGCCTTGTAGAGGTCCGGTAAACCGGATAAGCGCACGATTCAGTCCCCGTCGCTGGCGCTGAATTGCCCGCATGTAGTAAGGATTGATGCACGATTAGGAGGGTGACGTGTAATCAGGATTGGTTCACGATTCTCAGGGTCCAAGCACGAAAGATCGCATCAAACGGCTACCTCGTTCAGTCGCAACTCATAGTGATTCCTGGCGGCACAGCGTTCAGGTGCCACAGAAAAAGTTAGGATTGGTACACGATAGATGCGGCGCTATGGACGCCCGATACCTAAGCCTTGCCCCTTCTTTTTCCTGAAGGTGAGCGGCGAGTTCACTGCGATCTACCTTATACAGTAGTCAGGTATGCTTCACGGTTGTAGTGAGGATTAGCCCACCCGAACATTTTATGTCTAGTTATCCACAGAAAAGGGGCAGAAAAACCAACCTGACCTAGTAAGGTTTAGTTCACGGTCGTCTTCACGGTAGGCAGGATTAGTTCACGATCAGGTTTCATACAGTAAGGATTGGCCCATGTTTTTATCTGCCGAAATCCCCTCTAGTCAGGTTTGAACCACGGTAGACGTCAGGTTTAGTCCACGTTGAGTCTCTCAAGCCCCCGGCCCTGCTGGGTTTCGTCGATCCTTCCTTTCTGCTTCCTTTTCCTATTCATTCCTTTGTTCTGACCGGTTCTGGCACGCGCCGGATTGAAGGTAAATGCCCTCACTTCACTGCGAGGATTTACCCATGCAAAGACTCACACCCTACGGCTGGTTTTCAGTCACCTGCTTTGTTGCAGGTGTGCTCTTAGGGAGCTTGGCAATTGGCTTCATGTTGCTTACATCTTCGCCTGTGCCAATTGGGGCAACGCTCATAGCCTTTGCTGTGGCTTTTTCCCCTGTCTGTCTTATGGCCCTGCTGATCTCACGCATCATCCCTATGATGGGGTGGTTACTAGCCCCAAGCCTTACGATGGCAGGGTTGGCTGTGCCACTGGACTTTGCCTTTGCTTGTCTCCTGGGAAGCATGAGTGAGCGTGCCCTACAGCTGACAATAGTCGCTCTCACCGTTATCGCCATCCTCTGCTTACGCAAGCTCTTGGACCCCGCCACCGTCAGAATGAACATTCGCAAATTCCGCGCAAAGCCTGATGTTTCACCACGCCCCGCCCTTGGAGCTTCCACACAATGACTACCAACTCCCCAAATGCATCCATGGATCAAACCTTACTAGGGCGCTCGAAGAAGTGGTTGGCAAGCGAACCAACCCTCCTGCAAATCAAGGCTGCTCTCTCAGCCATGGTCGCCAAAGTGGCTAAAGGTGAGTTGCCTGACAATGCAGACTTTCGATCCACGGCCGACGAGCTCATTCAGTGCTATGTAGATCGTGAAGGGGACCTGGCGGACCTGCCTCAGATCCCGGAGGTGATCAGCCAGGAGCAATCTTCAATTACTGTCCCCACGCCTGTCGCGCCGGCGGAGTTCGACTGTGGGAGCCTTCACCCTGACGGCGAACCAGCTGCTCCGCTGAGCTTGGAGGAGAAGCGGCGAAGGCTTCTGATTATCAAGTCCTCACTGGTTCGACCAGGAGGATTCTGATGAACCCGCTTGAACTAGCGAAGGCATGGCTCTCTGATGAGAAGCCCAGCACGGAGGAGATTCAGCAGTCGATCGACAACCTGTGCCATCAGGTCGCTCGCCCTCCGGCCGGTGTGAGTGTTGAGCAACTGCAAGCCGCGATTGCTCATTTGATGGGGGTGATTGGCAGGGACCTTTCGGAACTAGTGCTTCCAGAGGCCCCGCCTAAAGCTGAATTGGATCTCGGCCCCTTGGGCGGGCAAGACGATGACGCTGTGACCCCTCTGAGCCCCGCAGAGCGACGACAGCGCTTTGAAGAGCTCAAGATCGATCTAAGCGCTCCGTTCTAGTCTCCTGCCCTCTTACGCCCTTTCAGGGGCTCAGAGGGCAGTGCCGGCACAACTGACGCCTCAACCAAGAGGTCAGCGTCGAATAGGCGCATGATTTCTTTGAGGTTGGGATCTTTCAGCAGAAGGGCCAGGGCTGGATTCGTTTTCGATATCACGGCCCACGCCTCTCGTTTGTGTTTCTCAGCGAGCCCGCTGAGCATCACGTATCTCTCCCCCCTTGGTACCACAGGCACCGAGAAGGTGCTCATCCACGGGCTTTCATTCTCATCAGACATGGCGCACCAGCGATCGTTGACCTGTGTCCACTGTGCCGTGTTTTCCTCCTGCAGCAAGTCGAAACATAGCCATGGAATTCGGAGGGCGTGTTTTGGATTGTCTTGTCTGGCCTGGCGGTTAGAATCGGCTGAATCATGGGCTAAGACTGACCGCTAACATGGCAACTGCACTAATTCTCACCGACAACGCTGCTGAGGCGTTTCATTGCCAGCAGATCCTCACAGATCTATTCGACAAGGTTCGCGCCTGCAATACCGTGGGGGGAGCGGCCAGAGAATTAGCTGAATCCAGTCCAGACCTGGTCATTGTGTTTGGCTTGCAGGGGTTCAGTGGTCAGGCATCAAAAGCTGCGGCCCAGGTGATCTCCGGGCCGATACCTACAGTGCTCATGTGCCCAGGCCTCCATGTTGTGGGTAGCACTGATCCTGAGCGGTCTGTACGCGTAGTCCCTCCGCTCAATCGGACAAACACTTTCAAGGCACTCGACGCGCTCGGCCTGGCCGGGCTCGTGAAGCCAATTCACCCTTAAAAGATCGCCGCCTAGCCGATTAAGGACATCCATGCTTAAGCCACTGTTCAGCGTTGCTGCACTCTGCCTCGCTATTGCCGGCTGCGCCAGCAAGCCCGAGTTCAATCACAACACTTACCAGTACGATTCAAAGCAGCATTCGGGGACTGTTTCTGTCTCTGAAACCACGAATGTGCCGAGTGAGCAGTGCACTGATCGGTGGCGCGACGAGCGAACCTATCAGCCGTCAGGTGTCCCCCAGCTCACGGGCTTCCGACTGGAGATTCAAATCCATGACCAAAGCGCTGATACCTACGGGAACCTGATCAAAGTAGAGCTCCCGTCAAATCACGGCAGAGACGTGGTGGTTCGCGACTTCCAAAAAGACAAGACCCTCATGCTTGGGGTTGACAGCAATGGCTTGGTCAAGCAGGGCGATCTGTTCTTCTTCCCCGAAGGCTATTTCGTCCGCGCGGCTCAGCCTCAGTTCAATGAGGACGAAGTGAGCTTCTGTCTTGGGGTTGACCGCACATACGTCCCGGATGCCGACCTGAATTCCCCTAACCCCCTGATCCGAATGGACCGCCTCAATGTCCGCTTCATTGCTGAGCCAGGGGTCGAGAAGACCTTTACCTTCGGCTCGATCCAGCCGGTGAGCGTTTCTGTTCGGGCGGTACCACTGTGATCACGAAATCTGTTCTGGTTTTTGAACCAGGTCTCGGTGTGGCCATGTCGATTGATGGCCTGACCGCTATCGAGCTGGCGCAGTACGCCATGGGGCATTACGAAAGTCTGTTCAAGACACTTCCGGTGACTTACCCGGAGGGTAAGACAGCGTTCCTCATCGACGTGCTCTGCAACGGTTATACGGAGTGCGAGCGTGTCACGGCGTGGTCTGGCGTCCCTGAGGTGATCGACTTCGATTTTGAGAAGTATCCACCCACCACGAAAGCAATGCTTGATCACGACACCTTCGGTGACGTGCACGCCCTCAAGCACATCATGATCAAATTCACTAACACCCTTTGAGGTTTCACCAATGCGTTGGATTGGTTTCACGCTCTGTCTACTCCCATTGGTAGCTCACGCAGCGCCTGAGCTACAGGTGTCTGTTGCTTCGGGCAGTGAGGTTCCACAGGCATTCAAGTACGCCATCGACGGGGCCAAGTACGACCTTGATCTGCGTGACAGCCACCGCTATCAAGCAGCGTTCAAAGACACTGCAACCAAGCGTGATGTCTGCCGCGAGGGTGAGTACAAGACCGGGCTTCTGCTCACGCTGCGTTCATTGCCCAAGACCGGCGATGGAGCGCAGCCTGTCGAGATCATCGGTCAGGTATCCAAGCTTGATGGTGTGACAGATGGCCAGCGCTTCTCCTGCGGCTCCAACCAGGTCGTGAAAATGAGTAACCAGGCATTCTCCGACACGGTTCAGGTTGAGCCTAATCGGACCAAAGTCGTAGTCATCGACGGCAAATACACGGTCATCCTCAAAGTGCTGTGACAATCCCTTAAGGCGCGTGCTGGGGGCTCAAACATGTGGCAATACTCCCGCGTTGACCATCTCCGCCCCCAAGCGGTCTGTTTCTTCTGCAACAGGCCGCTACGCAGCCTGAAGGGCATTGTGATAACTGACGGCACACTTGAGGCCAATGCCGGCCCCAATTGCGCTAAGAGGATGCTCGGGCCACCAGAGGAGCGGCTGCTAGATGTAAGCCGCCTGGCGCTCCTGGTTGTATCTGACAGTGACTTCGATACCGATTCCCCAACGCTTGATGCAGCCGCAGCTTCAACTCCTCAGTTGGTTTCTGTCTCCCAGGCTGCACTGCCGAACCGTGGTCCACTACCTCCACTAGACAGATTGATTCAGTACCTCAGGCTCCGGTACGAATGCATGGGGGAGTTCTCCCATCATCGCTCATCCCTTCTCAACGATGCCTATGACGCTTTCACCCTGCATGGCGAACTGAGCGAGGAGCAGAGGAAGCGTGTGGCCGGGACCATTCGGAATGCGGCCGAACTGAACCTGATTTTTAGTGAGGCCAACGTCAAGCGCTGCATCGGCCTTAATCATTGGCTGCATGAGGCAGTGGCGCACACGCATTCTGATCGCCGTGGGTTTCTCGAGGCGATGCTTAGAAAGCTCCACTCGCAGTGGTTTTTGACCGCAGGGCAAATCGCCGCTGTCAACAAGTGGGGGAAGCAGCTGCGAAAGCGAGTGCATACATTCCCCCACCTCGACACTGAAGCCTTTGTGGGCGTACGTCTCCCATCGTTCATGCAATCCAAGAGCAAGGGAACGTAGTGCGACCGACAGCGTAAAGTTGAGCGTTTAACTGCCACTGAGATTCGAGGCGGGTGGGGTTCTGGCACACGACCTTAGGCCTAACAATTTGCCCATCCAAACAGAACGAGCCCTTTACCGTGACCAACCTCAATCACTCCGCAATCGACATCGATGTTGATCCTTCCCTCAATGGTGTTCGCATCCCACTGGATCAAATCCGGCGCAATCCTAAAATCGACCCTCGTAAAGGCCGTAACAAGGCACTTTATGCTCAAATGAAGCAAAGCGTTCGGAATCAAGGCGTCCTCCAAGCAATTCTGCTACGCCCAACTGGCGATGCGAACGTCCCGTATGAGGTGGTCTTCGGCAATACGCGATACGACATTTCGGTCGAACTGGAACTGGCTGATATCCCCGCGATAGTCCGTGAGATGACTGACGCAGAGGCGCGGCGTGCTGCTACAACCGAAAACCTCCAGCGTGCCGACCTCACCCCTCTTGAGGAGGCATATGCAGCTGTCACCACTCTGGAAGATGAAAACAACAATCACGATGAAGCATGTCTGATCCTTGGGTGGAACCGTCAAAAGCTCGACTCCCGAATCCTTCTGTCAAAGTGCTGTGACGAGGTCGCTGAGGCGCTCGTTCAGGGTGAGATCAAGCTCGGCCATGCTGAACTGCTAGCTCCTATGGTTCCTGAGGATCAGCGTACTATTTGCTCGCGCATCATTGAGCGGAAAATGAATGTAGCGGCCACCCGTGAGCGGCTCATTCAGTTGTCCGGGGTCATTGCCAACGCACCCTTTGATACCACCGAATGCCAAACCTGTGAGCACAACAGTTCCCGCTACGGCGATCTGTTTAGCGCATCGGTAGGTGACGCTAAATGCCAGAACCGCACCTGCTGGGACAAAAAGACGTCCAGCCTCATTGAGGTGAAGCTGATTGAGGCGAAGCAGGAGTATGGGGTTGTACATACCGACCTGACCCTCCCAGATGGCGGATACGTCCTGCTAGAGGACAAGGGGCAGAATGGTGTTGGTGTTCAGCAGTTTTCAGCCTGCACTGGCTGCGAAAACTATGGTGCAGTTGTAAGCACCAAGCCCGGGCAAGAGGGCCGGATTGTGGGTGGACACTGCTTCAACAAAAGCTGTCACGCTGAGCACAACAAAGCCTATAAGGCGCTCATTCAAGCCGCGACCGCTGCCCCAGCAGCAAGTCAAGGACAGGCGGCTGGTCAAAGCCAAGCCCCGACAGCAGCAACGAATGGTGCAGTCAAAGATGCGGCCAGCAAGCCGGGGTCTACCGCGCCAGCAAAGCCGCAAGAGGTCAAGAAGGCAATTAAGCGTGAGGCATTCAGTCTGTTCTCGCAGATGGGCGTGAAGGCAATTCACGGGAATATGTCCTACGCATTGGCGATCAGCATTGTCTCGATGTACCTCGAAATGCGCTCCGATCTGCCGAACGAATTGCTGGCACGCATGCAGAAGGTGATTGGCCTCCCGAGCACAATGTATGGCCATGAGCGTGCTAACGCTGAAGCCGCGCTGGCCATGAAACCCGTCGAGGAACTGCAGAGTTACCTGAGCCAACTTGCGGCATGCACAGTGTTCCGTCGCGACATTTCTGACCAGTTCCAAAAGTCGATTCCAGGTGCGCAATCCCTCGCCTTCATCCAAGCCGCAGGAATGGACCCAGTCGATCATTTCAAGATGACAGAGAGTTACCTTAAGGCACTCACCAAAGCAGGTGTTATTGCTGACTGTAAGGCCAGTGGTTTCGATGTGAAGTATGACGAGGTAAAGGGTGAAAAAGAGTTCGCAAAACTCACCGCTGGCAAGTCAGACGAACTGATTAAAGCGGTGCTTGCTTTCACTGAATTCAGCTGGAAAGGGTATCTGCCAGAAGCCATGAAAATTTCCGCCTATGACGGTTCTGCCACAGCTTAATCGCCCCCAAACTGGCTCCAACTTAACGAGGAACTACTTACATGAGCACTTTTCTTCAATCCGTAGGCGCGGTACTCACTACCGGCCTTAAAGCTACCGTCCAGCTGGAAGGGTTGGCCGATGGCAACATCAAACTGATGTATACCCCCGAGATCGGGCCTACCCCGGAGAACGCCAGCGAAGCTGTTGTGCAGCTGCGTGCCGCTATCTCGAAACCCATGGTTGTGAGCGGCGCGCCTGCTGAGATTGAGGAGGCATTCGCCACCTTGATCTCAAGCAAGGCCGCAGTGGTTGCCCGTGGCTTGAGCGCACTGGACGAAATCGAGCGGCTCGCTAACGCAGCTGTTGGTGAGGCAAAAGCGAAACCATCGGCGACTCCACCAGCCGCCTCAGACATCCGCGATGATGATGGTGAAGAAGGTGACGAAGGCGAGGCTGAAGCCAGCGGGACCAAACCATCCAACGCTCCAGCACCTGCCCCAGCAGTGCCTGGTGCTGCTGCATCGCAGTTCTAAGGGGGACTTATGACCGTATCCATTTTGACCCTCAGCCGCGTGTTCCGCTTCTCTGGCCGTGATCTGCCTGATCCTGATCCGAGCCTCGAGCCGAAGGATGTGCTCAAGCACTACGCACGGCAGTTCCCCCGCCTGAATGGTGGCAAGGTAATCGACCCAGTCAACGAAGGAGACACGCAGGTCTATGAGTTCCGACAAGGCAATTTCGGCGACCGCGGTTAGTCCGGTCGATCAACTCAGGGCGTGGGCGGGCGGTGCAGCCGCCTCCCCTTCCCAAGCTAAAACCAACGAAAGCTGCCTTGATCGCAGCCAGCAGGTCAGACTGTGGAATCTCTTGCAGAAATCAAGCAAACCTGGAGTCCTCTCCAATTCCCAAGTGCCCCGCTGAGTGCGCTGACGATTCCGAAGGTGACTGCGGCGGTCCAAAGTGGCATCTCTGCCATTTTCATGCACGAGCGTGGCTATCTGGTCGATCATCAAGGGCACAGCGCTATGTGCCTAGAAGCGCTGCAGGGAGGGCTACTCAACGACTCAGACCTCACCCCGCTTGAGCACTACCCGAATGGCTATGGGCTGCACCTGGTCACTAAGAAGCTGGTCAAGGGCATCGAGTCCAGAATCGAGTTCACACGCGATGGTGCGCTCCCTGATGCGTCAAGGATCGATTATGAACTGTCCCGCGAACTCGTAGACGTCACATATGCATCGGGTATCGCATTAGCCGTTGCCGAAGCAGGATTGCTGCACGATTCTGTCTTGGCACCGATCATCAGTCTTGGCTCTGATTGTGGCTACGATTTGTTGAATGCGGCTAAATCTGCTCTTGATACCCTGTGGCCTGAAGCCCAGCGCCAGAGCCGTAACGTTTCTAAAGGCGAGGTGTTCACTCACACCCCCTTTAGCGTAACGATCAGCGGCAATGAACTCCACTTGGATGCCTTAGACCGGAACTGCTTCTATCTGTCGTGGCCCGAGTTGACTCAAGATTTCTTGGAGATGCATATCCTGCTGTCCAAGACCCTTGATGCAATGAACACCTACATCATGCCATTCCATACCCCGGCTTCAGCTTTTGGCTGCTGGGGGCAATATAGCTTCGCTATCTCGGAAAGCTATGAAGGTGTCAAAGACGAGATAACCGGAAAGTCACAGAAAGAAATTCTCGAGTTTCTCACCCAACTCGAAGACCACACTGATTTGGGATGGCTTGCGGAAGACCTGGAGCCTGATGCAGATGACGATTCGGAGTTGGAAGCCTTCGAGCGCGTAGCCGCCACCCTATGGCAGATGGATGACGTTGAGCGGAATTTCAAATATCACCTAGCCCAAGGTGCTGATGCGGAGAATGGAAAAGCAGAGCTTTCTGAGTTGCTGCTCCAAGCTCAAGAAATTAGCGGTAGTGACACCAAGCACTCTGCTCTGGCTGTGGTTCTTGCGGATGCGCTTGAGGCATGTCTGATGCGTTTCGACGGCCACACTCGCATCGACAGCTTGATTCCTACCGACGACGAAGGTGATGAGGACTCTGGCGGATACGAGACAAGCCCCAACCGATTTTTCGATTGCGTATGGGTTCTCGCTGATGAACGCCATGAAAGACTTCACATCGACGCGGTTCAAAGCCTCAACATCGAGGTCGAGGAGAATGGTCCGGGATCGGCGATATTGCCATTATCTTCGGGGGAGCTGGTGGCACAGGTCACCATCCCGATAATGGAGAGAACTAATGAATGCCTAGCACTGCTACGGCGGATTCAACTCTCTCTAGAGGAACCAACCAATGCTTAATTCTCAAGTCAAAGCCCGCGCCCTGCTCGCTTTCCACCACCTGAAAACTGGGCGTCTCGACTTCACCAGTCACGAGGTCATTGAAGCGCCTGTCGAGGGTGGGTTCACCCTCGGGGCTGGCCGGGCGTTCTCGGAGGAGGACAAGGAAGGGTTTATTGACATCCTTCTGAACGTTGAGGCTGAGATTGAGTTCATCGACACGCGGGTTCTGGTCAAATCGCGCACCATGCTCGTCTGGTACAACGCCCCTCAGGTGATTGACATCCAGTTCCAGGGCGCCATTCACACGGCCCCAATTCCGGGTCTGATCTACATCGCGACCCCCGGTAAGCTGCGCTGCTTCGCCTACAAGGGGAAAGCGCGTCCAAAGCCCGAAACAAAGCTCTACTTGGCACCGCTGGGCAACATGTACAAAAGCGGCTCCTTTTGCACCGGAAACTGTGATGTTCCGAAGGAGCACAACATTGCCAGCATTCCCGGATGGGAGAGGTTCGTACTGCACTGCACCAACACCCATATGGGCACAAAGACCCTGAAGACTCCAACCGAGTACAAAGACGTTATCGCTTTCTACGAGAACCTGAGCGACACCAAAGCAAAGTCGTTTCCATCATCTGAACTGATGCCTGCAGAGGGCAAGACTGGTCAAATCACTCTCCGTGATGCTCTGGCACTGGGAGGTGAGGAATGATGGCTTCTACTCAGTCGACTCTTTCGTCCCCGCGCTACAAGGCCCCTAAGAGTTGGACAAGCGGCCCAATTCGTATTGTGGTTTTGGGCGCTGGAGGGAACGGCAGTGAGGTGGTGGACTGCTTGTCCTCGATGCACTGCGCCATTCGGAGCCTCGGGCACCCTTATGGCCTTCATGTAACCATCATCGATGATGCACTGGTGCGTGAATCGAACCTTGTGCGCCAGCGCTTCTGGCCGTGCGATATGGGCCAATACAAAGCTGTAGTATTGGCTAATCGTTACAACCTGAACCTGGGCCTTGAATGGGTGGGACTTCCCCATCGCTTCCCGAGTGAACCTACTCGCTTTGCTGTGGCAGGAGCAGACCTCATCATCTCCTGTGTCGATGTGAGTTCAGCCCGTGTAGCTATTGGGGAGTGTGCCAGCCTTAAGCACAACGCTATGTGGCTCGACATGGGGAACGGGCATCGCCATGGACAGGTGGTATTTGGGGCGCTGCGGGAGAGTGAACGTAAGGTTTACCCCAATGTACTGGATATCTATCCTGAAATTCGCGATATGGCTGATAGCAATACAAAGTCCTGTTCAGCAGCTGAATCCATCGCTTCACAGGACTGCTTGATCAATCGCACGGTGGCTACCGCTGCGATGAACATCGTATGGGAATTGCTACGCACTGGTTCGACTGATCGGAATTGGATCACCGTGAGCTTGGAAACCGGCGAGCAACAAACCCACAGCTTCCCTTCCTAGCCCTAGAACAGGGAAAGTTGATTCTCCTCGTAGGTAAGCCGCTCTGAGCAGTGGGGCGGCTGAGACGCGATTTGAGACGCCCTCACCCGAGCTAACATCCCTTGCCGAAGATCAGACACGAAGGCCGCTGCGCAAGCGCGGCAGATGTTGAAATCCTGTAAGACGGCTACGTCTTCATCGTCTACTTCCCCAAGCACCTCGCTATCCGCTACTGGCATGCGGCACAGGACCAATCGAGCCCTAAGGGTCGGAAAGGTACTTGCCATGGCAAGGTGTACCTGCTGTTGCTTGACGAGCATCACCAGGGTATCGCCTTCTAGAACTGCATCTTGCGCCGTTATTGCTTGGTTCACGGATCGATCACTTGAGGGAGACTCATGGCGAGTATAACGTCGAGCGCGCATCCGTCACTGCAATCATCCCTCCCCTTTTCATCCTTGGCTTCCAACCAAAAAGACCAGATTGGTGCAGTCCTTGGCCACTATTAGGTTAATAGAGGAGCCGTCATGTCTGTAGCAATCCACTTCTACGATGCCGTTACTGCCGGCAAGGCCCCGGCGGAAGGCCAAATCGTGCGCTATGACTCGCTAATGTGTGACGAGAGCAGTGCATCCCAACCGCTGGAAATGAATATCTGCCTTCGCAATGATGTCCACGTTGACTTGGAAGCTGCAGCGGAATCCGAGCTTGCGGCAATGGATCTTATGTCCGGTGAGAGTGAGCTGTCCTGGGCGAAGGTTGTTCATGCACACCTGACCCGTCCAGATTGCCTCCACGTTGGCTTTGGCAACACGACCAGGGTGGACCCTTTCATCCGATTTGGCATGTATCGCAACCTGTTGCCCTATCCCTGCGTCGGGTTCCCAGCGAATAGCCATTTCCTCGATCTGGATACGCTCGTTCGCGCCATACACCTACTCAGGCCAGAGGAGTTTCCATGGCCTCAGAGCCCGGATCCGACTCGAGGGGCGGCGCTTCACCATTTCCTGATGTGGGAAACCATAGTGCTCGGGGGCAACAGAGCCGGCCGGGTGTGTGATCTACTTGTAGAGGCATCCGCTGCATGTCCTAAGCTCGTTCGGCACGCTCTGAATCACACCTCAGTTGAGAGCATCAAAAGTGCTTTGGGATTGGATCGAGGTGAGGTGAGCGACCTTGAAAGTACTACGCCAAGTATTCTGGTCCACCCGGCAATTCACAGCCCGCGATCGTTTGTCCTTGGCATGCCGGTGGGTGTTGACATTACCTACCCCGACATTCTGTACGTCGCGGACCTTGAGGCCGACCTTACGAGCCTTTGCGATCCGAGTGTTACCTCATACCAGGACCTTGTAAGGACGAACGCCAGGCAGGCATCAAGACCGCTGGTCAAAGTGCCTCTGAACCGCTTTCCATTTTGCGCGCCCTTGTCAGCGATCAGGCCTGCGGATGCTAAACGGCTCCAGGTCGACGTTAACCAGGTGAAGCGCAGCACATCACAGCTTCGTGCCGCCGGCCATCTGCCGGCGCGACTCAAGGATGTCCCAATCCTTGAACTCGCATCACAGCCCTCTGATGTTTACCACCTAATGTGGGCCGGAGACTTCTCAACAAGAGACCAGGCGCTGATGGTGGAACTCCATCGCAGCCATGAGAGTGAGTGGCTCAGTATTGCTGCCAGAGCAACTGACGGCCGATTCCGGGATCTTGTCGTACGGTTGTTGAGCAGGGACGCTCCAGAGCTTCTATCTGAGGTTCAGCGGGCAGAGTGCCGCAAATACGCCCTTTCAAGGGTTCCTGGTGATTTCGATACACCACTTTGGGTGGCGGAGATTGTGAAACAAGCTCAAGATGCAGGGCATGCTAGTAGTGCTGCAGCTGGCCTTGTCCAGCTCCACGAACGCGTCACCCGCTATATCGGATAAGTAATGGAATCACCTACTACCACCAGTCCAATCTACGACCCCTATGCAATCCTGCCTTTCGTGGCGTACCGCTCCGAGGCTTGCCCAGAGGGGGATCTTTGCCATTCCCTGATGCACTTCATCGAGTCAGAGAAATTCCGTGGTGTTGACGATTGCTACCGTCGATTTCTGCTGCAGCAGGATGACCCAGAAGATTTCCTCCTTGAGACAGCGGCAATTCAGCAAGGCGACGTGCGCGCAGATTGGGCTGAGCAACGCGCAGGGTTGATTCGAGCTGGCATGTGGATGCAACTGGTACAGAACCAGGACGCTCTGCGCGATTCCCTGCTCAAACCTAACTGCTCGACCGGCGTCCAGTTGATTGATAACGCCGCTGATGACATCTATCGCCGCCTGATCACCGCCAGCGAAAGCGGCAATGAGTTGAGGCGTGTAGTGCTTGCCGGCGACCGGACTTTGTCTAGTTCCGCTGTATTCCGCACATTTGACCACCTATTCCAAAGCCGGATGCCCGACGAAATCTACATTTCGGACGAGATTGGCCTTGCCGAGCTTGCGAACCAATACGCACTCAGCAAGTACATTCCTGTGCGGGTGTTCTCGGGTAGTGATGATGCCGAGGCTTGTGCTGTGAGCATGCTGGAAAAGGGAACTCACGTATTTACCATCAGCAGGTCAGTTGAATCTGAGTCAGGCCTGGCCAACCGTTTGTTGGCTCTTGCCCCTGAGCAGGGGAAAGTCGCTCATCGATTCCCGTGGAGCGATTAATGGTGAAGCTCCCTGCAGCAATTCTTTGCATGTCAGTGCTCTGCGGGTGCGCTTCAGAACCCTTATGGGTATCTGAACCCCCTAAGGCGCTCTGCTTCTCCCGCGCGGAGAAAAGCTGCATCGGTGATCTCATCGCCAGAAGTGTGGAGTCTGAACGACCAGGTAATGAGCGTGACGACTCACTACGCGTGACCAGAGCTTTAATGGCCGGGGCAGGGATACAGGAACCCGCAGCATTATCTGCCTTACGAAGCCAATCCGAGCAGGTGATGTGCCTGCGCCCGGACGCGGACTTTGTATCCGCAGGAGCGGCTATCAACTCCGCAAGGGAAAAGCGATTCAACACAGCTCTCGATAGTGCTGAGAAGGTTCAAGACCCTGAAGCCCGGTTGTTAGCTTTCAAGCACATCGCTGCCCTCGCAGCACGGTCGGACGATGAGAAAGCCATTGCAAGGTCCTTGAACACGCTAAGCGAGCAGGACAAGCAGGCCTATATGGAGGCCCTGCAACAGCGTCTACTCACCCTGCTTGAAACTGGCGACCTGGAGCGAGCTAAGGCGCTGCGTGAGGGACTTTTGGAGTTCTACTCGGATCGACCGGACAGCACCATGGCCGTGGCTCAACTCGCAATAAGCTACGCCACGACCGGCAGAGTCGAGGATGCGAACGCCCTCCTACGGCAGGCTGCAGGGAAGGTCAAAGGACTCAACACAAAGGACATGGGTGCCCTGTTTGAAGTCGTTATCAAAGCGGCCAAGGGTGAGTACCCCCCTCCCCAAGACTTCTTCGCTTTCTCGAGTGATGCCATGAGGTTGGAGGCCTACGTCCAACTGGCAGTCCTGTATGACCGTTCAGGGCAGACTGGGTACTCTCGGCGAGTAGCCGCAGACATGGCCAGATTCGCTCAGAAATCATCCTTCAAGGTTGAAGGATCAGTCGCCATGCGAGCCTTCAGCAAAGTCTTGATTGAGGCCATGTAGGGTTATCCACAAAATTTGTGGGCAACTGTGTGAATAACTGGCTGCAAAGCTAGGCGCGTTTACGTCACACCTGACTGGTCATAATTTGATCAGTTGTGCCGCTTCTGCCACACCTCTCTGAGGGCAATCATGGGCCATACCTTACAGGGGACAGCCCATGAAAATCTCTATCAAATCCACCGATCTCGCCCACTACCTGAAGACCGTTTCGCGTGTGCCTCAACGCAAAGCAACGGATGTCTACGGGCATTTGTTGCTCGAGGTATCCAATGAGGTCCTGCGTTTGTCGGCGCACAACGGGCAGCAACAAATGGCGCTCGATGTGCCCGCCGACCTTTACAGTTTGAGCGGCGACGGCTTTTCCGTATGCGTGCCCTCCAACAAGTTCGATCAAGTGATCTCGGCCCTTCCTAAGGGTGCAATGGTCTCGATCAGCTACACCGAGGCCAAAATTGTTATTGCATCTGGCCGGTCGCGCTTTTCGCTCGCCACACTCCCTGCTGAGCAATTTCCCGTCATGGAATTCTCTCCTGAGCAGAGCAAAGGTGAGCTGTCGATTACCGGTGCTGCGCTCAGCACCGCAATCCATCAGGTTGGATTCTGTGCAGCTCGAAATGATGTGAGGGTCTTCCTCAATGGGGTGTTGTTCGAGTTTCAACCCGGGATTATGACGCTTGCTGCTTCTGACGGCCTTCGTCTGGGGGTTGTCGAGGTCCCGGTTGATGGGAACCCTATGCAGCAGTTCATCTTGCCCAGCGCCTGTCTCGAGGATGTATGTCAGTTCCTGGGCACAGGCGGGGTGCAAATTGCGACCTCGGGGAACATGGTTCGCTTCTCGAGAGCGGGTGGTGTTCTGCATACGAAACTGATCGATGGAAACTTCCCTGACTTCCGCAGGTTGATTGCTGCCGCTCAGAAAGGTGATCTGGCGCGGGTCTCGCGTGATGAATTTGCTGGGGCAATGGCCCGTGTGGGGCTGCTATCCGAAGGCGTTGTTTCCTCGGTGCGACTTGCAGTAAGCGCCGATACCATCTCTGTTCAGTCCGTGGGAGGTAGCGCAACGGACATCGCGGATGACGTCCTCCCTTGTGACTACCATGCGGAACCATTGGAGGTCGGCTTCAACGGTGTTCTCGCTTGCGAAATTGTCCGGTCCCTAGGGGCGTCAGAAATCGAGGTAATTTTCACTGGGGCTGCTTCTGGCACACTCCTAAGGGCTCGAGACTTGCCATCACACAGTTTCGTATTGATGCCGGTGCGCCTCTAAGGCCCGGCTCTGGAGAACAGCGATGAGCAGCCTAGCGATCAAGCACCTGAACAACCTCCCAAGCGCGCCTGCGGCGCGTTTGGGCCTCGGCTTTACCTTGCCAACCGAGATCCCTCCCTTCCCTCTTCTGGACGGCCCTAAGGGCCTCCTGACAGCCAGTGATGAACAGGACCTGGGCTATCGCATTCTGTTGGGGCAGCTGGAGCTTGTACGGGCGCTGGCGGCTGACACTGGCATTGTCTCTGCCATGGTGCAGGAAATTTGGGATGCAATGGGTGAGCAGGACAACGTCGATAAGGCGGTTGCCCTGATCTTCCATGAAGGCGCCTGGCTGCGTGTAGGCACCCTCCCTGAGGGTGACTACTCCAACAAGAATCTCCGCAAAGCCGCCAAAGCGGTCGCTGACGAGGAGTTTGCCGCGTTGCTTCGGCGGAAGCTCAATGGTATCCAGACCTTGATTAGCGAGCTTCGCGGCTACGCGGCTGAAGGTATGGATGGAACTCTGTTCAGCGCCGCAGTACGCGATGAGCTGCGCCAGAAGCTGTCTGAGATCCTGCCCTACGATTTCATTCTGAACCGTGCAGCAGATCGTTTCCGCGTTAACTGCAAAGAGCTGACCAGCCGAACTCGAGATCTGATCAAATTCATCTGCGACGAGGTTCGCATTCCGAAGGTGAAGGTTGAGGGGATCATTTCCGGGAATTGGACCTCACCCAAACTCATCCCAGCCCTGCTGATCTCCGGCGGATATGAATTGCAGCTGTTCCCGCCCGCAGCGATGAAAAATCTGCGCCTTGGCATCACTCAGCGTCAGAAAGCGATCCTTACGGCCGCGTCGACGGGCGAAGCCCCGGCCGCAGAGATCTTGGCGGCCTGGTCGGTATTCGCGCGCGTGGACCGGGACATCGAGAAATGCGCTGACATCTTCACCAAGGCCAATTTCAGGCTGGTTGAACAGCAGGTTGGTCGGTTCCGCTATGCAGACACTGAAATTGTCCGGTCTGCTGCCAACATGGGGCTGACGCGTGCCGTATACCGCTTCGCCCCAGAAATGGGATTCCGGTTCACCACGATCGCGGTCCAGTGGATTAAAGTCTCAATCAATCGTGATCTTGTCGACCAGGAGTCAATCCGCTTGCCAGAAGGGATGCATAAGCATCTCCGACTGATCAAGAGCATGCTGCAGGCTAACCCTCAATTGTCGATTCAGGCCCTGGCCAAGGCTACCGATCTCGACTTGGATCTCGTACGTGACCTGGTACACCTGGCCGGCTCCCAGTTGTCGATTGATGCCACCTTCTCCGATATTGGTTCGTCTGACTCTGACAACCAGCACGGCCTTTATGACCTGCTGCCTGACCCCAACAACGATTTCATGTCTGAAATTGAGGAGGCAAGCACACGTAATTTCGTGCAGGAAACCCTGGGCCAGGTTCTCAGTGAGCGTGAGACCTTCGTGATTGTGAACCGCTATGGGCTGGGTGAGGCTAAGGAAATGACCTTGGCGGAGCTTGCAGAAATCATGGTTCTGTCCAAAGAGCGCGTGCGTCAGATCGAGATGCAAGCAATCGCAAAAATTCGCGAGTCCGATTTTTCTGAGAGCCTTTTTGCTCTGTGGGGTGACATGTGACGATTCGACTACCAATGCCAGGCGCCGACGTGGAGGTTCACGGTGTTTTAGGTGTCTTTGTCGGTGCTGATATCATGAGTAACGGTGAGGTTCACTTCACGATTCGTGCTTCGGCGACCAACCTTGACTTGATGAAAGTGCAATGCCAATCGCATGGGCATGTACTACAGCGGATCAATGAAAAACTGGGCTGTGTGCGCTCAAGTGCATGTCTGTGGCAAAGCAGCCCTGCAGGGGGCTTTTATGACCAGGACGCCCAAACCATGCTTGGTTACTCAGATGGTGACCTCAAAGCCTTAGAGGACGCCCAGGCTTTTCAAGAGATGCTGTCATTGCGCAACATGGCTTGGGCGCGGTCGCGCTGACGCGCTGATGCTTCTACGTTTTCGAGTACCAGTTTTGCGTATTCATCCCGACCTTCAAAGTCACCGTGGACCTCGAGCTTCCAGGCCAAGTCAAGCATCCGCTCGGCGTCATCACTGTCTGGGATCGGTTCGTAAACTGACGCAGTACTCTCATCGGTAGCGTCTTCCACCACCTCGATCTCGGGAGCGACGTGTTCTATCTCGAGGACAACAGGAGGCGGTGCTGGCGCAAGCACCGGCATGCTTTTGTACTTTGGAATCTCAGTCTCCGGTTCAGCCGACTCAGGCTGCTTGTCCAAGCTCAGGGACTGTGCAGCGTGGGTGCTTAATTTCATGTTCCAAAGAAACGCCAATGCCATTACCAGCAGCACCAAGCCGATGATCCAGATCAAGTTCGATGGCACGTCAATCACGACAAATCTCCCGGGGCTAATGCTGTAATAGTGGGCGGCCACTGCCCCATTTGTGATGATTCCTGCTGGTGGCACACTGGATTACCAGGATACTCACCGCATTCTTTCAGGAGTATCAGCATGGACAATCCAGCAGCCAATCAAGCCCAGAGCATCTCGATCCCAGTCAACCTCAACGGGATGCTGAATGTGACCCTACCCTCTCATGTCGATGCCCAAGAGTTCTGTGCCCGAGCGCTCGAACAGTTCAAGCGCATGCTCGAGGTCGAAACTCCCATGGGTGAATCGGGGGAAGCTACCTACTCATTCGACGGCGATGTGTGGAGTACTGAAGGCCAGGCACAGGTAGGAGACCTAATGTTTGAGGTCCAACATGACCTGGCAATGAATGTCTCCGGCGCACTCGTGGCCCTCAAGCCTCGCAAGGGGGAGTTCGGGGCGAACCGCTACCGTAGTCGAATCTGCGCTTATGTATCCGAGCATGATGTATACGTCACTGGTCGCTGCACGCAAACTGACGCTGAGAGAGTACTCGTCAGCGTACGCATGGATGGCTCTAATCCTACGGTTCACGTGATGAACCCTTCCTTCGCTGAAGACATGGATGTTGAAGGTCAGGTACCGCTGGTGAGCATCCCGTTCAGCGGGCTAGCGATCGCCTTGAACTGAACCACTAGGCAGCAAGCTGGATAATATACTCACATGAAGAGTTTCCTCATCAATCCAAAGCCGAGGCTAGGAGAAGCCTGCAACGGGTGCGGCTACTGCTGCACCGTGGAGCCCTGCATGCTCGCCAAAGAGTTTCTGCAGTGCACTACGGGTCCCTGCTACGCCCTTGAGTCAACCGCCGGCAAAAGCGGTTGTGGGCTCGTGCGTAATCCTTTGGGGTACTTGTTCAAAGCTGCGAATCCAACTGCTGACGTTGATCTCCTAGCTGCGCCGGCAGCGCTTGAGGAAGGGTATCGATTGTCTGTGGCGTTCGCAGCTGCCCTGGGTGTTGGTCAAGGCTGTGATGCAGAAGACACAGCTGAATCTGCCTGCTGGCCTTCGCCCGCGCGCATTCCCACCCGTAATTTCCAATAATCCAAATTGGGGCACCCGCTTGCCACTATTAAGGCAAGGATCCTAATTTGGAGATGGGCATGTCCCTTACCCGACGCGAGTTCAGCAAGCTATCTGTTGTAACCAGCCTGGCGGCCGCCACAGGGCTCAGCCTCGCTCCTGAAGATGCCAAGGCCCTCAACGCCTCCCTGGCCACACTATTGGTCGTTGACCCATTGACCTTGAGCTACATGGTGTATGGGCCTTGTTGCTGGTTTTGCCCTAATGATCTGATTGTTTCGCACTACCAGCCTGTCGCGCTGTGCGAAGTGATCAAGGGTGGTGGTGACTCCGCAATGGGCCAACCCATTGGCGGTCCACTGAGTGCCGGTACCGACAATAACGACTACACATCGATGCACGTGCGCTTATGGGAGCTGCCTGACTGGGCTATCGATATTGCAATGGCATATCAGAGCTGCAAGCTTTGTGGTGTTGATGCAGGAAGGTCAGTGAACATTCCCACCTCAAACCCATTGGATATGTGCGGAGCTGCTTCAAATGCCGTCCAGTCGACAGCCCTCAAAGCTCTCAATAGTGCGCTTCCATCTTGCTTCCCCAAACTGATTTATGACACCGAACTCGACCCGAGCTGGAACACGGGGTGCCGAGATCTCAGCGTTGCTGGAGCGCTCGGTGCTGTTGCGTGTAGCAACCCCCTGACCTCTAGTGTTTCGGTTTGGGGTACCGAACTGTGCATCGGCACGAACTGGGGGCCTCTCTACCCCCGCCAGATGGCGAGCCATAACGACAATGCAGCGATCGCAGCCGGCATTGCTGCTTATCGAGCCATTCACGTAAGCGGATTCGCAGTGGGTTCCTTCCCATTCAATGCTGCGATCTCTGTCGGTAAGCTGCAGCAAACCTCCCCAGGAGTGACCGTGGGCTTTAGCGCTGGAAGCCTCTTGCTTGACACTCAGATGCGTCTCTACCCGGTCTCGCTCGAGGAGATTTACACCTTCGTGTGGTGGGTACCGGTGGTCTGCTGTAAGTCCTATGACGAGATCATGGGCTTCTGTACGCCTCAAATGTGCGGCGCGTAGGGGCTTCTGGCACAGGGGTAACTGCATAGAGTGGTCCTAACCTTGAGGACCTCTCTATGCCAAGCATCCAAGTCAACACCTCCCCTCTTCTTCGCAACTTCGCTACCTTGATCTCCGATACGAGCATTCAAGTCAGTACTAAGCTCGGTACCCAGACGGTGCTCAGAGCGGAATTCCCACCTGCTACCTATCCTGCAACTTCTGATCTCCAGCTCCAGTTTCTCAACGACCTCATAGACAGGACGAATCCCGGGGCCCTGGCTCTGCTCAAGGATGTAGCACAACGGTGCATTGATGATCAGCGAAGGGCGATCGCGAATCTGATGATTGATGGTCCAGGACCTTCATCACGCAACTGAGGCTGTCCACCCAAGATGGCCAGCCTGTTCAGTTGCTAAGCCCTAACTCGAAAGCTACCCCAAATAAAAGGCCACCCGTAGGTGGCCTTCTTCTTCAGTACGTTCTCTGCCCATAGAGTTGAGCTAGCTTCCTGGCGAGCCCTTCAGGTGGCGCGGAAAACTGCACGGCCCCTGTATTACGCGCTGAGTCGGGCATGCTCTTGGCCCCCGAAGATTCACTGTCCTGGGCCATGATTAGTTTGGCCTTACCTTTCATGGTCCGCACACCACCAGAGCCATCCATCCCCATGCCCGACATGATGATGACCCCCACTTGAGGGTGGCATTCATGCACTGAGCGGATCACCGCGTCAATGCAGGGGTTGAACGAGACTGATTGTGCGCTGTACGGCTGTAGGCTGATCACACCAGCCGCAATGTGAATCGTGTGATCCCTGGGCACCAAGTAGACAGAGTTCGGCTTGACCTTCATCCCCGTCTCAGCGGAGTGGACACTCCACATGGACGCCACGTCTTTCAAGCGTGCAAGCATCTGGACGTATCCAGGCTCTGAGATGTGTTGAGCGACAAAAATCGAGATCGGCATGCGCGGTAAGTCTGCGAAGAAATGTTTTAATGCTTGAGGGCCACCCGAGCTTGCGCCGATGATCCATACGTCAGGCGCGTTCTTGTTGTCGGCCTCCTCTTTCTTCTCGTCGAGCTCAGCAGCAAGGTCGGGCAGGGCCTTCTTGATTTCGTCGATCGTGCGGTTGCGCCATGAGATACGTTCGCGAGGCTGCATGGAGTACAGGTCCTTATCATGCACCAAGCAGATTGGCTCCTCTCTGCCCAGGGCCTCCAGGACTTCATCGCAATCGACCACATGTTGGTCATTCATATCGACCAACAGAATGTGTGCGTTGCTAATCTCAAGGTCGCCGGCTTTCGCATGCGAAACGTCGTACATGATGAGGTCCCCAACCAATGGGGAGAGCAATTCAGTGAACAAAGCCTTTTGGACTTCGTTGGTGCTTACGATCCCGATCCTCATGCTGCAGCCCCCTGCGCGTTTTTCTGGGCATTGATCTGATTGACCGCCTGTTGCAGAGACTCTGCATCACAAGGTTTAAGCAGATACCTAGTCACGCCTGCCCGAATGGCCTTCTCTTCCAGGCCCGTACGGGTGGTGATCATGATGATTGGGGTGTCGTCGTACTCCGATATTTTTCGAACCGCTTCGGTGAATTCGAAGCCGTTCATGTTAGGCATTTCAACATCGACCAACATCAGATCAGGTTTATCCATCTGGGAAAGTTTGTGCAGTGCGTCTTGGCCATCTACGGCCGTGGTAACGGTATAACCGAAGCCAGTGAAAATTCGCTCTAGTTGTGCCCGGTACGGTCGGGAGTCGTCGACCACCAAAACGGTAGGCTTCGTTTCTACCTTCATCGATCGAACCCGGTTCTGGCGTACCTGATACCCTTTTGCCCCTTGCTTCAGATTCAACCGCGCCATCTCCATCACATCCAAAACGAAGATTGGGCTGCCATCTTGCATTTCAGTCTCGCCGACGATGCCGCGGACGTTCGCCAACATGCCTTCAAGCTTTCGGATGTGGATCTCTGGCATCGAATCTACCTTGGCCACCTCAATGGCGATTCGGTCCTCGCCTTGCTCACAGAGAATGAGTGTGACCTCCCCCCCTTTTACCTGCGGGCCGCGAGAGTCTGGCATTGCAACCAGGTCGGCCAGGTGCACCACGTTGAATGACCGATTCTCGTAGCTAACAGTGGCATGTCCCATCGACGCTCGTTGCTCATCCAGGGATTTGCGGTCTACCAGGAGTACTTGGCACATGGAGTAACTCTGGATTGCAAACCACTGACTTCCAGAGCTCACCATCATTGCTTTGTTCGAGCCAATCGTGAATGGCAGTTCGATGATGAACTGAGTGCCCTTACCTTTCTCACTCGTTATGTTCAGTCTCCCGCCGAGGCTTTCTACGGTCGTCGCAACGATATCCATCCCTACCCCCCTGCCGGATACCTGCGTTACCTTCGCCGCGGTTGAGAATCCGCTGCGGGTGATCAGCTTCATGGTTTCCTGGGGCGAGAGTCGATCGGTCTCAGAGATGATGTTCATCTGTATTGCTTTACGGCGCACGGCCTCAATATCAATGCCGCGTCCGTCATCACTGATCTCGATGATGATGTGTTTGGCTCGACGAGAAGCTTTGATCTTCAATGACCCGTCAGCAGGTTTACCGAGCTTTGCCCTTTCGCTAGGGCTTTCGATACCGTGGTCAATGGCATTTCGCAGGATGTGCGTAAGGGGGTCTGAGATGGCGTCAAGCATCATCTTGTCCATGATGACATCCTCTCCAACAAGACTTGGCTTCACATCTTTATTCGTAACCTTGCATGCCGTTGTTACAGCCCCGAACAGCTTCTGGCGGGCGTTCAGGAACGGTACCAACCGGGAGTGAAGAAGGTCACGCTGCAGCCCAGTGAGTGCCGGATCTAACTCATACAGAGTGGTACGCATCTGACGGATGTAGGAGAAGATTTCATTGATCTGCTCGCGGACCTCGTCAATCTGAGCCCCCATCGCGACATGGATCGCAGACAGATCGTTGAACCGTTCGAGATCTGCTTCGTTGGCATCCTCAACTTTTCGGGTGTGGGGCTGATTGTTCGAATAGCTGCGCAGAGCTGTTGTCAGCTGGCCGTGCTGAAGGATGTTCGCATCCAGCAACTCGCGAGCTCCCGTCAGGCGTAGATGTGCTTCCTCGTTCAAGGAGTTCAGCCGGTACCGGACAGCAATCAGCTCAGAAGCCTTTTCTGCAGCTGCTTCTAAATGGTGGAGTTCCACCCGGATCTTCTCCGCAGGCCCCCCGGAAGATTTCTTGCTCTGCTCAGCTAGAGCCGCTTGCTCCCGGGCAAGCATCTCAAGCACTGCGTTGCTCACGATTGGTTGATCGCTCGGCTGATGATCGTTCATCGGTATTGAGTGCCGCTTGTCAAAATCTTCAGCGGCTTGTTTCGCGTAAGCAGCACGCGAATGATCTTTGTCGAAAGATTCTGCATGCGGAAACTTTTCGGCATCCAGAGCGATTGATTCTTCGGCTAGGACTGGGGGCAATGACTCATTGATAACCTGATGGAAAGCTTCTGTGGGCTCAGCAATCGCCGCCTGCGTATCCACAGAAGGCTCTTCATAAGAAACGATTGCTGGACTTGGTTCGGTTTCTTCCCTTTGCTCAGGTTCTTGATTGACCTCACGCGGGGCCTCAACTTCGAGGATGACGCTTTCATCCCCGTGGTCCGTTGCAACGACTGCTTGGGGTTCATTTGCTTCCAGGCTATCTGGCTCAGCTGGGAGCGCTTCCTGACCAACAGCCATCGTCTCGACAGCAGCCGTTTGGCTCCGCCCCCCTTTTCCTCGACCTCCTCGTTTCCGTCGAGGTCTGGGAGCATCATCAATGGGCTCGCCGGTCCCAATGCTCTGCATTGGTTCGGCACTGTCAGGTGTAGGTACAGCAGAAGCTACCTCATCAGTAGGTGTCCTGCTCTCATCCCCATCCAGGACGCTCGGCCCGCTTTCACCTTGGTTACTCAAGGGGAGTTCTACTAGCTGTTCTGCCATCGGCTCAGAATTCAAGAGCGTCAGATCGATCTTGTTCGTGCTGACGCAATACTCAAGGCATTGGATCAGCGCAGAAGGAATCTGGTAGGCGCGCCCTAATTTCATTTGTTCGGTCATAGAGGTGATGGCATCCATCACATGCGTCACCAGTTGCGCACACTCTGGACCTGGGCTAATCAGCTTGATCGACAAGCTTTCAAACAGGCTCTCCATGGAGTGAGTGATCGAGGCGATAGAGTTTGCCTCAGCCATCATTGCTGCCCCCTTGAGGGTATGCATATTGCGCTTGATGGTAAGGACCAAATCCTTGTCAGCCATGCTGTCGAGCCAGGCGTCGACGTTGGTCAGGAGGGATGGGAAGACATCCTCACACTCATCAAGGTAGAACCGATAGTCCTCGTTGTATTCCGGATCGACCTC
This sequence comes from Pseudomonas sp. HD6422, assembly GCF_025377065.1. Classification (NCBI taxonomy): domain Bacteria; kingdom Pseudomonadati; phylum Pseudomonadota; class Gammaproteobacteria; order Pseudomonadales; family Pseudomonadaceae; genus Pseudomonas; species Pseudomonas sp. HD6422. The sequence goes on along the minus strand of NZ_JAHWIW010000003.1, from coordinate 160,521 downwards.
GGGATTTGAAGCGTCGATCGACGCACTAGCTGTGTCGTGTGCGGAGGTTTGCTCCAAACTAGGATCGACAAAAGATTCTGCATGCGAAAACTTTTCTGCTTCAGCATCAGCGCCTTGGGATGCATGAACGTCATGACTTGTAGGATCGATAGACGAAAGCACATGCTCCGCGGTTGGAGTGATTTCTGTGAATTCAGCCTCTTCTATCGCATCGCCAATGCTGTTTGCTGCTGAAACCCAGAGATCGAGCCGGGTGGTAGAAGTGGTCCAGGGAAACTCAAGCATGAATTCATGCGCATCATCCAGGAGTTGGCGTAATCGGTCTGTGTCGTCACTGGTCAACGGCTGGCCGGCTGCAAGAAGTACCTCAAAGCGCGACTCCAATACACCAAAGACTTCGTGGAGGACGTCGCAGCTTACAGACCCGCAGATGCCGTGCAAGGTGTGGGCGGCCCTGCACATGTCACGTGTGAGAGAGGGAGATTCTGTATCGCAGAATGCGAGCAGAATCTTGTGATAAATGGCGTATTCCTCACGGTACATGTCGATGTGGCCGCCATCGACATCATCTGGATATTCCCGGCTCGAAGCTCGCTCGGTTTCGACAAGTTCGCCTTCCAGGACGATCTGCGGCACCGGGTCTACCGCCAGGTCTTGTGGTACGGCCTCAGCCGCAACTGCGGAGAGCGCTTGGACGATACCCGGGTCCGACTTCGCTATCAGCGCCTGCTCCACATCCCGAGTGAAAATGGAAACCTTACCGCGCGCCGAATATTCGTCCATACAACGGAACGTCATCTCTAGTGCGCTTACGAGAAGAGCCTCAGCTCCAGGTCGGTCGAAATCCTCATCACGGGACTGGTTATGGACAGTCTGACTGTACGTACCCAGTGCCCTCGAAAGGCGGTGGAACGAGTCAAAGCCATTCAGCTTAGCTGCCATGGCAAGGCGCTCTGCTGCTTTGTAGAGGTGCTCCATTGACGCCCGGTCGGTAACGTCTGGTTTTTGAAGGGCCTGTTCGAATACTTTCCGCAACTCGAAGATTTCAGACAGGAAGTGATTCTCCTCACCTACCTGCTGATCGTCCGAAGCAATCGCAGCCTCGAATTTCTTCATTAGCTCAGACGACGACACAACATCAACATGATTGAGTTTGATGCCAAGTTCTTCAAGCGCATCCTCAGCGCTATTGAGGAGGGTCGGAGACGCTTCGATCCCAGCCACTACTGCGGAAAGGTATCCCTCAACTGCTACCAGCACCCTGGCAGATTTTTCGATTGCTGGTGACTGCTTGATCCCCTGGTCCGTCATCTCGCTGAGAAAGCCTTGGCACGACCCATTCAGCAATAGACCGGCTCGCTTCAAGCCGGTGAAGCTGAGTGCTGCCCCGGCACCTACCAGTCGTTGAAGGCCAATCTTGAGGTCATCTGTGCCGGTACCGCTGTCCAGGTGGTCGGTGATAGATCGCCTGGTTTTCGCGAGCTCAATGATCGCTTGCTCAACAACGTTGGCAATTATGTCTGGCTGAACTCCCGGAATACGAAGGGACTGAATTGTCTCGTTCGAATCCAGCCGACGGATGTGTTCGTCCAGGAACATGAAGTCGCCCTTCAGGCTCTCTATCAACTCCGTCGTGAACCCACTCACCGCGTCGATTTTTGCTACGCGAGCCAACGAATTAGCGGCTACCGCAGCCATCTCACTCTCGTTGACCATGTAGAAGACGCTGGTCACCTGGCGAATGGATGTTCTGAAGGTTGAGATCTGCGCTTCAAAGGTCTGAGGTGATTTGCTGGTGATTGCACGGCCAAGCGAGACGATCGCCGTATCCAACAGGGGCTTGAGCTCCATAACAACGTCTTTGATCGATGCAGCGCTGGCTGTCTCAATTCGGGCTTGCAGCTCACCCAAAGATGTAGCGTCAACAGATTTGCGGACGTTGAATACAGCAAGTACGTCCTCAATGCTCGGCGGCAACTTCGAAGACATGCTCAGCACTGATAGGAGAGATTTGAAGCGCGCTACGCCCAAGGTCGCCTTGGCGCCTTCTTCACCATCAGTCTCAGCTTTCTGAATTGCTACCGACAACATGCGGATCTTGGAGAGGGTGTCCCCTGCGGAGCGAATTGCACCGCACGCCAGCGCTTCAGTCAGACACTCTCCAAGCCACCAAAAACAGCCGACCTCAAGATCGTATGTCACAGATTGAAGCTCGCGGAGTATCACCCCCAACTCAAGCACTGCCGCTTTGCTCTGGTTCGTCATGTAGGTGCTGAACGCAGTCTGAAAGCGTTTAGGAGAGCGTCCGAAGACTTCTTGCCGCACCTCATCGCCGACGTCTCGTTTTCGAAGCGGCGGTTCGACAAAAACGAATTCAACTTCCGGGGGAAGGAGGTTGTCCTCCTCAAGCAGTGGCACCCCACGGAGCTCACGGAGCTCGTTGATCTGTTTGGCCAGAATTCCTGCGCTATCCGGCGCGCCCTCAATCACCATCCCGAGGTATTTGGGGATGGTCAGCAATCCGTTGAGGATCGAGATCAGTGCTTGCTCGATTTTTTCAGAAGGTAGTCGATCGTCAGAGATGTTGTTGACGATAATCTTTACTTCGGAAGCTAGCGAGGTCCCGCCCACACACTCAGCAACAACTAGTGCGGCATGGATGTGCTTCACCTCCGACGCAACGCACAGGAATGCATCGTCACGGTGCTTCTTCTGATTCTCAAACCAGATGGGTTCTGCATCCGCCGGCGGCTGCATCAAGGCCATGGTTTTTTTGTGGAAGACATCGAGTTGCAGCTTGGTCGTGTCGACGCTCTTCTGTATAGGAGCCCTCAGCCAAGTCAGTTGGGCGATACGCAGTTTGTTAGACATCGACAGACCTTTGGAATACGTTCGGGTTGCTGTTAGGGATTCGCTTCATGCTCTGGTTCGACCAATTGAGGGTCTCCCCTGGCCCAGTGATCAAGTGGCCGGCTGGTGCCAGCATTGAAGCAAGGCGATCCAGAATCTCGTAGCGAGTTTCCGGTCGGTAATAGATGAGCATGTTCTGCGTGATGACAATGTGCGGCATAGAAAGCTGTACAGGCCTGTCCTGCAGGATGTTGTGTTCCTCGAATGTCACCATCTCGCGGACATATCCATGAAACCGCATCTTGTCACCGCGTGTGGGAGCCGCAGCACGCGTTCCCACGTCAGGATGGCGCGGATATAGGCCTGCCCTCGCGGTGCTAATGCAGACCGATGAGACATCCGTACCGTGAATTCGAAACGTCGGGTGGCCAGCATCCAGTAGGGCAGAAGCAATACTGTATGGCTCCTCCCCGGTCGAGCATCCCACCGAAAGGATCTTCGGTGCGGTGATAGCTTTGCAGAGCTCAACGATGCGCTGAGTGGCAGGCAATGAACGGAAGAACCTGGTCTCATGGTTGGTTGCAAGGTGTAGGATCATGGCCCATGTATCCTCCCCCACTTGACCGCTCTTACGCCTGTCATTGAGGGTCCAGAGATTCATTCCCAGAGATTCGACATGTCTCAGAAGTGCGTGACGGAATGCCTCTTGCCGGCTTTCGTCTATCTGGATCGAAAACCTAGCCTCGATGATTTCCAGCCATCTTGCGAATATGTCCAGGTCTTCAGGGTCATCGAGGCTTTCCATCTTCACTCCTTGATGAACGTTGAGATTGTTGCCTGCAGGTCCTGGGCCTGGCGGTTGACGCCTTTGATCGCAACAGCTGTTTGCTCACTCGCAGCGCTATTGTCAGCGCTGTACTGATTGACCATGTCGACCAGATCGCTGACGTCACTGGATTTTGCTTTCAACTTGTTGGTTTCTTCGATCGCCTGCTGAGCACCTTGTGTAAGGTCGCTCGCTAGTTCGTTGATCGCTTTCAGAGCATCCTGTGCGACGTTTGAGCGATCCCGTAGCTTGTCAGTTTCCCGCTGAGCACGGTCTACCGCGGACTGGTTTTCCCGGGCCGCATCGTTCATGGTCTTGAGTTGGACATTGATCTGAACGACAGCGTCCTTGGTCTCCTCACTGAGCCGGGACATTGCTTTTGCTGCGCTCGCAATTCGGCTCGATTGTCCCTTGTCCTGCATTTCATCAGCGAGGAGATTGGCGTTGTAAGAAAGCAGAGCTGAGCGTGCAGCAACCTCAGCTACCACATTCGCGATATTTTCGAGGACCTGGAAGCTCTCGATCATGTGCTTGGATCGGTTTTGGATAAGCAGTGTTTGCTGCTGGAGCTCCAGGATATTGTCGTGAACCTGGGATACGGCCACCTCACCCAAGCCCACTTTTCCGCTCATGTCATCCGAGATCTGTTGAGTCCCCAGAGTCATGTTTTCGATCTGAATGATGAACTGATACAGGTCACCAAACAGACGGCTAATGTGCTCAATGGCCTTGTCTTGCTCAGCACGGTTTTGCGCGACGTTCTGCTCCGTGATGAGAGTCTGCTCAGTCGCAGCAGAAAGCCCGATAATGGTTTCTTTGGCTTCGTCGAGGATGGTGGCGAACTTGCCGAAAGTCTTGTTAAGCGCAGTAGCGATGTCCCGTGTCGACTCATTGTCTTCCGTGAGACGTGTGTTCAGCCTGCCTTGCCCTACTAGCTCGATCTCATCCAACAGGAGCTTGAGGTGTTTAGAGCGGGTACTGATTGACACCTCCTGATTTCGACCCTGGCTCTCGATCGACTCAGTTCGGCTGCTCGTGATGGAGCGCATCATCAACATCGAGATCAAGGACAGCAGAAGGGTCAGCCCGCCAAGCCCTGCGACGATTGTGATACTGATTGGACGGCTGTCTGGCAGGGCTTCTACTGAGCTGATCAGGCTGTTCGCAGACGATGCAACGCGGTCACGCGCAGCCCAAATAGTTTTCGCATGCGGAATGTTTTCACTCACGCCGGCGGAGCTGTCGATCGTTTTTTGTACAAGCCGGACAACCGACTCAGAGTCGCGATAGCTCTTCACCAAGGGCACCATGAACTCCTGCTGGTCCTTTGGTAGTGCTTGGCCTAGGCGCCCCAATGTGGACACGTACTGGGAGAAAGCACTGGACGCAGCGCGCAGGGTGTCGCTGGTTATTGAGTTGTCTGAGGCAAGCGCTTGCTGACCCTCTTCTAAAGCGGCTACAGCAGCTTTGAGTTGGTGTTTGACGGGGGCTGGGGTGGCTGTGGAGTCGAGCTGAGATCGTGCCTCAGTGGCTGCTTTCAAGGCCTCCTGTGCCACCCGCTGTGTTTCAGTCAGGTTTCTGCTGTACTGGTCCGTCACACTTCGTTGGCTGATAAGCTTGGAGATCGAAGGTCCGATCTCTTCCCAGACACGATCGAAGTTTTTGAGGTTGGCTAGAACTACAGCAGGAGCTGGATCAATTCCTCGTACCGGATCACCGTTTCTCAGTGCTGCCAACGCCCTTTCAACAGCGCTTTCGAGATTATCCATATCGGTTGTGTAGCTACTGTCCGTCGCAGCGCGCTCGGCCAGGTAGATGGCCTGCATGGCATTTGTGTGTGCCTGGTAGCTCGCTTTCAGCAGGAAGCCCTGCTGAGCATTGTCTCTCAGGTGCTGATAGCCGGTATAAGCAGCCGCACTACCCGTGAGGAGTACCAAAACGGTTGCAATTGAAACTAGGGAAGAGTTGTTGCTCATTCAGTACGATCTCGGGTCAGGTCAAGTGAGGTCAACGTTCTGCAGCTTGTCGTCTGCTATGAGCGCCGGCAGGTCTATGAGGGCCCAGGTGCGCCCTTTCGCAACAACTGCCTTGCGCATACTTTTTCCAAGGCCAGGTGGGATTTTGAAGCCGCTTTGATCGCAATCCCTCAGCTCACTGGCCAATATGAATTCGCATATTTCATCCACGACAAGTGCGACGTTCCCTACCCCTTCCCCTCCCTTCACGAATAGCGCAGCGGTACCGACCGCGGCTTGTGTTGGATCGCGTGAAATGTTCAAGAATCGGGATATGTTTACGAAAGGCAGCAGCTGGCGATCTAGGCGACCTGCGCCCATCAGCCACGGCTTAGTCCCAGGAATCTGGTTTAGCTCTTTGGGTACCTCGTCGACTGCGATGATTGCGCTCGAAGGGCTGAGGCAAAACGTCTCACCGATACGGTAACCGGCGAAATGCAAGCCGCCTCTGGGGTTCTGATTAGTCAAGAAGTTCATCCATCTCGATCAGGGCATGCTCCAGCTTTGCCCGGGTGAACGGTTTGGTCAGATAGATATCTGCTCCGCTGAGAAGCCCGGTCTGCTGGTCGAAGACGCTGCTCGCACTAGAAAGCATCGCGATGGGTTTATCTCCCCAGCCTCCCCAACCGCGGAGCAGCTCGATTAGACGTAGGCCGTCTAACTCGGGCATTTCGCGGTCAATGAAACAGGCGTCGGGGTTTGTCTCGCGAATCACCGTGAGCGCTGTGTAACCATTCTCAGCGACATGTACTTCATACCCGAGCTTTTCAAGCAGCGAGATACCAAGTTTGCGCATGCCAATAGCATCGTCGACGATGCATACGGACCGTATTTTGGACATGTGGAATCCTCTCGTATGCCTTAATAGTGCTGGCGAGGTGCACCATTTCGGCTAAGAGGGTCATCTCAGAGGGAATATTTTTCTTGGTCGTTATGCTGCCTAGCTTTGGGAGCACCTCATGACCAAAGCTAATCACCGCGCTGCGTTCAGCAATGACCCCAAGTTCCTTGAGCGACTAGCCAGGCAGGGAGTCCATCTGTCTGCCGGGCGTGCTGTTGAGCCTTCTGTATCCAGTGCTGAGATTGATCAAGGGTCGCCTCCACGGAAAGAAAGCCAGGCAACAAAACGCATGCGCAAGGTAAGGGAGGCGAACATGGATGGCCGGGGCGATCGGCTTGTTTACGATCCAATATCGAACTCCCTGACTGCTTACTTTCCCGGCGCCCTCCTCCTCAGTTTGAACGTGATGCTTCGCATGCACGACGCCAGCAGCACTGCCCTCAAGACCACTTGGACAAAGCGCGTGGAGGCCCTGAGGCTACAGGCTCGCAGCACATTGAACGATTGGACGGCTAATGCGGCGTATCCAGTCTTGGTCGAGGAGGTTTACATCACTCCTGAGTCAAATCTCCTTGACCACGAGTCCGTTGCTGCTGCGTGCAAACCTATCCTCGATGCTTTTGTGGTCAATGGCTTTCTACCAGACGACAATGGCCGGTTCATTGCCCAGCCACTCGCTTTCACTGAGAGGGGCACAGAGTCCGGCCTGCTTATTAGGTTCAGGCCTTCTCCGAAGCCGTGGGGCTTGATTGAGGACACTACGATCGAGCAAGCGCGCTGCAGCATGATCTTGAAAAAATAACTGCGTCGGGTATACCTGTGTATCCGTTACACGAAAAATGAGTTGATACACGTGGAACATTTTGACCCCAAATTGCTAGCTACATTAGGCATCGAGAAAGTAGCTACAACCCTCATGGATATTGGGGTTGACGAGCTTTTTCCCGGGCAGTGGCAGAAGCGTAAATACTTCGATGAGAAGTCCCAGGATGAACTGGACGGGTCTATGCGTACCGCCGGGACCAACGTCGTGCCCATCATTGCAGTACCTCGGAGCACAGGTCATGGGTACAACATTATTGCTGGCGAACGCCGCTGGCGATCGGCACAACGGATCGGCTTGAAGCAAGTGAAGTGCGAGGTAGGGAACTACACCTACCAGCAGGCGCTGTTCATTTCTGCGATAGAAAACCTCCAGCGATCTGACCTTAATCCGATAGAAGAGGCGACTTCTTACCAGGAATTGGAGAACGAGTTTGGCATCTCCCATGACCTGATTGCCCGTCAGATCGGCAAAAGCAGGGCTCACATCTCCAACTACCTTCGCTTGTTGAAGCTGGACATTACCGTCCGGGATGCCCTGATCCACAAGAAGCTGACTTTTGGCCAGGCGCGGCCTCTCTGTTCCCTCCCCCTAAAGTCAGACCAGCGCGCTATAGCTAAGCGAGCCATCCGCCTGGAATGGTCTGTACTCCAGATCCAAAATGCGGTCTACGCAATCACCAAGAAAGCACCTGAGCCAGTGAGGCTTTCTGACGAAGATGCGGATCTCCGGCGGCTCGAGCGTGAGATCTCAGAGGTTACAGGCATCTCATGCATAGTCCGACGAACCCCTAAGGGTAACTGGGAGCTAGGATTCATCGCGCAAGGTACTGAGATTTTCTCTGGCCTCCTAGAGCGCCTGGGAATCGAGATTGATGCCGATTTAGAAAATTGATCCCCAATTTGTCGATTTGGGCCACCCCTTCTCCACTATTAGATAAATACCATTTGGATTCGTTGTTGATGCCCTCCTCCCCAAGAACATGCCATCCCTGTCCCTCAGTAAGCGGGCATGATCGTCAGGAGGCGGTTTCCTTTGCTTCAGGATCTTTTCGCATGCGAAATGTTTTCAAGCTGACGGTCATGGCTGCGGCGTTGAGCCTTGCTGGTTGCGGGTCATTTGCATCCAAGCCAGCTGAGCTCGCTGCCATCGAGCCTCAAAGTCAGTATGACGATCGTCTTCAGGATGCTTTGGGATCCCAGAAGTACACTGAAGCCCAGATGCTTTACCAGCGACGGTTCAACGACTACCAAAACCAGATCGATGAGCTCGAGCGGAAACGGCGTGATCTTGATGCTCGACTCAATGCGCGAGCTTATGAGGCTGGCGTGAGTGATGCCCCGGCGTCTGACACTGAAGCCGGCAGAATTCATGAGTACCAGGAAGCATCTCGAGCATCACAATCCAGGGTCGCCGAAGCGGCGTCAAAGCTTGCAATCCAGCAGTCACTGATTGAGAACCGCCGTGACAAGGAACTATTAGAAGTAGAGAGCAAGACAGCCCACCAGATAGCCAGCATCGAAGCAACCTCCGCTAAAGACCTTTCGGCCATTGAGGACCAGATAACCCAGGACATCGAAGGCCGGCGGAGCCTTGATAGCGCTGCTCGACTGGAGGAAACGAAGCGTTTCGATGAGCAGAGGTTTACCCTTGCCGTAGCCAATGCTGAAGCAGAGCGACAGGCTAAACTGCGGTTTGACCAAGAGTCCCAGGCCCTTGAGGGACTTCGTATCGAATCAGCTGGTCGCCTGAACACCCTCGAAACCCAGATCTCGGAGTTGAAACGGCAAATTGCTGAGCTTGAATCTCAGGCTGTAAAAGCTCGTAGCACTGATGATTTGACCCTTCGAAACCAGCAAGCAAAGGTCACTCTCGCTCAGGCAGAGGTCGAACGATTGGCTAAGCTAGGGCATGAGCTGAAGACATCAACTGCGGGCATACAGGCGGGGCTATCTCCATCGGGTACTGACTACGTTCAGGCCAAGAACTCTGAGCTTAGCCGTGCACGTGCTGAGGCAGACTCAAGAAAGGCACAGCGGATTGCTGACGTGAACGCTCAAGCAGCCAGGTCAAAAACGGACATCATTGCTCGAGCGCGCACAGAACTGGCTTCACTTACAGCCACTACCGAAATGGCGAAAGCAAGCGTGGTGGCACCGGTGGTCACTGGTCGTTCCGTTTACAGTGGTAGTAGCTCAACTACACCTCTAGTAGCGCCAGCACCTACACCGAGCAAACCTGTTTTGCCTCTCAAGCCGTCTCCTGCTGCACCAGTCCTAACTATCAATCGTTTCGAGCCCAAAACCGATTCTACGCCCACCGCTGTGAGCAATGATGAGATCGGCGGTGCTGTACTTGCTGGCGGCAGGGTGTCCGCTCCAGCTGCACCTGCATCAGTTGCTCCCCTTGTCGTAGCTCCAAAAACTCGTACGGTTTTTGATGTCTTCTACGTTTACAAGGACGAGGGTAGCTGGCTCAAATTTCAGGAGTACCTCAAGGCTTATGGGATCACCGACTTCGAGCCGACGCGCAGCAATAGGGCAGGGGAGTACTTCATCTACTGCGGTCGGTATTACGATAAGGACGAAGCAGCAACCCGGGTGAGCTACCTGAACCAGACCACGTCGACATCAAACGTCCAGGTACGCAGCACACAGGTTCCGATCTGACCAAATGTTTTCGCATGCAGAATCTTTTTTCGGACGCCACCTGAACGACGCGCCTCCGCAATGCGGGAAAAAATAAAAAAGATTTGCGCATGCGGGGTTTTTTCCTTGAAAATGCCCGCAGTGCGGTTACATTGAACTGCATCTGAAAAAGGAGCAATTCATGTCTCAGCGTAAGCGTCGTAACACCGGGCTGGCAAAGGTTGTCGTGGTTGAGAACCAAAAGGGCGGGGTTGGGAAGACAACTATGTGTTATCACATCCCGTGTCACCTGGCCGAGCAAGGTTATCGAGTCTTGGCAATTGATCTCGACCCACAAGGTAACCTTTCGAGCCGTTTTATGAGCCGGGCGCTCCGTACGAATGGCTACCGCTCGGTGCATATGTTCAGCGACAAGCCCATTGCATTTGCGCCACTTCCTACACCTATGGAAGTGGACTTGATCTATTCCCTCGACCGAGACGTTGAGCTCGTCAACGTTGAGCGCATGGATTTGGGCGCTGCCGTCATCAATTTCTCTACGAATCTAGAGGTCCTTCTGGAGGATTATGATTACATCGTAATCGATACGCCTCCGGCCCACGGCAATAAGCTGACCGCAGCCAGCGTTGCGAGCAATTTTATGTTCATTCCAGTCGAGCTCGCTGCCTTCGCGGTCACCGGCGTTGAAAGCGTTCTTGAAACACTGGCCGAAATGCAGAACCTTGTGGATGACCCAATCAAAATCACAGGAATCATCTGCAACCGCATGCGGAAAGTTAAAGCTCATGCCGAAGCACTTGCAGAATTGCAGGCAGCAGCTGGTAACCTGAAAATCCTTACCACTAAGGTGCCAACGAATGGCGCCATCGATGATGCACTGCGCGACGGTGTGCCTGTGTGGAGAAACCGGGCAACTGGCGCGCAGCGAGAGACTGGGAAGATGATGATTTCGCTTATGGAGGAAATTTCGGCCCTTATCGGTGCGAAGCCACTCAAACCCCGAGCGACGCCGAACGCGAAGCAGAAAGGAGTAACAACAAATGCGTGATCTTTCCAGGTTCAAGAACCTGGCTGACGTCCATACCATGTCCCAGGACGTTCAGGTAGGCACTGTTCTTATGCTCGACCCGAAAAAGGTCCGTGTCGAGAAGCAGGTTCGCAGGAAGTTCAAGAACATCGAGGAAATGGCTGAGTCAATGAAAGACGATGGCCAGCATCAGCCTATCGTTGTCTCACCACTTGACTCAACCACAGGAACCTACTTGCTGCAGAAGGGAGAGCGCCGTCTGCGAGCAGCCCTGCTGATCGGTGGTGACTTTAAGATTGCGGCAATTGTAGACGCCACGGTTCGTACCAAAGCTAAGGCAACATCATCTCAGCTATCTGAAAATATTCACCGCGAAAACCTTACCCCAATTGAGATCGCGGCGGGCTTGGTTGAGTTGCGCGAACAGCTCAAGGAAGAGGGCAAAAAGGGAACCGGGCGGGATCTTGCAGAGGCTTGTAAGAAACCTGAGTCTTGGGTGTCAAAACATCTGGCATTAGCAACGCTACCTGATGAGCTGGCCGCCCTGATCGAGGATGACGTTACTTCTGACTCGGAGGTCATTCATACCCTTTCGAAGATTTGCGACTTGAAACCCAGCTTGTATCTTCAACTTGTCGAGCAAGCACGCAGCGAGGCAGGGCTCAGCCGACAGGAAGTCCGTGAGCAGCTAAAAATTGCCCGCGGTGGTTCTCAGCCGCCGCCCACACAGACACCTCCTGCGCAGCCTGCTGCCGGCGGCAATGTGATGCCTATCAATCCGGCCAATCAGCAACCAGGCGGTTCGCCTGATCAGAAGGGGGCGGACGAGGCAGGGCAGGGGAGTCGTAATCCACCATCGACAGGACATCAGCAGGACGCAGCTGATCCTAACCACAATGGGGGTAGCGGCTCTGACTCGGAAAAGATTTCGCATGCGGAAACTTTTAACGGAGCTGGGAACCAGGAAATCCCACCAGTCAACGGTCAGAACCCGGGAAAACCGAATCCGCCTGAGTCGCGGAAGAAGCTAGGAAAGGGTGAGGTCCGTGAGATCCCTCACAACCAGATAGTCATCCAAGTAAGGGTCTCAACTGCTAAGAGGCGTTTCACCGGCGAGCTGCTGACGAACTACATTTGCGGCGAAGGAAGCAAGGGCATGGTTTCCTATCTGGAGGGCAGCAAGCAGGTGAAAGGGCTCTTTGATCTCGACAGTATCGAGGTCCTCACCATGGCCCAACTCGCGCAGATCGAAGACGAAGATGAGTAAGTTTTCGCATGCGGAAACTTATCAAGGGGCCTTATAGGGCCCCTTTTTTTATTCAAATTTTGCGCCAATGCGACCTTGATTACCTAGGCCTGGGGTCGTAGTCTGAGGACGTTTTCTAGTGATCGTCCCCGTGCTTTGAGATATTTCTCAAGCGCTGATCACAGCCTTCTCGGACCTGCGACATTTCGTCTGGTCTTTGTAGGTGGTCTGTCTGAGTTGCTAATTCTTCTCAGATTTCGACCTTTGTTTTAAAGGTCTGCAGCTTGATTTCGATCTTGTTGCGTTCCCTTTTAGCTTTACCGCTCTTTAAAAAGTCATCGTCTTAGGTTGTCATCTATCCGATTGCTGCCTGCGACTTGCCGTTTGGTGTTTTCACATCATTCGCCACCTCGCGAACTTGTCCATCGCTGCTGTTGTTTGCATGTGGCTTGTCTGCTTGGCTTTTGGCGTTTGTGTGAGTCCTTTCGCACTCATCATTCGTCACTAGTTTGTCGCAGAACGCCGTCTCGATTACGATACCTAAGACCTCAATTGGGAATCATATTTCCAGTTGAGAGGTGCGTTTCGACCTTTAACCAGGTTCGATGTTGATCGCATTTGTTGCTCCAAATAATGTTCGCCGCTGCTCTTTGCTGATTTCAGCTCTTGATGCGCAGTTCAATATTTGGTTGCTCCACCTTCACACCATGTGTCGAAGGTCTTGAAATGGTTCTCCTCACCTATGACTCTATCTGGGTACCCCTCGTGCAGCCTTTCTCAAGGCTGTAGGAGAGGTGCCCAGGCCCAGCGTTTCGATCAAGACCCTGTCGCTCTGCGTCAGGGTCTTTTTCGTTGTGCGCCAGGCATGGCGCGTTGCGCGCAAGCGCAACCTGCTTGGCTATGGTGGCCGAGCGGGTGACTTGGAGGTGAAAGTCCTCTACACACCCGGCAAGGGGAAGTGTTAGCCGGAGGCAAGGGTGTCGCGGGCGACTGCGAATCTGAAGGAAGCCCGAGGCAAAATGCTGGCCTGACGAACAGGAAGCGGATCAGGCGGCACAGCGGGGTCAGGCGGCAACAATCGCCAAAGCCCAATACTTGCACGGGGCGCTGTGACGTAAATCCGACAGGCATAAGCAGGAAGGTCGCGCGAATTACCCTGGGAGATCTGCACGTTTGCCGATGTGCTACCGAGCGTCGAGAGGCGACGGGATGAACGTGCAGAAGTCAGCCGAAGCCGTAGTAAGTGGCGGATAACCGCGCCACCAAGGGCCGAACAGGTTATGCCGCTAGTAGGCGTCACTGTCTCGTTGGTAGCCGTAATGCAGAAATTTCCTACAACGGAATCTGTCACTCCGAATCCCGGCCAGAAGCCGAGGGTGATGCCTGACAGTGCAAAGGTGCCGGCGGCGTCAGCGACGTGGACGAACGCGGAGCCGGACACGCTGATGGAGCGGGTGCTTGCACCGGCCAACCTCAGGCGTGCGTATCAACGCGTGGTTAGCAACAAGGGGGCTCCGGGTGCCGATGGCATGACGGTCGCTGACTTGGCGGGCTACGTGAAACAGTATTGGCCAACCCTCAAAGCCAGGTTGCTGGCCGGTGAATACCATCCCCAAGCAGTGCGAGCGGTTGAAATTCCCAAGCCGCAGGGCGGCACACGGCAACTGGGAATCCCCACCGTCGTGGATCGCCTGATCCAGCAAGCACTGCAGCAGCAGCTCACACCTATCTTCGACCCACTGTTCTCGGACTACAGCTATGGTTTTCGTCCGGGCAGAAGTACGCATCAAGCCATCGAGATGGCTCGTGCTCATGTGACAGCGGGACACCGCTGGTGCGTGGAACTCGATCTGGAGAAGTTTTTCGATCGGGTCAATCACGACATCCTCATGGCCTGCATCGAACGTCGGATCAAAGACAAGTGCGTACTCAGGCTTATCCGCCGCTACCTTGAAGCCGGGATCATGTCGGGCGGTGTCGTCAGCCCACGGCAGGAGGGGACGCCGCAAGGCGGCCCGCTTTCGCCGTTGCTGTCGAATATCCTTCTGGATGAGCTCGACCGCGAATTGGAACGGCGGGGTCATCGCTTCGTGCGCTACGCCGATGATGCGAACATTTATGTGCGCAGTCCTCGGGCGGGCGAACGGGTACTGGCCAGTGTCGAACGCTTCCTGAATCAACGTTTGAAACTGACGGTGAATCAGAAGAAGAGTCGAGTCGCGAGAGCCTGGAAGTGTGACTACTTGGGCTATGGGATGAGCTGGCATCAGCAGCCAAGGCTGCGGGTGGCAACGACGAGCCTGGGTCGCCTGCGCGACCGGCTCGCAGAGCTGCTACGCGGTGCACGGGGTCGCAAGATGACGAATACCATCGAGCGGATAAACCCTGTCCTGCGAGGCTGGGCGGGTTACTTCAAGCTTAGCCAGAGCAAACGGCCACTTGAGGAACTGGATGGCTGGATCAGGCACAAACTCCGCTGTGCCATCTGGCGCCAATGGAAGCAGCCCTCTACGAGGGCGCGCAACCTGATGCGTCTGGGCTTAAGCGAAGAGCGTGCCTGTAAATCGGTCTGTAACGGCCGAGGCCCGTGGTGGAACTCGGGGGCGCCACATATGAATCAGGCGCTGCCGAAGAAGCTATGGGATCGACTCGGACTGGTCTCGATACTGGATACGATCAACCGGCTTAGCCGCATAGCTTGAACCGCCGTGTACGGAACCGTACGCACGGTGGTGTGAGAGGACGGCGGGTGTGAGCCCGCCTCCTACTCGATTCTGGTACATCGTGTTCTTGAATCATCGGCCAGACAGCAGTAGCGTCGTAAGTGTTCTTTTTGCCAGTTTCCGCATGCGCAATTTCGCATTCAGATCCTGTCGAAGGTTCCTTGTACAGCTATTGCTGTTCATGGGCTCTTTAAAAATCCGCATTCACGTAACACACAACCCATTAGGGCATGCCAATTGCCCTTTGGGACATGGCTGCCTCTTTTTTCTAGGAGTCTTAGCCATGTCAGATAGTAATAAACGACCTCCTTTGAAGGACGAGGTTATCGATATTGTTGAGCACGCTGGTGGTTGGTTGAACGTCATCGAACGTATATCACCCATCCTCGTGCCGGCAATTCGGAAACTCGGTTACGGTGTTGACTGCCCATTCCCAGAGCGTCATCGGGAAGGCGGCGGCCGTGATTCTTTCAGGTTTTCTGAAAAGTCGGACCATGAGGGACGGGCCATCTGTTCTTGCAACCAGGATGGATGGAGCCCGTTTAATCTGTTGATCCAAGCAGGTGTAGGCAGAAGTTTTGTCGAAGTCTGTCATGAGATCAAACGGGCCTTTGGTGGTAGTAGCGCGGCGTACAAGGCAAAGGCAGCTCCTGCTCCCCAGCGCCAGCGTCCCCGCTCTACCGCTGACCAAGTCAAATGGAAGACCGCAGCGCTGAAGGAGATAGTCAAGGATCTGCTTCATCTCGGTCATCCTGATGCTCGGATAGGTCGGATGTATTTCCGTCGTCGTGGGATTCCACTCAACAAAGCCATTGGCGATGTTTGGTTCCACCCAGCGCTTCCCTACAACGTCACTCGTGTCGTTGATGGTAAGCGGGTAAAGGAAGTGATCGGTACTTTCCCGGCGATCGTCTCGGCGTTCAAAAACGGCCAGGGTCGATTGATGAATCTTCATCGTATCTACCTGACCGAAGATGGACGCAAGCTCGAGCACCCTCAGGTTCAAAAGCCTAAAAAGGTATGTTCAGGTTTGGACAACTGGTCGAAGACTCCCATCGCAGTTGCTACCATCCCAGAGTGCAGAACACTGCATATCTGTGAAGGTGTCGAGAA
Source organism: Pseudomonas sp. HD6422 (assembly GCF_025377065.1). Taxonomy (NCBI): domain Bacteria; kingdom Pseudomonadati; phylum Pseudomonadota; class Gammaproteobacteria; order Pseudomonadales; family Pseudomonadaceae; genus Pseudomonas; species Pseudomonas sp. HD6422. The sequence continues at coordinate 144,409 of NZ_JAHWIW010000003.1, read as the reverse complement.
AGGGTGGGCGCTTCATCTGGTAACAGGGGAGAGCGTGCGGGCTGCCAATAGCTGTACGTCTCTGCCTGGTCTCTACGTCAACCGTGAAGAATTCGACGACATCGTTCTCTGGGCCGACCACGACCCTTACAACGAAAAGCGCGAGCGGCATGGTGACGGGCAAACCTACATGTTCAAGCTCTTTGTTGAGCTGATGCGTGCAGGTTTCCGCGTTTGTCTGATGCTCCCCGATACTTTCCCAACGATGGAAGCGAAAGGTCCTGACTGGGAAGACATCGTGGTCAACAGCAAGGTGTTGGAAATGCCCCTGGCGGAACGTTTCAACTATCTGCGTACCCATGCCCAAGAGGGCGGTGTGTTCACACCTACCGGCCACGTCAAGAAGCTCTCTAACGAGAGTTTTTCGGCGCTGGCTATGGTGGCGTGAAGGCTAGAAGAACCCCTGGACAGCTATTGCTGCCAGGGGTTTTTTTGTACCTGCATTTTGGCTTGACGATCGGCCGAAGCTGCGGCAGCATTGGCGTGTCCTACTAGCCCTCTCTGAGAGCTAACCTGACCTACGTCATAGCATTTCTATGAGGTTTTTCAGGGTGTGATACTTGCCATGCTAATTCTTGGCCTGTTGAGCACAGACAATGCTGGAACCATTTTGGAACCGCTTTCTGGCGATTCCCTATCTCTGAGATACCAGGCATTTCCTGTAACGTTCGCGTTTCAGTAGATTTGTCCCAGGATCGAGTATCTCTGCCAATTCAGCTGTGTTTACAGTCCTGATTATGGCTCCTCCGGCTTATGCCAATCCCCTGCACGGGTAAACTCTTTGAGCTTATCCTTGGTGCAGTCAAGGATATAGGAGGTTCTTCATGTCCTTTCAAGTTGAACTCGTAAATGTTCCACCTCTCTGGGTGCAACAAGCTGGTGACGAATTTGAGCACGCTAAAGCGCGCTTCTTATCGCACGAGCACGATGACTGTTCGGAACTGAGGAATGAAAAGGAAGATTCTGACGAATCTCCTTTCTAACTAAACATTCAAATTTCCCTCAAGGGCACTCACACTGCCCTTGGGCATGTCGTGCGCGCTCGAAAAAGGTGAGAGCATGACTGCATATTTTAATCCCGGGTATATTTTCAATCCCGTCTCTGATGACTTGGTTGTAGATCTTTCCCCAACGCAGATACTGAAATCTCAGGTTTGCAATCGTTCACTTGGTTACTACCGAGCTCGCGTTAAGCCTGAGGCGACCCCGTTGAATCTAGTGTTTGGCTCTGCCTTGCACTGGGTTATTGAAGGGTTCATCAAGGGCTATATCAATCGCGACGAAATGGCGAGACACTTCTCTGAAGAGTTTTTCCGTTTGTCTATGTCAGGCCTAATAAGCATGGCAAAGTCTAAGACGCGAGAGGTCAACGAGACTATCGGTAAGCGGTTAGCTGAACAGTTCCCTTCGTTCTACGATAACCTCGGTCTTCGACCAGTTATTATTGAGGGAGCATTTAGGCTAAAGATAGGGCACAACACATATCTAAACCTGGTAATCGACTTTGTCGGTGTTGCGGAAAAGGACATCATTTTTAATGGTGAACTGGTCGCTAAAAAGGGAGATACCGTAATTCTTGATTGGAAAACGGCTGCCACCAAAGAAGGCGCTCTGTTTGCAGGCATTGCTTTGCAACTGACGTATTACTGGGAAGCAGTGAGGTTGGCCTGTGCATCACTTGGGATCAAAGAGCCAGCGGCATGTGGATTCGCCTCCGGGTTGAAGCCTAATATGTCGAAGACCGATTCTGATTCGCTCATGAAAGCCATGTGGCAGCCAGTGCAATGGACTAAAAGGACACGAAGTGATGTCGAGGAGGCATTTGATTATGCTCTAGTGGTTGCAGGTCGTATCAGGCGCGGTGAATTTCATCGTACATCTGGTGCTGCTTACAATTCGCCATGTGACAGTCAGACCCGATGCGACTATGCAGGTTTGTGTTTGGAAGGTTCAAAGCGTGGATACAGAATTCCGGGGGCGCTCACAATTGCGGACCTGGTTTAATAATATTTACCCAATAGGGCAACCAACATTGCCCCATTGGGGAATGCTGCCCTTCGGAGTGACAAATGCGTGAGTCAGTTCTGATGGAGCGGTACGCCCAGCGTGCCATCGATAAACGTCGCAAAGATGAAGACGCCAACCGTAAGATCGGATCGTTTCTGCTGATCCAATATCATGCGCAAGGCGAGTACCTCTGCGAGGCGCTGAAGAAGATGAGCCAGATGGAGCGTCAGATTTATATTTCCAAACACACTGAACTGATCGAAAGCTCAGACGGCGCTGAGGGAATTAATGTGGTTTGGTGCCCTAACTCCCAGGTGCTCACTCACAGGCTTCTTACAGCAGAGATGCGTAAGGAACATGAGGGTAGGCACTATTTGGGTTCTTGGGTTCGTAGGGTTGGCCCACATCAGCGTGAAGCGCTTCGAGCACAACTGCGTCAAAGGCTTGAAGTGAGGGTTGCCCAGCGTCAGCATCAAAAAAATCAACTCGTAATGGACTTTAATCAAGTTCAGGCGAGTTAAGGAAGTTCCATCAGTCGATGGGCTAAATCCAGCCCTCGGGCCGGAAGTAAATACTTCCGGCGGGACGCCCCGGGAGTGTTCATCTAACACGCGACGGCGTCACTGGAGGTAATGATGAATTACATCAAAAACCTGATGCTGGCGATCGTGTCAGCAATCATGGGTACAGTATCTGCCTCCTTATTTGATGGGTGGACTCCTCAGGAACAGAAGGTTGTTTTCTTTGTTTCAGTGCTGATGGTCGCAGTAATGCTGACCAAGTCTTCACCAGCGTCCAATAGGAAGAGCAGAAAAAAGAAACTGCAGCAGAGAAGAGCGCGAAAGCGTAAAGCTCAACGCGGCAGAAAAAGGAAGGTTCGTGGGCCTTAGATAGTTGTTGCGGGTAAGACCTCAACCTCTATCAACTAAAGGACTCCACTATGTCATTCACAGCTATCATGGCGATACTATTTTTGGCCTTCTTGGTCTGGTTACGTTGCGATTACTGCGAAAGGAACGGCAAAAGCTTCATGCCACCGTTCAGACACACCCCCCCCTCTTAATTGAGGGAGCTGCAAGGATACACCTCCCAAAGGGCCTAACTCTCCCTTTGGGGTTGTTAGGTTTTGGGAGGGTCGCGGCACTCTATAAAAACAAAATCTAATAATAAAATGGTGATCATTATGTCAAAATTTATCTGCAACATGCTTAATATCCGTAATTCAGTTACCTCAACAGTTTTCAGCTTGAAGAGGAAGCTGATGGGGCCAGTTGATCGTCTTCGCCTTGTTTTGGTCTTTGTGTTTTTTGCTTCGACTATTACCTCGGAGAGACCTATGAAGCATTGGCTTGTAAAACCGACCTACGTGGCGGTGCTGCTTGCCAAATATGCTAAATGGGTGATTTCTGGTTTTTCGCTTTATGTCTACTTCTTCCATGGCATCCAGTCACCTTTGTGGCTGACCGCTGCCGGTGTTGTTACTGGTGAAGTACTTTCAGTTGCCATTGCTGCGGCTGAAATGGAGATGAAGCATTACGGTTACCTAAACAGCTAACGCTGTCAGGTCGTTTAAACGGCCGGTACAGCATTGCTGTTGCCGGGCGTCGGCAAATCCACGCCCGGTCTGCAGACGGGCGTTTTTTTCTCTATCTCCCGTCTGCAGCGGGTAGGAGCGCTTTGCAATGAACACTAAAAACTTCCGCGGCGACGTTGTACTCTTCGTCGCGCTCGCGAATGACCTGATAACACCCTGGGAAGCCGGCCGCTTGGCCGCGCTGCAACAGGGGGCGTTATCAGATAATCCCTTTAAATCAGATACTCGTGACCATGATGAATGGGCGCGGGGGTTTGATCAGGGTGTGAAGGATGGTTCTCTGGCTGCTGAGGCTGAAGTGGACGGTTCGGTGGAAACACCTTACCCGTTGATGGACGCTAAATGTCTGCCAGCACCGTCGTTCTGGGCTCAGGTCAACCGGCTTCAGCAGAGCTCTGGTCTCCAGAGCTGCATGCTGGCATCTCGTGTAGGGATGTCAGAGGAACAGCTGAAAGCTGGAATGGTCAGCCATCACTTTTGGGATGCCGATGGTATTCCTCTTGGGATCCGTGTCGCGAGCTAAATTCAGAGAACTTTGCCTTAGGGCTGGACTAACCATCCGGCCCCGGCCGGATGCTATTCAATTCGACCGGACACCACTTTCTGGTGAGTGTCGCTACAGACAGGGTGCTCAAAAATGTGGTTGATCAAAGTTTGGGATGGGTATTCGACAAATTGGTATCACAGTCGTGGTACTTACGACGAGGTAACCCGTAGCCTACGAAATTCACCACCAGGTTATATCTGGTCTGCTCAACCAGCCTGAGCCTCAGGTTGTGAGCACGCTTGCATTGCGTCAGGAATTCAACTTCCGGCGCATGCCGGCGAGGAACCAATATGTCTATGACAGCCGAATGGATGCCAGGCTTTACTGGCGTCGCTACTGAAACATTGCTGAATGTACGACGCGCCTCAAGTGGATGCCGGATCTCCAAGTCGGAGTTTCAGGAGTATCTATACGAGGTTGGTATGTATACCAGCATTCAGCTCAGCCGGAATGGGAACGTTCTGACTGTACAGCTGAAATGGTTAGGTGAGTTGCACTCTTACGATCTCACTGAGATCGAAGATGGCTTCTACACATGCCCGGTTCAACTGGGTGTGGGTACACACTTGATTCTTCTGTAATTCGGATGCCCCTTTGTGGGCATCCTTTCTCCTAGTGATCTGGACCAAACCTCCAGCTCACGCTGGGTGTTTGCTCGAGTTCATTGCTCGAAATTCACCCGGCTCCGGCCCCGGGTGCTACCTAAAAATTCCCCGTGGTCCGGCGGGAGAGAGGCTTTATCATGACTAACGTAATCAATGCTGAAACCACCAACGCTGCTGCACGTACCGTTGCTGAAATCGAAGCTCTGCACCTCCAGGGATTGGCCTCGCAAAAGGTCGAGACCGTAATGGCGCATGAGCTTTTTGGTTTCTCTGAGGAGCTTAAAGGAGTAGGCATGCTGCCTATCTTCGTAGGCGACCATCCGCTGGTACCTAAGGCAAATGACGCTCACGTGTTCAACAAGAGTCTGGTTCGCCGGATTCTGCTGAGCATGAAAGGCGGCGATACCAGCTACATGCTGGTAGGTGATAAGGGGACGGGCAAAACCTCCCTGATTACTCAGCTTCATAATCGTCTGAACAAGCCAATGATTAACATCACTGGCAGTACCGGTGTAGACGACACCCATTTGCTTGGTTGCAAGACCATCAAAAATGGTGACGTCCAAGAAGTTGATGGGGTTCTGAGCTATGCCTACCGGCACGGACTGACCTGCAACATCGACGAAATCTGCACACTGCGTCCAGGTGTACTTGTTGGTATCAACGACATCCTCCAGGGTGACAGCGTTATCAACCTGAAACACCACGGTATTGATCCAAACCTCAACCCTCGAGAACTTCTCAATGTTGATGGAGGGATGACTATCGTAAAGCACCCGATGTTCCGGTTGTTCGCAACTGACAACACCGGTGGTAAGCAGCAGCGTGACGCCCGGTTCTCCGGGGTAAACGCACAGAACTCTGCTGTTCGCAGTCGTTTCACTAGCTTCAAGGTGGGTTTCATGACGCCTGAGGAGGAAATGAAAGCTCTGAAAGGAGTTGCAGATGCCTACGCCGTAAAACGTAAGGTCACCAAAATGGATGACCTTTTCATTCAGCAACTCGTTGAGTTCGCATTCCGGTTCCGGAAAGCGTTCGCCATGGAAGAAGCCTGTGACAATATCTCGTTCCGCGAGATTCAGCGCTGGGCTTACAAGTGGATGATGTACAGCGACGCTGATGACTCCTTTGTTGATGCTATCTTCACCAACCTGGAGGAGACTGACCGAGTGCTGGCTATCGAGCTGTTTAAGTCAACGTTCGGCCGCGATCTCATTCTGCCGGAAGAGCATGCTTATTCGGTATGTGATGTCGCTGATAAGTTCATCCAGAACAATGTTGATGCTGCAAAGGCTGTTGCGGCTAACGCTGCTTAATCTGGAGGGGTTCTCTATGTTTTACGTCGTGAACACCAAAGGAAGCTTCCTTTCTGGTTATCTCCAGCAAGGGAAGCGTGAAAGCATCATGTACGAGGGGCAGTTGATTCAAGGCGAACCTAAGATTACCAAGCGTTTGGAGTATGCAAATCGCACAACTCACGAAGCTTGGGAAAGCATGTGTCAGATGATTTCGGAAGCGCGAGCTGATGGTTATCGAGACATGCCGATCGATGCTAGCAAATTGCAGGTGCCCGCCGATCTGTACCAAGAGGAGTTTCCATTGGCGCTGAGGGGGGTATATGCACATGTCCGGTCGATGACTTCTGAGCAATTCTCATCTGGGCTCGCCCGGGTGAGGGCAATTCATGAAGCCATTTCCCATGCTGGTGTTGAGGTGATTTCAGGTGACGATGACAGATATGTGGAGTTGCGCCTCGGTGCAGCTGTCACGAGTTTCGGTTTCGTGCCTGAGCGGTTGTGGGAGACCATGACTACGAAGGCAAAGGAGCTTTGTGACGCGCGAGGTATGTTAGGTGACAACCTGCTTCTACCTGACGGAAGAGGCCTGTTTCACCTGCGTACACGCGAGTCATCACTTGATCTTTATGTCCGTGCATTTTTGCAGGGAGCCATGAAGGCCGGCGCTGTGATCGAGCTTAGATCTGATCACTCGTGGAGCTTCAATCAAGCAACTCCTTTTAACGCTACTGATGTGCAAGATCTTCAGTGGCACCTAGAGACACCAGGGCTGCTTAGCAGCATTCTCAAGCTTGAACAAACGATCCCAGTACAGGTGACGGAAGTCATTACTGCGCTGGATTTCTACTGTTAATTGCGGCCCCGTCATGGGGCCGCCCCTCTTCAGTGAACTGGACCAAAAACCCAGCTCACGCCGGGTTTTTGCTCGAGCTTACTGAGCTCGTATAACCCGGCACCGTGCCCGGGTTCTTTTCAATTTTCCCTGTGCACGGCAGGTGAGAGGCATACAAAAATGAACGCACTGAAAAATGCTTTTGCACACATCGACGCTGCTCTGGACAAGTTCTGGATCGGTTTCGTTTTGCTTAGCTATCACGAAGCGCAAGCTGCTCGTTTCAGCCGTATGGCTGAGCGGTTGGCCACTGCAGCTGTAGAGCATCCGCGGGTGAGCCATCAGGCTCAGCGTCACCGCCTGGAGGCTGATCTACTGCAAGGTAAGATTTGACTGTAACCGTGGCTGTCTGAAAGGACAGCCTCTTGCTCTGAGAGCTGGAACAAACATCCAGCTCACGCTGGGTGTTTGTCGAGTTCTCCGAACTCAACCACACCCGGCTCCGGCCCCGGGTGTTTAATCATTTAGCCCCGAGGTCCGGCGGGTGCGAGGCAATACCATGAAACTGTTCAAGTCCGTTGCGCAAGCTGTCTCGAAATTCGTGATGGTTCAGTATCACCGCCGCATGGCGTCGGCGTACCGCAAATTTGCTGCTCATTACGCAGATGTAGTCATTCACACGCAACACCGTGTTCCCTCCGCTTCGCTTGCGAAGATGCGGGTAGTTGCGGGTGCGCACGATCAGAAAGCGAAAGCAATCCACATCGGAGAATGACCATGACTGCATTGATGAGCTTCAGTAAAAACGCGATCACACAAGGCTGGATCTCGTTCTTTCGCGTGCTCGCGTCGAACACAGGCATTCAGTTCGTTTTTGGCTCAAATGAGCAGCCTAGAACGGACGGGAAGCGTGTCTACCTTCCGAGCCTCCCAGTCACATTGACGATGGATGATCTCGACCTCATCAAAGCCTTTGGTTTTCATGAAGTTGGACACATCCAATTCTCTGATGTTGTGTTCTTTCAGGCGTTTGCAGCGAAGCATGGTGATTTTGCACGCTTCCTGCTCAACGCCCTGGACGACGTATACATGGAGTACAAACAGGCAGGAGCGACGCGAGAGGCTGAGATTTATTTCCGGCGTAAGGCGTCAATCCTGTTCAAGCGCGAGCAGTTCCGTGACGGTAGCGAATCAGTTGCTGAAGCGGTTGCCTGCTATGCCCTGTGCTATCTGCGTGTAGATCGGTGGAGTGAGTATCGAGATCCGTTAGCGGTGATCGAGGAAAACTTCAACAAGCACTTCGGTGCACATGCTGATCACGTCCGTGGCAACCTCAACGACATTCTGATCAACGAATTTCCCAACGTGCAATCTACTCAAGATGCCGGCAGCTTGACGCTGCGGATCATCGCGATGCTGAAAGCGCTAGGGGAGGAAGAAGAGAAGAAAGAAGAGGCCAAGCAGGATGATCCTCAAGGTAATGGGCAACCATCGCCGGCCGGTGATTCTGGCTCGGGTCAAGACGCCTCGAGTGCTGAGTCTAATTCGGGTAATCCGGATGGACAGCAGCAAGGCGCAGGGCAGGGTAGTAGTGCAGACAACGCGCAAGGTGATTCAAAACCCCAAGCTGGAGATGCAACGGGAAATGAAGGACGTGAGGGTGAGTCGCAGCCGAATGGCGGCGATAAGACTGACGGCCAGAGTGGACCAGGCGGATCGAAGTCTGCGGGTGGCGATGATGCCGGCGCTGGTGACGCAGCAAGCGCACAACAAGGTACTGCTGAGGGTGGCAAGGATGGTCAAGCCGGCGCTTCAGAAGCGGCTAATGGCCGTTCTTTGAAGGAGATCGTTGACGAGATCCTCAATGCCACTGGACTCGGAGACAAAGAGGTGTTTGACGGCGGTGAGTCTGTCAGTACCGTTTCCAAGTCTGTTAAGAGCGGTACAAACCCTGATTACGAAGGCAAATCGCTGGCCCCGGATTGCGTCATTGACGGAAAGCTGGACCAGCAGCCTGGCAAAGCTGGCAAAGGCTTTGGCGGTGGTGCGGGCCACAAGGAAAAGGTCGACGGGATGAGTATTTGCCCGGTAGACGTCCCTGAAGCTCGTGAGATGGAGAAGCGCTTGGGCCGGAAGGCTCAGGTGTTGGCAAGCAAGCTGCAAGGCTTGCTTATGCAGCAGGAAGAAGCGGAGTCGTTTACGACTACCCGCGGACAACTGGGGCAGAACCATCTCTACCGACTTGGCTTGGGCGATGTGCGTGTTTTCACTCAAAGTGAAGAGGTAGAGCGACCGACCACTGCTGTTTCTGTTGTTGTTGACCTGTCCAGTTCCACTCAGGACGAGGCCGACAAGAAATTCGCAAAAGGTGAGAAGGTTCAGTTCGAGGCTGCTATGGCCCCGAGCACCCTTCGCTCTATCTTGGAATCTGTGGTGCTTCTCGAAAAGGTCTTCGACCAGATTGGTTGCCCACGTGAGGTTCTCGGATTTGCGCCTAAAAGCGGTGAGCTGATGTCCATGGTTCGCTGCTTTGGCGATAACACGCAAACTGCAATTAACCGTATTGGCGGCCTCCGGAAAATGGCCGGTGGCGGACATACCCCTATTGGAGAGGCTGTATTCCATGCTGGGCGCAGACTGCTGACTCATGAAGCTAATCGGAAAGTGATGTTCGTACTTACCGATGGTGCTCCTGGGAATGTCGAGAAGGCGGTTGAGATGACGCGCTTCTGCGAAAGCGGAGGCATACGTGTGGTGTATTTGGTAATTGGTGAGAAGGTCAGAACTGACTGGCTTACCACTGCTGGTATTCCATTTGCAGTTGCTAAATCCTGCTCTGAGGTAACACCTGCTTTGTTGGCTGAAGCCAAAACGCTGTTGATGTAACGAGTCACTACCCACCTGGGTATTCCGAGGTTTCCACCTCAGAACGCCCGGGTAGCACCGGGCGTTTTCACTAATCCCCCTGCTAGGGTGCGAGGATGTTATGTCTGGCCTTATCAATTACGACTACCTTGAGGTAGCAATCGCGGCTTTCAATGATCACGTACTGGAACCTGAGGAAATTTCTCTTGAGACAGTAGAAGGTCATGCTTTCAGTGCCGGTTTCCACGGGTACCCATACAAAGCACCTGATGTGGTCAAAACCACCCCAGTCCTTCTGAAAGGTTGGAATGAGGGTTGGAAGGCTGCGTACGAGCGCGATCGCGAATCTGAAGCAGCAAAACGTGCTGCGGCGAAAGCCGCGGAGTGATGCTGCTGGCTCTACGGAGCCGTATCTCAACCAAGAGGGCCAGATGGCCGTCTTTGCTGGGTGTTTTTCGAGACATCGTTTCTCGATTCCACCTGGCCCCGTGACCAGGTGTTGCTTTTCTAATGCCCCGACACGGCGGGTGCGAGATAAATCATGAATCTGATTGATCGCGCTATTAGCGCATTTACGAACAAAGTTCCTGCTCCCGGTTCGCAAGCTGAAAAGTCTGCAATCGATGCAGCGTGCACTGTAGGCTTCAACGCTCTTCCGGGTGATGAAATGCCGGCTCAGTTTGAAGGTATTCCACTCCTCACAGAGTGGTACTCGATCGGGCTGCGTGCACAGTTGGCGTCTGTCATACCGCAAGACCAGGCTTAACCAGCATCTGCTGGTAAGTCTTCGGGGCCCTTCGGGGCCTCATCTCCTCCTAGTGAGTTGGATCAAATATCCGGCTCACGCCGGGTGTTTGCTCGAGTTCACTGCTCGATACACACCCGGCTCCGGCCCCGGGTGTTAATTAAATTTGCCCCGTGGTCCGGCGGGTGCGAGAGAAATACCATGACTGATGCAAACGTAAATAACTCTGTTCAAGTTGTTGCTCAAACTGCTGAAACCGAAGTTGCTGTGCTCAACCATCAAATCAAATGCATTTCTGAAGATCGTCAGATCGACATGAAAGACATCGATGTGGTTGTTGGGGAACTTTCGCCTCAAGCGCGTAAGCTGCTGTGCGAGAAAATCTTTCCTAAGGATTTCCTCCGTCCATATCACCGCATCCGCGAACAGGCGGAAGAAGTGCTGGATAAGCTCGGTTCCATCAAAACAGATCTTGGCGGTGTTAACACCATCGCCTCGGCTGTCGAGAAAACTGAAGAGCTTGATGCCCTTGAGCAGAAGTGGAATGAGTTGAAGAATAAGGACAAGGATCGCTACACCAAAATGTGCCAGGAACACCTGGTTGCGCTTGGTGCAAAGGCGATCAAGGAAGGCGCTGATCAAAAGACTGTTGCGAAGCTCACATCAGCGTTGGTTAAGCGTCAGCCGACTTGGGAAGAAGTAGAAAGAAACATCACCTTTGCGTATAGCGTTCACATCATCCAGCTGGATGATCAGAACTTTAACGCAAAACTCTACAAGGCCCAGCGCGACAGCGTAGTGGCACTTCGTGAAGGCGTGATGGGTGCATGCGTTCAGCACATCTGTTCTGAAGCGCTTGCCATCTGGAAGTTGATTGACAGTAAGGATCGGACCACTAGCACTGGTCAGATCAAATTGAACCCGCGCACGGTTCGCCGTGCTCGAGCGATGACTGAAAAGCTGGCTCCGCTGGCCTTCATTCACCCGTTGATTCAGCCGCTTAGCGAAATCCTGAAAGGGATTTTGGACAAGCTGCCAGAGTCGGGTCATATGAGTTCTGGTGAGTTTTCGAACTTTGAGAATTGCCTGCTTGCTCTGAAGGACCAACGCAAAGTCGTTGACCACCTGAAGAATGGCACTCTCCTGGTCTCGGTTACTGCCCAGCCTCAGGCTGCCCTCAGCAGTGCTTCGGCACCGCAGGGTGTAGCTGCAAACACTACTGCTCAAGGCAATGTAGCCCAACAGCAAACTGCACCTACCGCCCCCGCGGTTGTGTCGACATCGGCTGAAGTCGCTACGGCGGCAACACCGGTTGAAGAAGCTACGACTCCGGTCGTGGTTGCAGAAGCAGTTGCGGTGAAGCAGGAGGAATCGGTCCCGGCCGTTGACTCAAGCGTACCCGCCCAGGACGTCGGTAGCACCGGCGCTCTCGACTTCTACATGTAACTTCTAACCTTCCCACCCTGACGGGCCACCACAGCCCGTTAGGGGAGTGGTGCGCCCAATCGGAGCGCGCTATGCAAACTGATTTGTTCGGCGAAGTAATTCGCACACCATCTGTTAGAACTCGGCAAGAGCGGAAGAAACCCAGCAGTAAGCTGGTTTTTGATCGCAAGGCCTTGTGGTCGACCTCTGGATATCTGCCCGGTGCTGTTCAGGTTGATAAGGAGGATATGGCGGAAGCCATGTCTACCAGTGATACCCGTTCAGATAACGCAACCATCGAACGTTTGGAGAAAGCCTTAGGGCTAGCCCCTCTCGTCGTAAATGGGCAATGGGTTAGCAACACGTTCGGATTTGAGTATCGACGTGTTGGTAAACCATTCAAAGGAGCTAGACGTTTTGGGGAGAAGGGCGAACTTTTCCGGGACTTGAATAGGCAAATGACGCTGACCTCTGCGAGGGCTGCTATCGAACCGCTTTTTCACGATCCTTGTTCCTGGTTGGTAATGAACTCAATCAGCGTCCTTGACGTGCGATTGAGAATGATGGATGCCGACGAGGATCACCAGTACTGCCTCAAAGCGTTCCTGCAGGTTCTTGCACAGCATGATTTCATCGACAACACCCGTACGGGGGAGACCATCCGGTCACTCACCAAGCGGGATCAGATGCGTGAAAAGCGTGCTGCTAAGAGGGCTGAAATGGGACTCCCACCGATTGAGACCATGCCGAAAGCAGTCAAGGTTGTTGCGCCTGAAATGGCAGCAGCTCCCCCGATTGTTGAGGTTAGTGTTCCACCGGTGGTTGACGACGTGCCAGTGCAGGAGATGGTCGAAGACGACTTCGTACCAGAACCTGAACTGAATGCAGACCTTGCTGAGTTTGACGACGAAAGCGAGGAGGTCGTTGCCAAAAGAGGCGGTAGAAGAAAACCGATTTCCAAGGCCCTGATGGACGCCTTCGAAAGCGATGACTACCTCTACGACGACTATTACTAACGGATGTTCGAGGGGCGCAGCCGGCGACCCCTCCGATAATTCTTTAGCCACCTGAAGGTGAGCGAGCTGAGGTCCGGCCCTCAGAGGAGAAAACCATGAAAGCAAATATCAAAACCCAGCTGATCCCAATGATCGACACCGTAGTCATAGCTGCAGCAAAGCTGTTGTGGAAGGTTATGAAGGTCTTCGACCCTCGGCCCATCCAGGAGCACTATGCCGCCCGCATGCCTGCATCGAGCGTTGCCATCAGCAAGTGTTTTTCCCTAAATGCAAGTGACTCTGAGCTGAATATCGCTCGGATTGCGAACATGCACATCGGTAGCAGCACTGGGCGTGGACGGAAGGGTTTGGTTGGCCGTAAAGGCTTGATCAAAATCTTCAATGCAGAGAACGGTAAGTTCCTGATGATCCGTGCCCAGGGTGTTCCTACACGACCTGGTGAAAAACAGATCCCTCGAGACGGAATCTCGCTGAACTACGATGCGAAAAAAGCTCTGGGGATCCCCAAAAACCAAGAAGTAGACCTCCAGCTTCACATTGGCCCTGCCAACGTGGGGGACCAGGAGTTCTATCACATGTATCAAGATCCCGATCAGTCGAGCCGCACCGCGCGTGCCCTCGGCTGGTATCTTGCAATCGGGGGCTTTGTCTATGGAGTGCTTCAGCTGGCCCTGGGCTGTGTTGAGGCTTTCATTGCAGTGATGTTCTAGCTGATTGGTGATACCCCCTCTTCCGTTTGACGGAAGGGGCGGGTGCCACCTCCAACCACCTTCTCATCGAGGGTGATTGGAGGTGGCACCCGCCCCCGGAAGTCAGACAGAGAGGTGTCACGATGTTCACTCACGCTATCGAGCAGTCCCCCCAGTTTGTCGCAGACCAAGGCTTATCGTTCGAAAGCCATTTCCGCTACGGAGCTCAGTGCATTCTTGCCCGCCCGGATGCCCCCAAACTCTATTTTCCCGAGTCAATGCCGCTTGAATTCGTTCGCGATACCATTGAGGCTTGGAATGTGGAGTTGAGGGGGTACTACCCAGGCACAGGCTATTACGCATTCAGTCAGGAGGAGGAGATGGCAAATCCTGGGTACCACGTGTTGGTGCTCTTTGCGGACGGATGCTTCTGCGATCCATTCATGGGCAACGTCGCGAATGAGTGTTTGCCGCCGAGTTTGGGCGGTACGATGCGTCAGCATTTCAGCAAGCGAGGCTAATTCCTTGATTGCCTCTCGCTGTCGCACACTCATCCGGCGTGCGTGTACCTGGACACGCGCTGAGGGCCGAGCTATCGGCCCTCATGATCCCTTTGAATTTGCCTACCCCATTTTGACTAGCGATGTGTGGATGCCCCCGGCAGCATAGGAGGCTGTATTCCTTAACGCATAGCTAGCCAATGTCTAACAGAGAATTCTTCAAGTCGATGTGGTCATCATCCCCTACAGATCGCGGGCTTGATCTCGACCACTTCACCTTTTCGCTCGGGTACATGCGCGACTGGGTAACAGCCAATCTCTTCGATTGGATTGTCGACTATTCCTACTTTCTGATTTACCTGTCTTTCGCTCTCTCCATCACTCTGATCTTCAGACGGACACTGAACGCCAAAAGCGGACTCGGTGCGCTTCTTGCCGTCCTCCTTTTACTGCGTCAGGGTGAAAACTACTCGATCGCACATCTGATTTTTGGGCCGACTGTGAATCCCCAATACCTAAATGTGGTCCTGGCTGCGGTCGCCCTGGTAGGCCTCGGGATTACGGTAGCGGTGAAGCGCTGGCGAACCATAGACCGCATCATGGTCTTTGGAGCTCAGGGTGCCGTCATACTCACAGCCTTGTTGTTTCACATGCTGCTGGTGCAGACCATTCTGCCAGGATGGAACTTCAGTATTGCATGGGGGAACAGTGCTGCTGTTGCCCCGCCGGAGGAGATGGCCAAGGTCTGTCGCGAAAACCGCTTGGTCTGCTGGCAGGGGGATGAGTTTGATCCCAGTGCATTCAATCCCTATATCCGGGACCAGGTGCGTGCGCGAATGGAGATGCTTCGCGCGGAACCAATCGCTGAGCTCGGGACCACATTCGGCTCAGACAATGACCTAGTCTCAAATGGGACGATGGCGGTCCTGGTCTACAAGCGGAATGATCACTATTGGGTGATCGGCGACAGCCGTTATGGTGTACGGGCACATACCGTTATCCTACGGTCGTTCTACATCCTTTGCGCCGTTGCGCATTCTGTTTGGCTCTTCGGTGCGATGGGCTTGATCTGGTTCCATAAACGTCGCTTCACCAGGAGAAAGGCGATTGCTGATTGACTTCGAGTCTGTTCACCAACGGTACCTTCAAGGGTCTATGTCCGAGCGTGGGTGGCGGTATGAACCGGTAAGTCCTGGTAAGCCACGGGCCGGCAAGCACTTGAGCACCTACCAGATCTTTAGTAACGCCGGTCTCGGGGTTGCCCTCTACCTTCGCAATGACTACGAAGGTGAAACGGCTACCAAGGTCCATGTTGGGCTCAAGTTGATCTTCAGCAGGAAGGTGAAAGACACCTACCTGCTCAGCAAAGATACGGGGAAAATCGCACTCACCCTAGATATGGGAGGTGTTCGTGCGTTGTATGCATGGCTCGCCGGCGATACCTCTGAATTCGCATATGAAATCGTGCGGCCAGATGCTCCAAAGAAACAGGTTACCGGCTTCGAATCAGACCTCGCTTTTCCACTGTGCATTCGCGCGAGTGAGTCGGATGCGTTTGACACTGGCCGGTCAATCGCTGTCGGCCTCGCCGATTCCGATATTTTCCATTTGCAGCTTTACTGCCTCGGCTTGGCAAAACTGCTTTACCCCTCGCTCAGCGACACCGCTTTACTCGCTCATCTCAAGCCGAGGGTGAGGGCTAAGCGTCAGGCTTCGGCAAACCAAAATCCGGCACCTCAAAGCCCCGAACCTCTGTACGCCCCTGAGGCGTCGCCTGCGGCACGATCTGCTAGCAAGGGGGCGGCACCCTCATCTGCGCTAGGCATCGATATAGAGCGGTCAAAGAAGGCTGTTTATGCTGTGGGTAAGAACCGTTGGCCACGCAAGGACTTGGCAACCATCGAGCACATCCAGGACGGACCAGCGGAAGCGATGGATCGGATGGTGAGAGCCGGGAACGCAGGTGACTTCACTGAGTGGGATCGGATTTACAGCCTACTGAATCACCAAACCACTTGATTTCGCGTTTTTGGGGCAGTCCATACCCACTATTTGGGTATGACTACTGAAAATCCGAAATTCCCTTTGATCTACCAGCACAACGCGGAGTACGCCCGGGAGATCCACGCAGCCAAGGAGGTGAGCCGGCTTCTGCAGAAGGTCGACTTCCCTGGCGACGACGTTTGGATTGATCTCAGGTTCGATTACTCGCTGTCTGACCATTCCTCCTCCAGCCTCGATGTCATGCTCATCCGCGGGCAACCACATGGCATCGTGAAGCTAAACCTGCAAGGTCTTTACCTAATGCAGGACTTTGAAGTGATGATCCAGCAGGTCATCCCGCATGAGCTTGCGCACGTTCTTCACGGTGTGAAAGCGAAGGCAGGGGGATATGAAATCCAGAAACCACACGACGAAGAGTGGACTGATCTTTTCCTGGGCCTGATTGGCGGTGCTAACCACGACATTGAACCTGCGGCAAAAGTACGCGGTGACTTTGATGATCGGGCCATCCGATTGGCCAAGAGCGGCATCCTCGTAGAGTGTGAGTGCGGCGACGACGAATCGGTCCAGGTGATCTCAGACACAAATGGTAATTCGGCCAAGCTCCGCAACGAGGAGCTCGAGTGCACCGCGTGCAAGTTTCCCTATGTGCGGTTCAAGGGCGACACCATCCCACAGCGCATTGCCGCTGACATGACATTCCTAGAGAAAATCAAATGCATCAAGCTTCAGCATTCGCCCCTTCAGAGGTAGCGCGGGGTGTAGGGCGCGCGACTGGCCTTACCCATTTCGACGAGATTCACATTGGCGTCGATGCGAAAACCGGGGAACCGAAGGTATGGTCATACCCGTCTGTCTCTAACTTCAACATCATTTTCCTGGGCGGCTCAGGTGCGGGTAAAACCCACTCGATTCACCATATGGCCGCGAACGTGTACGTACGCGGCACAACCCTGCATGTGATCGATATCAAGGGTGACTTCGCTCACTCGAACTTTGAAGCGACCGGGTTGGCTCACATGCTCATCCCGGAGGACTTCAATGAGATCAAATTCAACTACTACGCTGATGGATGCTCCCTCAACCCGCTGCAGGTGCCGCGGACGGAGGAGGGTGGCGGTGTTGTTCGGACCATCGAGTACGTCAAAGAGCTCGTAAAAGTATTCAACCCCCAAGCGGGGCAGAAGCAGCTCAATTACCTGATTGCCATCCTCAAAACGGTCTACCTAAAGGCAGGTATCGACCACGATGATCCTGATTCCTGGGCCAAGCCTTCACCGACCCTCATCGATGTCCTCAATGAGATTGACCTCATTTTCAGCGCCCTGACTGGGGGCATGGATACGACCACCGTAGCTGATATTTTCAAGGCGTTCGGCCAGGCGCGAAATCAAGCGGACAAAGACATCCGCAAGATGAAGATGGAAGAGGAGCCCAATGCTGCTATTGAAGAGCGTGTGCAAGAAATCAGAGACACTCTCGAGGTAACGCTCAAGGGGCATGTGTCCAAGCTGATCAACTACACAGCGCTGACGAGTCGGCAGGGCGCTCGAGAGGATTGGGAGCACTGGTCAAAGGAGACGCTCTTCAGCCTCAAAGCGATCATTCAGGGTATGGTCGATAGCCGCTTGTTCACCGGCAACCCTTCGAAGCCCAAGGCTGGCAAAATCAACCGGTATGACCTTACAGCGCTCAGCCCGGCTCACCAGCAGGTCATCATGCGTATCATTGCAAGCCAGGTGTTTGCGATGGGGGTCATGGAGACCAAGCGAAATAATTCCTTCAACCCGAAATTCCCATCTCACATCCTCATTGCGGATGAGGGTAAGCACATCAAGGAGATCTCAGCCTCTCCAATCAGTCCATTCAACAGGATTGGCACAGAAGGGCGGGGATACGGTGTTGGGGTTTGGTGTGGTGTTCAACAGCCTGACCAGGTGACCAAGGACCTGCTCAAGAACT
Source organism: Pseudomonas sp. HD6422 (assembly GCF_025377065.1). Taxonomy (NCBI): domain Bacteria; kingdom Pseudomonadati; phylum Pseudomonadota; class Gammaproteobacteria; order Pseudomonadales; family Pseudomonadaceae; genus Pseudomonas; species Pseudomonas sp. HD6422. Next base: position 126,281 of record NZ_JAHWIW010000003.1, on the reverse strand, counting down.
TTGCAACATTCTTCCTGTTGAAGACCCCTGATGCATCCTACCAGGAGATCACGAAGCTCTTCGGTGTGCGTCCTACGCTCCTGAAATCCCTTCAGCCAAGGGAGAACCTTCTCTTCGGCACCGGCGGCGGATACACCCTCGTCAATCACTTCAGGGGTTGAACATGGTCAAGGGCTTTGGCGGCATCGCGCTTGCATTGGTCACTCTGGTTGGCTGCGCTAGCAGCGGGCCAAGTGGTGACCAGGAGGATCAGAGCCAGGTGTCAGGTGCGAACCATGCGGTACAAATGGGCCAGTACGGCCTGGCTGAACAACGGCTTGCTCAGTACGTGTACCGGGACAAGGATGGTGCACTCAAGATCAAGTACTTTGGGATTAGTGGCGACAACAGAAAGCACGCCATTGATACCGTAGTGGCGCTGCTCTGGGAAACCGGTCGGGACGATACGCTTCAGCAGTTTGCTCATGACTACCTTCCTGGCGACGAATACCAAACGACCCTCTGCCGGATTTCAGAGCGCCAAGCGAAATACGAGGAGGCGTATCACTGCTGGAATAATATGGGGGAGGTGGATAGGGCCGAGAGGGTCATAAGGACGGAGGCAACACTCAGGATTCTAGGCTCTCCCTAACCTTCCAGAATCCCCGGCGTTGCGCCGGGGAAAAGTTTTCGCATGCAGAATCTTTTAGCCGGCCGCTTCCGCTGCTGGCGTTTCGTCGTCGCCGTCATTCTTGTCCAGAGTCGGCTTCAGAATCTTGATCATGCCGTACTTTGTGGTCCCCCATTTTGGAACCGTGGTGGGCAGCAGTTCAGAGATTCGATCTTTATCCAGGAGGACGCAGGCTCTCCATGGCTTGACCCCTACCTTGACGTCAAACATACCTGTCGGCGATTCAAGATCCTTTATCTTGCTCATCAGGAGGCCCTGCGAAACCAACGCGTCTCTGATGACAGGGATTGAAGGGTGACTGAAGTTCCGCGAATCCACCCCCAGCTGCAACTGGCGCAGGAGCTCGTTTGGCAGAAACTCACCAATCGACTCGATCAATCGAGACATTGGAATGATCACGTATTCGTAGGCGTCCTTTGTCCATCCAGCCGCCTGTCCCCCGCGGTAGCCATTGATGTCTGCTGCGGTCAGGAATTTCTCTATGGCCAGTGTTACCAGGTCGATTGTGTTTGGAGCAGCCTTGGCCGAAGCGATCCCAGCAGCCTTCTCAGACTGAATGGTTTTACCGTCAGCTTGCCGGATCGCACTGATGAGGCGCTCAACCCGCTCACCAACGTTGGTAGGCAGGGAGTACGGCTGGTGGTAGTAACGCAATGCCATAGTAAGTGTGAACTGATCCTCAGGCTCTAGCTCCTGAAACTCAGGTTGCTGGCGAATGAGGTAGGCCGAGAATGTGTTGTGGTGAGTAGCATCCTTCCGTTTGACCCATACGCCCGGCTCCTTTTCCTGGTAGGCCAACAGCTTGTCAAGGTCATGGGCAAGCCCTGCCACACGAGCAAGTGGCTCTACCCAACCCTTCAGATGCATGTACTCAGCAACGGCTTTGGATATGTCCCTGGAGTGTGTGGCGAGTGTCGCGTCAGCGTGATGGTGCCCAACACTAGCTGGTACAGCTGGGTGAGCTGACAACATCTCAAGAATTGCCACCTGCAGTCTTTCGATAGGGGACCGGGGAGGGCGGGCCGTTTGTACTGGCTTCCGGTCGCACCTCAAGAAGAACTGCTCAAAAGGGTCCTTGTCCTTCACACCCTCGATGATGGCCCCGGTGTTCGGGTCCCTGCTGTCAGGGATCATGATCATCATGGTCGACCCAGGAATCTCGCATGGGTAGATCCCTGTGAGTGCAGGGTCAGCTGCTACTGCAGCCTCTGGCTTGGCCTGATCGTTACGCGGCTTGAAAAAGCGGGCTAGGCCGATGGTGACGGTTGTGTAGGCAACGGCGACGTACAGAAACGTGTGAGCGATGTTCAGGCCGACTGCAACCAGTGTTCCCACGTAACCACCGTCGGAAATGAGCTGGGTGAGGAAGCGAGGTTTGAACATGTACCAAACGGGCGCGAGGGCGGATGCCTGGTAGTTCAGTTCCTCGCCAACATCAACAAGGTAAGCCGTGTACCCACCAATGATCAGTGCCAGCATCACGATCATGGGGAACATGGCAGATTTGGTTTTCATAGGAGATGAAGAACTCATTTCGGCTACACCAAAAGGGGGGACTCAAAAAGGGTGCCGGTTTTTTTTGAAAAGTTCCAACCAAAACCGCGTTTTTGGAGCAGTGACTTTCCACTATTACGGATAACAGTCACCTCCAAAGGATTTAGTTGTGAAGCATGCCCTGTCCATTCTGGCACTGATGATCGGCTGCCAAGCGGCTTACGCGTCGAATAGCGCTTACAACGATAGCGCCCTCGCACGCAATCAAGCCTTGTCCCCGTTCGATCGGTCCTATGAGGCCGGCCGGGCACAAAACATCAATCAACCTGTGGATTACCAACAAACCAAGCCTGCAAACGGCCTGCAGCTCGATCTGTCAGTAGACGATCCTGTGATATCGGTTCAAGAAACTGAGACTGAGCGCAAGTACCGGCAAACGCTGGCTGACCTGGAAGCCAACCAGAAATCTTTGGTTAACGCTCGAAAAGAGACCGAGCGTCAGCTTGAAGCGGCCAAGGCTACAGCTGAAGCGACTGCAGCCAAGCGGCGTGATGATCTGCTCGCGCAGCAAGCCGAGATCGAACGAGCTCTGGAGTTGAACCGCCAGGCTCAGCACCAAGCTGAGCGCGTGAAGTATGAGCAGGTGGCGGACATCGCCAACATCAAGGCTCAGAGCGACCAGTTGCTGATGCTCGCTGAGAACAATGCCGAGGTGATTGAGTCGGCAGCTCACAAGCGCGTAATCCTTGAGCGCATTGATCCGACGGTCGTGATGAACGAGCCGGTGACTGCTGAGTATCAGGCCGCAACCATCAAGGAAATCGTTAGCGGCATCATGCCGACCGGCTGGAGAGTAGAGACGGACTTCAATCGCAAGCCCGAGCTAGAGATTCGCCGATATCAGTTTGTCTCCACCGATGCGCGCGATCTGGCTTTGCGACACCTGACCGCATCTGTTCGTGATGCCAAGGTCCGCTACCAGTACTTCTGGGACCTGAAGGATGCCCAGGGCAACCCGTCTCCAATGATCCTCCTCACCGATCGTCCATAAGGGCCAGTCAATGAAGCTCAAGCAAATCGTACTTGCAATGACACTGGCCACGGGCTTGCTCGGGTGCCAACAAAGCGTATTCGAATTTTCCCCAGAGGTTGAGCACGGGGCGTTGCGTCCAGACGCCCAGGACAAGATGCAGGCGATGCGCGGCAACACCTACGTTCGAGAAATTCGAACCGAGGATGCAGCCAAGCGAAAGCCGGTGTTCCTCTCTCAGAAGGGCATCGCATTGCGCCAAGTGCTGGCTGAGACGCTGCCTGGCTACGCGATCATCCCGCGCGGGAAGGTCAACCTCAACGACACTATCGATGTCGCCGCTGACGGTATGCCTCTGTCAGATTTTATCGAGTACATCGAAGGAACCCGTGATCTCGATATCAAGATTGAAGGCAACAGGGTATTCGTAAGTAGCTTCGAAACCCGGGAATGGAACCTTGCAGCGTTCGCCTCGACCAGGAACGTAAACAACGTTATCGCTTCAACCCAAACTCGTGGTGCGAAAGCGGGCGATAGTGATGACGACAACCGAGAGACTGGCACTTCGACAGGCAACGTGATCGGTTTCACTTTGTCTGAGGATGAGTGGACCAAAATCATGGATGGCGCCAGGAAAATTATTGGCGCTGCAGCTGATAAGAGTGGACCTAGCCGGGTTACTGGGGGCGCAGACAGCTCATCGATCGGTGGCCGTAGCGGCGGCAGTTCTTCCAATATGCAAAGCGGGCTCAATTTCGACGTACAAGCCCCTGTAGCGATCGCAGGACTTGGCGATTCGGACGAGATTCCTCCATACATTGAGGGTATCCGCTCTGTTGGTATCGTGACTGCTGGTGGCCGACCTTCGAAGATGAAGGTACTGGACCGCTACTTCCAGCGTGCAATCGCTGAGTCGACCAAGGTGGTTAACGTCCAGGTAGAGGCTTACGACGTACTGCTCACTGACGGCAAGCAGAAAGGGGTGGATTGGAACCTGCTGGTCAAGTCGACTGTGAACGGTAACCCCCTGGGGTTGAACATCTTCAACACCTCGCCGGCGAGTGACGACCCATTCTGGAACGTCCAGGGTACCTATGAATCTTCGAAGGTCAACGCGACGGCGCTTGTGCGTTTCCTTGAGCAATATGGCCGTGTTGAATTGAAGGACCAGCCGAACATCACAGTTCGGAACGGTGTGCCGGCACAAATCTACGCGGGTGAAGAACTCACGTACATCGTTGACGTCGAGCAATCTCAGGACGAAAGCGGGAACGTCACAGTAACGCCTAAGCTGGGCCGTCTGAAGGTAGGGGTGACTCTGAGTGTGACCGTTCGCGTGCTCGACAACGATCAGTTGCTTGTCGATGTCTGGCCTGTCATCTCGAACCTGAACGAGGCGGACACCATCCAGATTGGCGATTATTCGTTCCAGACCCCGCGGGTCAACCTCAAAGAATTCAGCACTCAGTTGATTACTGCTTCCGGACAGTCCGTACACCTGGGTGGTTTGATCACTAAGCGTATGAACGAGGCGCTTCGCCAGCTGCCGTGGCAGAACCTGGTGACCAAGGCTGTACTGAACCCGATCAGTCAGGGCATCAACAACAATCTCGAGCGCCGCGAGCTTGTACTGGTGGTAACCCCGACCCTGGTTGAAGGTGCGCTGTAATGGCTGAGCTTCAGCTTGGGATACCAATCACAATTGATGGTGAAGAGGTCATCATCTTTCGTGACGCGATTGGGACTGATTCGCTAGCGGTAGGCCGTGAAGCTGAGGTATTCACTGTCATCGAGCAGGTCGGTTTGGATGGACGTCCGGCGATCTACATTGATGAGAATGAACTCAGCACGCTGCGCGAAAACTTCCCGGGCACGAATGTCTACGGCCTTTGGCAGCTTTTGTTTGCTAACAACCTCGTGCCCATGGGGCATGAGGTTGTGGTGTTCCCCACCAGCGATGCTGGTGGTGTATACCTTCAAATGGAGAGTGGCGCTGACTGGAATAATCCAGCAAGTATCAAGCGCTCTTTCGAGTATACCGACAACTACTCAGCTGACCTTTACGGCTATGATTTAGCATCGGCTCCTAAAATCCTTGTTGAACTCGCAGAGCTTAAGCTACCTGCGTCACCTGCCTTTACAAGGGTTGAGCTATTTTCTAAGAAGCAGCATGAGCAAACAAAGCGGTGGTACCTGACAGGATCGATCTGCCTGGTAATCGCATTCGCTGCCGCAGCCTTCAACTACACAATGCATTCCGTGTATAGAATGAACATGGCGGAATACACGACCAAAAAACAATTAGGTGTGGATTTGGAAGCAAGAGCGGCTGGCCTGCTGAAAGAGCGCCTTCCGCGCCGACCGGATAATGGCGCTGTGATTGATCGAATTGACACGGTGCTTGCGTTCGACTCGAAGATCTCAACTCCAACGGTTTCTGGCCACACAAACGGTTTCACGGGATCACACACTTTCATTACGCGGGATAACTTCCCAGCTGATTTGTCGTCAAAGATTCCTGGTGTAACAGCGGAGCTTACCCCACAGATGGGATATCTGTTAACAGTCTCGCCAGATGAGGGGGTGCCCCATTAATCTTTCATTTCTCAAAAAGCCAATTGGTCAGCGCTCCAAGGCTGGTCGCCCCGAGTCAATGTTTACTGGGGCGATGTATATGGCGGTGCTTTCTGTCGCCATTGCCGCTACAAAGGTAACTCTTTCTTTGGGCGAAGACCGTAAGTTGCCAAACGACTATGGTCAGGTTGATCGCGTCAATAGCAGCTTGCAAAACGAAATTGACGAGATCAATAAGGTTCCAGTTCTGCCAAAGCTCGAGGGCTCCTGGAGAATTGCGAATGCTTCCGCAGTTCTATATGGGATTGAATTTAAGCCTCTTGATGAAATGGCAAAAGGCGAGCAGATGAATTCGTACTCTGGCCCGCTTAGAAATTGGACCGCACAATTGAGTGGCGACCCGCGTGCAGTTATGGGCGTGGCCAAAAAGATCCAATCTGAGGTTCCGACGTTTTTGTATGACTACACAATCTCTGGCGGAATTATGAAGTTGAACATTACGGTTGTAGGGACCTGAGATGAAAATCAATCCGAAACTCACATTGTGTGTATTAGCTGCAGTCGTTTCCTCTGTTGCAGTTGCCGATGACGCCGATCAAGTATTGGATCGGCAAAAGACCATGAACACCATGGTTTATAAGCGTGACCAGTTGAAGCTCCAGGCGGACATGGCTGAAGCCTACAAGAAAATGTCCGATGCTGGGTTCATTGTAGATGCCGACGGCAATCCAGTCGGGGTTGATACTATTCAGAAATTGGGTATCGAAGTACGCACAAAAGCCCGAGGCCCGGAAGCCAACCCTTTCCAAAGCAGCGGATCTCCAATTGTTCCGAATGCAATGCCATTCATGCTTGATCAGCCAACCATGAGTGGCGCTACGCCGGCTATGCCATCGTCCCCGTTCGGCCAGCAACAGCGCATGCAAATGCCAGGCGGGCCTGGAGCGGGGCAGCAGCAGCCACAGCCTCAAGTCCAGCCTGCCTCCGAAGATGATGAGAAGAAGGTACTTGCCTTGAAGCAAGTTCGGGGCGACTCGGTAATTCTCACGACCAGTGACGGTGATCGTGTTGTGCGTACCGGTGAAAAAGTCTACGACATGAAACTAGTCCGATTTTCGGTTGATAAAGCCTATTTGAAGGGGCCGAAGGGTACACAGGTCGTATCTATCGACTGGACCAATTCTAAACGTTATGCGGACGATTGATATGATTGACGAACGTATTAAAGGCGTAGAGCTGCAGCAGAAGAGGATTCTGACACTGCTGGTCACCGAGCGAAAAATTACCCTCTCACAAGCGCAGTCACTCCCGATTTCTGAGTCTATGGAATCGATCATCCCCGACATTGGCCGAATGGCGAATAACGAGGATGCGCTTGTAGCGGCTGTATCCACAGCATTGGGGAGACCTGCTTTTACAGAGGTTGAAGAAGGTCGGAAGGCTTTGATGCCGGATATTTCCGATAATTTCTGCGTATATAACGGAATTGTCTTCCTGACCAACCCTTTGGACCAGCGCACGATTGGCCGTGCCTTGGCCTGGGCAAGGAACAAAAAAAGCGAAGGTGTACTGAAGCAGGAGGGTGAACTTCGTATTGGAGTTATTGGTGCTGGAAAACTCGACGGCCTCCGCAATACGGATATTGATGACGAAGATGTAATTTCCACGGACACCGAAGCGGCTAAGCAACGGGCGGGTAAACGCATCGATGATCTGATTCGTGATGCGGCGTCGAAAGATGCAACGGACATACATCTACAGCCAACGCAGGGCGACCGCATCCAGGTTCGATATCGAATCGACGGTCAACTACGAACCCAAAGAAGTTACCTTAACACTTTGCATGATTCAGTGTGTCGAGTCGCAATTGAGAATTATTGCAACCTGACCCTCGAAACAGGCATCCCCCAGGATGGTAAATTCGGGTTCGATCTCTCTGGCAACAAGAAAATCAGCCTTCGTCTGAGTTCTATCCCGGTCCAGCGTGGGTCTGAAAAAGCTTTAAAGCTGGTTCTCCGTTTGCTCGGGAGTAACTCAAAGCTTGCCAATTTGAATCTGCTCGAGCTTTCAAAGCTGAACGAAGACATTCTTCGACGCCTCGGTAATCAGCCGAATGGACTTATTGCTTTGACTGGCCCAACAGGCTCGGGCAAGACAACAACCCTGGCAGCAGTGCTTCTCGATGCTTACCGTAACAACCCTGATCGAAATTATCACACCATCGAGGAGCCTGTTGAAATGCTCCACGAAGGTATGACACATACTGAGTGTGGCAAACACCTTTCCTTTGCGGATGCTCTACGTTCGATCTTGCGGCAAGACCCCGATGTCATTTACGTGGGTGAAATGCGGGACAGGGAAACAGCGGACCTTGGTTATAGCGCTGCCATGACTGGCCACCTGGTTCTGACGACCCTTCACACTAACAATGCTCACGAGTCAATTGGCCGCCTCGATCGCATGGGGATTCCAGTGGACATCATCGCAGCAAACACCTCGGCGTTTGCTGCGCAACGTCTCGTTCGCCGCCTCTGCTCGGATTGCAAGGTTGAGTATCGTCTGAAAGATGACCATGCCAAGGCAGCACTTTACGGTTCGAACAAGATTTTTGGTGGTACCACCGAAGTCATCTTGTACAAGGCTAACCCTAAGGGTTGCCAGACCTGCGGGCAAGATTCCGGCGGCATGCGCGGTCGAGCTGGCATTTTGGAAATCCTCGAGTTCACGCCAGAAATTCAGGAAGCGATTCTGGCTGGAAAAAGCCCAAGCATTCTTCGCCGGGAGTCCATTGCGAACGGGACTTTCCTCGACTTGTGGGATGACGGGCTGCGGCTGGTAAAGGCCGGTGTGACCAGCTTTGAGGAGCTGGAAGCCCATCTTCGCCCATACATGAGCGATCGAGTGCTCGCCGGCAAGGCCACTGCGGGCCCATCCAATCTCTCATCACCTGCTTCGTCCAACGAACTCCGGCATCACCCGCAGCTTTGACCGTTCGGCCCACATCTGATGGGTCGGTTTATAGCTGAATTTGGGAGGGGTGTTTTGGATAGCGTTCTGCTGCTGCATCCAAGACAATCTATCGCACAGACAGCGCCTCCCTCGAACAGGGCGGGAAGGGCCGTTGCCTGGGCCGGATCCAAGGTCTGCTTGGTGTGCCGGCTCCAGCATCGTTCTCGCCTCTGTCATCAACGGCTCCGCCTCGGTGGCGCCTGAATGATGAAAGGAACACCAGCGTCCGCTTCTGCAGACCTGCTCAAAAACCTAAGTAATAACCACCGAGGCAACTCAGAGATGAACCGTAAGATTCGAGTATCTACCGCCGCTAAACGCATGAAGCAACAGGGCTTTACTCTGCTCGAGATCGTGGTCGCAATTGCGATCGTTGCGCTGCTCGCTGCAGCAATCCTTCCTGGCCTGATGCAGAACAAAGAAGACGCCAAGTACAGCACCGCGCTCACCCAGCTCGAGAAGGACTTCCCCTCGGCCATCACGCGCCAGGTTTCGCGAACCCAGACCTGCAGCGCTACTACCATCACCAAGGCCCTGCTGCTTGAGCGCGGACTGCCGCAGACCACTGTATGGAACACTGCTTGGTCCGTAGGCGCGGTAACATCGAATCTGGTGACAATCAATTACACCATTGATTCGACCGACTCGAAAACTGCGTCCGATTTGGCTACTGCCCTCAACGCCACTAACAACGTCCAGTCGGCTACCGCCACGGGCAACACTCAAATCGCTGTTTCGTACCGCTGCAACTGATCTGAGGGTGAGAGAATGGCTTACTGGCTGATTAGCTACATTGGAGAGTCTGGGAGCATCGAGACTTCTTCTTCCATCAAGGCTGAATCTCGCGAGCAAGCCATTCAACTTTTCGGACGTCCTCCTGCGTTCATCCAGCAAGTCAAGGTTGACCATCTGGGTGTTGTTAAGGCCGCGTTCGAGAAGAAATTCCCACCTATCGAACAGGTTTTGATGTTGTCAGCAATTGCTTCAAAGCTGGCGTCTGGTAAAACGATCAGCAAGGCGATCAAAGAATCGGTTGATTTTGGTCGCCTTGGTCTGACATTTAATGAAATTGATCGGTGCGAAACACCCAAGGAATATTTTACCAAGCTTCGATTCGATGAGACGGCTATTCTCATCGCTGACGCCGGTGATAAAGCCGGCAGGCTGTCGGATTCACTTTACCGAGCAGCGAAGGCTATCCAAGAGCGAATCAACGCCAAGAAAGAGTTTGGCAAAGCGATGCAGCAAGGTCTGCTTTACACCCTTCTTGGTTCCCTTTTCATGATTGGCATCCCTCTTTGGGCTGGCAGCACTATCCACGATTTCATCGAGGTTCAGCGGATTCCGCTGAAACTCAACTCGCTTAGCAATCTGATCATGTTCCTGCACATGCTTTACACCCAATATTTCATTTTCCTCATTGCCGGGGCTGCAGGGATTTATCTTTTCCGAGAGAAGATCTGGGACAATATCCGTACCCTCCCAGGCTTCTCATTCATCAACGAGCGAATGAAGGTATCCCGCGGGCTGGACTTTGTTACGTCCTACCAACTCTTGCTCTCAAGCGGGTTTAACAACCTACAAAGCTTCCGTTTCCTGGCAACGCGTTCAAAAGGACTCACGCATCGACTTTACGTAGAGGCATCTGACCGGCTGAACGAGGGTCGACAGCTTTCTGATGTATTTGACAGTCCAGAATGGCCGCCAATCGTCCATCAGAACCTTCAAGGGTTTGAAGAACAGGGGCCAAGTGGTCGTGACCTTGTACTGACAAACCTCAACGAAGCCTTGCGAGCCTACTACCTCGAATACTCTGCCCGCGTTAGCCGTGCTGCGTCGATAATCGGCTTCGCCATGATGATTTTGACCATCATGATGTTTGCTGTCGGCTTCTACATGCCGATTGTGAACCTCAACTCTGCGTTGAAGCAAATGTGAATAACCGGCGCGCCCAAGCGGGTTTCACTCTTATCGAGATCGTCATCGCGCTAGCTATTATCGCGGTGCTTGCGGTTGCAGTTCTTCCGCCATCGTTGGAACGATTGACCGAGGCTAAAATCGAAGCATCGCTAGGCCAGGCTAGGACAGTTCTGCAAGTGTGCGATATTGCGCGCACGAAAGTTTTGAGCACAACAGTAGACAGTTCAGGCAAGTACACTCACACCTACGCCAGCATGCCAGCTTGGTCAACTACTGCCACTTTACAGTCAAAGCTCACGGCAGATTATAACTTACCTGCTGACAATCCGCTTGGCACTAAGATAATGGTCAAATTCGACTCAGCTCGTTGCTATGTAGCAGTCGACCTTCCTTTCCTCCAGGATAATTACGGTGGATATGTCACCGAAACAGTAGGTGGGAAGACCAGGGTGATTGTCTCTACTCGCACAAAAAATTCCGCTTACCCAGCTTGGGTTGTTAACCAAAAACGGATGCTTCACGATGAAGAAACGCGCTGACCTCAGCAGTAGCAAAGGCCAGTCCGGCTTTACGCTCATCGAGCTATCGGTAGTCTTGGCCATCATGACGCTCATGGCTATGTTTTCTGTGCCTAAGTTCATGGAGTCTATCAACGAAAAGCGCACGGGCTTAACCATCCAGGAAACGCAAGCCGTCTTGGATGCTGCTCGCACTTACCGTATGAAGAATGGTGCTTGGCCGGGTGACTCGACCTGTTCAAATGCCAAGTCCGTGCTGGAAGGTACCACGCCTCCAATGCTTTCTGGCGTTAGCAACAAAAACAAGTTCAATGCCCCAATCAGCACCCAATGCACCACATACACCTTCAGCATTACACAGAACATCATTCAGGACTGGGATGGTGACGTTGCCAATGGACTGCCGTCGACCACCATTACTGATACTGCTAATCACACCATCAAAACCACCATTGGTGTCCCTGGCACAGAGCCGGCTCTGAGTTCTAAATTAAGCCGCGTCTCTACTGGTAATGCTGAAGATAACCGGATGCGGGCAACCCTCTACATGGGTGGGCAGACTATTGCCGAGGGCGGTGACATCCAGCTTGCGACCGCGAACCCCACTATCACTGCCCAGAACGGTTCGTTAAACCTTGCGTCGGCTACCAATGATGTCAGCATTGCCCCGGGGAATATCCTGACGGTTGATAACATCAAGCTTCGGACCCGTAACAATGCTCTCCTCTCAGATCTGTTGCCTAATTATGTTCAGAAGGGCACCTACCTTGTCAGGCATGGCTGGGGCGTTATAAAGCCAACATGTTCAAACGGTGGAGTTCCAAAAGCTTCTCTGCGTCCGGGCATGATGTCGGGTGGTTACGATCCTGGGGTGACTGGTAGCGGCATTTTTGGATTCGTGTATCGCTTGATCGATAACGGCTCCATGTGGATCGTTCAGACGGACATTTGGGGTACAGCTGAAGAGCGAAACAAGCTTGATTCGTTAGTAGATGTGTACTGCTACTACCCATAACGCCCCATTAGGGGCGGCATCCATTACAGGTTAACCGACAAGTGCCGTACTCAGTCATCATTGCTAAGCCTACCAAGGACTGCAACGCCGATTGCACCTACTGCTCAGCGCCCCCAGACGGTAATGCAGGCTGGACGTTTGACGACTTTCGGCTGATGTTCGATCGCCTGGTAGATTCGTTTACCCCGAATGTACAGTGGATCTGGCACGGCGGTGAGCCGATGCTGATGAAACCAGAGTTCTACCGTAAGTGCTCCCAATACGCTCTGCAAAAGCATCCTGGGATCAAATTTGCCATTCAGACAAATCTACTGGCTTATAAATCTGATCGGTGGAAAGGGGTCTTCGAAGAAGTGTTCGAGGGGCGAATTTCCACAAGTTTCGACCCGTATAAGCAGTACCGAACCGTTAAAGGTTCGGCCGATACCTACGACCGCCTTTTCTGGAAGGCAATGGACGCGGTCATTGGCGACGGTTTCCGCCCTCTTGTCATCGGTGTGTATGACGAAGGGGCCGCCCCAGCGGCATCCCAAATGTACGATAAAGCAAAGTCTTACGGCGTTTACGGTTTTGACATCCGCTTCAACTACGCCTACCCAGCAGGTCGAGTGCGTGATTCGGGAATGCTGATCGCGCCTAAGACCTACGGGCAGATGCTGATTGATCTCTATGATCGATGGGTGACAGACCTTCCGACTTTCAACATAACTCCTCTGGACTTGATGCTTCAGAAAGTGGCGGGGTACCGCAGCACACTGTGCCCATGGACCAAGTCGTGCGGTGGTAAATTCTTAACGATCGACCCCGATGGCTCAGTTTTCAATTGCAGTGAATTCAGTGACCTTGGGGACCTTAGGTATCGCTTCGGGAACATCCTCACAGGCGAGGTGCAAGGCCCAACCCCGGTAGAGGTCAAGTTTTACCCCCCCGAAGAGATCGTATCGGCTCTATCAGCGTCACCAGCCTCTCAGGAAATCATGCGCCGGCAGATCAAGTTCCCTGTCGATTGCAGGTCATGTGAGCACTTTAGCGAGTGCGAAGGTGGCTGTGCGAGAGACGCAGTACTTTTCGATCGCGGTATGGGCGGCAAATTTGGATATTGCGAGAGTTGGAAAATGGTATTCACGCGACTGAAACAGTCCGTTGCAAGCGGTGAAGCTGACAAGCTGCTCCTCAAGCTAGGCATCACTCCCGCCGACGCTCGCGCTCGAGTAGCGGCTCTGGCCATGGTGTCCTGATGTTGCAGGTCTATCTCAAGCCGACAAACTACTGCAATGTTGGTTGCGATTTCTGCTACTTGCCTGAAGACGTCAGGTCCACTAAGAGTCGCATGTCGCCTGAAACGCTGGAGCATTCGCTCCAGCTCATTCGCGAGTTGGCTGCTCGTGAAGGCCATGATCGGGTATCGATCCTTTACCACGGTGGTGAACCGCTCACGTTGGCATCGGAGGTTCTTTATGAGTTCTCCAATGCGGTTCGAGAAGGCTTGAAGGGGTTGGAAATCCAGGAGTCTATACAAACATCGTTGATCCCGTTGCGCCCGAGCCACATGGCTTTTCTACACGAGCGCTGCGGCTCCTTTGTAGGCTCCTCAATCGACTTTTCAGGTAGAACTATCAACGGTTCTAGCGACCGTTACGTCGATCTCTGGATGGAGAAGGTTGGCCTTGCCCGAAGCAATGGACTGGAGGTCGGGCCAGTAATGGTCCCTACCCGAGGCGAGATGGGCCGCGCCCAGGATATCTACGCTTGGTTTAAGAACAACGGCTTCCGCCATTTCAACATTGAGCGCTATAACAGCCAGGGTGGTGATGCGAATCGCCCTGACAATAGGGAGCACGCCGGCTTTCTGCGTGAACTCTTCGATCTTTCCATGGCGGACCTCCGCGAAACCGGCTCTTGCGTGACGAACAACGCGGTCGGGGCATCAATCGCCGGCGTGATGAATGCCCAGCCAGGTGAGCGATGGGGGGGGACCTGCCAGCGAGATTTCCTCGTCATCAACCCTGATGGGTCACTTAACTCCTGCCCCGATCGGATGGAGTACGAGGTGGATGCCTGGCCAAAGGCACAAGATGGTATCGACGCTTTCCAGTCCAGCCCCGCTCGACTCGGATGGATCAAAGTGCAGTTCATCGACCATATCGAGAACCATTGTCGTAGGTGCGAGTTCCGCTCCTGGTGCAAGTCTGGTTGTCCGATCACTTCCCACCAAGTGCACACAGGCACGGGGGAGTGTGCGGGCTATCGCTCCCATTTAGTGCACGTGAAGGATTTCTTGAGCGGTCCAGATGGCCTCCGCCTGGCGTCGGCCTATCTGGCTGGAGCAGGAGTCTACCGATACGACCCCTACACCTACGGAATAGAGCGAATCCAGTGAGCATCGGAGCCCCTGACTTTGACCACATGGTCTACGTTCGATTGATTGAGGCCTGCAACCTTCACTGTGAGCACTGCTTCATTCCCAATAATCCGAAACGTATGGACATGGCGCACATCGAAGCGATCCCCGCCAAGGTTCGATCATTCGCAGTGCCTGGCGACACCATTCTGTTTCAGATGCATGGTGGAGAGCCGACTCTTGTTGGTGTCGAGTTCATGAGGAAGGTTGTGGTCTATCTCAGGGCCGAGCTTCCTGACTTCAAGGTGGTTTTCTCACTCCAGACGAACCTGATGAATTTTGACTTGCGGTGGGCTGAACTCTATCGCGAGTTTTTTGATGGGGTAGTGGGAGTGTCCTGGGATCCAGTGATTCGTCGGACCCGAGCTAGCAAGCCTGAGTCCAATACCGAATTCGAAGACAGGTTCTGGGCCAACCTCCAAGCACTCCAGTCAGAAGGGTTGGAGCCGTATTTGGTCATTACAACGACCAAGATCTTGATTGACCAATTCAGAAACCCTGCGGAGCTGATCGAGTTCCTACGTGCCAAAGGGATTCGACATGTCCACTTTGAGCGGCTCACCAAAACAGGTTATGCGATAACCAACTGGCCCCGGATAGGTGTGAGTAACCGCCAGTACAGCCTTTGGATTGCACGATTCGCGATGGCGTATTCGCAGTATGTCGCCACGCCACGAGACCATCTCCAAGACCTGCACATTTCTCCTCTCGATGGACTAATCGAGAGCGTGCGCCGGCACCGCCGCGGTGACAGAGGTGGATATGGCTGCCTTTCAGGGGTATGCGATACCAGATTCCATACGTTCGACGAGGCCGGCTACTACAAGGCCTGCACTGCACTTACATCGGAGTCCAACAATCGCAACGCTGTAGGTACCGTAACTGCGCAGCCAGGACGTTTGACTGAGTTGCGGGTTGAGCGTCAGTTGGACTGCCTCACCTGTCAGTTCAAACCCATCTGCAGCTCAGGCTGTATGGCGACCCCAAAGACCGACGAGAGTGGCGAGTGCGCTGGCGGGTACACGGCGTTCAAGCTCATTAACCAGCAGCTGGCGATGTCTGATGAGCCTTCCCTAATCGCAGTGGGCAGCTAGCGGTTGCTGGCAGAATTTCGCAGCACCATTTTGGCTTCGTGTTTTTGAGGTGAGTCTGTACCATCCCATCATTCGTCCGTTCTGCCCATTCCTTTGCCACGGCACCAACTCAGTTGGCGTGCAAAGGGTGTGGCGGGGCAAATATTGCAACATCCAAGTCCCGCAGCTCGGCAATGGGTGAGTTGTCGGCTCCGAAGGGGGCCGCTTTGAATATCTGGAGAGAAGGCACAAAATGAGCAAATTCACACCCAACAGGGTGCTGGCTGCCATGGCTGTGAGCGCCATTGCAATCTCAGCGTTCCACAACGCTGATACCAGATTTAAAGTCACCGAATCCCAGGCTGAGCTAGAGGCCGACCCACAGGTTGCCAAAATGCGCCAGTTGCTTGAGATGAACCCGATCAAGCCCATGGTCGAACGGCATGCGGACACTCTAAACACTGTTGTCCAGCATGATGCGCTCCCGCGCATCGACAACATGCTCCTGGCAGCCACAGCGACAGCCAAGGATATGGACTCGACTAATGTTGGCGACTGGGGCTACTGCCACAGTGCTTGTCACGGCGCTTGCCATGGCGCATGTCACGGCGCGCGGGGCTGGCGGTAAGGCGATATGAAAAGCGAGTTTTCCCCCCTCAGAGTCCTCAAGCGGCTATTCGGCATTGAGCCATCTCAAGCAGCAGTGTCTGACAGCAGTGCTGAGAATGCCCCCGGGCCTGTCACTGCTCAGCCGGATGCCCCAGCAAGCACCCCACTGTTTTCGGCACCAGCGAATCACGACGACGAGTCGATTCCACCTGAGCATCGGTACACCTACGTTTTCAACAAGCGGGTATCCGAGCTGAGGGTTGAGTTCACCGAGCAGCATCGTCTCATCACTGAGGAGGGTGCCAAGAAGCCGTTGCGTAATGTGGCCTATCAAGCTGTTGTATGCGATGAGCAATTCAATCAGGTCCCACTGGACGCGCGGTCTATCGGGCTCTTATTGCAAGCGTCAGACAACGACCCGGCTATGCCAAGCGAGTGCTTTGAGTTCAGTTTGATTCTGGCTACTGGCACAGTCGGTATCGGCTCGATCGATGTTCCCTATGACACTACTGTTGAGGCCCAGGAGGTCATCTTCCTTGCAGAGTCGTCTGGCTTGAGCATCAATCTCTTGCCTCCACCCAACGCGACCGTTGTCGACGAAAGGGTAGAGGCCTATTGCGACCTGATCGCTGAGTACGCACGCCTTTCCCTGGGTAGTGCGAACAGCAACGTCCGTGTGTCACCTATCGATGGGTACATGGAATATTTGCTCTACGTGGAAATGGGTTACAAGCCAGCGGTCATCTCGACCGACGACTTGATGAATCTGCTCTACACAGACGCTATGTCCGAGCCTGTAATGGACCATGTGAAAGCTCGTATCGAGGCGGTCGTTTATGAGGTCAATGGTCCTGACTTCACGAAGGGTCTGGTAGAGCAAACCATTAAGGCGCTCCACTTGAAGAACCTTCAGTTTATGGAGGCGAGAGCGAGCATCCTCGAGGCCGAACTCGACACCCGGACCCCGTTCCCGAACATGATTCGCATCCTCGCGCAAGTGACTGGGCTCAGACCCGCGGATGCTGCGGGCATGCTTTTTGAGTTGAAGAACTCTATTCACACTGTTCTGGACAAGTATCTGCCCCCTGACCCGCTCCCAGAGCCGGCCGCGCCGGCGGATGAGTCCGATAACGGCAAAGCGGCTGCTGTGCAGGAGGTCGATCCAGCGACTTCTGAGGAAAGTGGTGCAAGTGGTAAGCGAGTGCGTACGCCTAACTCCCAGCAGGCGTCGCTGGCCAAAGCACTGTGCTTGATGGCCAGCTCTGTGGCCGGGGGGCCGGAAGCACTGAAATCGCTCTGGGCCTCGATCGAGGATGCCACCCAACTCAACGAACGAATCAATCTGGACCGCGAGACTACGCAACCGAGCGCAGCTGCGACGAGGCTGGCTGAAGCGGTTGGAGTTGCGCCTAAGGTAGCTGCCTTGGCTGCTGGTGAAATGGCAACGATCGCGGAGGTCATTCTGGTGGCTGGCGAGGCTATCGCCCCTCCACCTCCACCAACCCCGCCGAAACCTACTCCTCCGAGTGGACTGATCGCTGTCGGCTAAGCGTATGCAGGCAGCGTCAAGCTGCCTGCTCTATGAGGCATGTATGCGATCCGAGGCAGTGGGCTTCATCAATGTCACCCGACAGTGCAATGTCGACTGCAAGCGGTGCTATCTCACTGATGAGCATCGTTCAGCCAAGGAGAGGCTGACTGTAGCGACGCTCGAGCGCTTTCTCAGATCCTCCTTTTGGCATGAGCGCGAATGCACTCTGATTTGGGAGGGCGGCGAGCCTACAGTAATTGGCAGTCAGGCAATGCAGCTTCTCATCGACACAGCCCGGCGAGTTCTCCCCTGCGCAAGGCAGACGATGGTGACCAACTGCTTCTCGGTACCAGATTGGCTTGTCGCTATGGTTCGAGCTGAGTTCGGGGGGCTTGTAGAGACAACGTTTGCTTTGGGCCACAAATTTAGCCTGGCGGGATCAGAGGCTGTCTACCAGGAGCGTTTTCTTGCCGGCCTTAACAAATTTTGGATCGAGGGCATTCCCTGTGTAGTGAACGTGGAGCTCAACGCTGAGACAGTTCGAATGGGTACTCAAGCCCTGGCCGACCTCATGCTGAAAAGCCAATGTAAGGCTTGGGAGTTCGACATCTCAGTGGACTTCAGCAGATTTCTTCAAGACCCTATCTACCACGCTAGCAGTACACCCGCGCTGCCACTGACCGTCCCATACCAGGAAGCATGGTCATTCCTTGTGGATTTGAGAGATGGCCATTACGCAAAGCTCAAAGAATCAGGCATACGAATAGGCGCTTTTGAGCAGAAGATCGAAGCAGATAACACGCAGTTCAACGTCCTTTCTGAGGATCGGTTTTTAACACTCAACCCTGATGGGACTGTCACCACGAACCCGCTTTACTCCGACCTGGATGAGACCTTCATTGGGGATCTGCACCTTGTCGATATCAACGAGATGATCGCATCCAGGAATCGGCTTAGCCGCGTCTCATACGAGCGTAAGCGTGTGCGGGCTTGCCGGGAATGCCAGCACGTTAGCTATTGCAGAGGCGGTCCCGCTCACGTGCCGGTTTTCGACGGTTCTGGTGAGTGTGCTGGGGGGCTACGACTCTGGGATTCATTGAGGTTGCAAAGTGCATAAAGCTTCTCGCGTGAACCAGGCCAACATCAGCATCACCGCGACCAGGTGGTGCAACAGGCGTTGCACTCACTGTTACATCGACCCTGCAGAGCTGGGTAACCCCTATCAGATGGATGAGTCGGTATTCCGATCGGTCTTTGACAGTGTTGCCGAACTGGTGGCACTAGACACGGGCCTTGAGGAGGTCGAGTGGGAGTTGATCGGCGGTGAAATCACTAAGCTTCCAGTCGAGTACTGGGAGAGGAATCTCCCTTATGCTCTGAATCGATGCAGAGAGTTCAATGCCGGCTTCAAAACGCCAGGTTCAATCAACGTCCTCACCAACCTCATCTTTGCAAACGATAAGCACCGCGGCGAGTACGTGGATCTGTTCAACAAGTATGGTGACTGGCCGGAGATGGCCATCTACACGTCCTGGGAGCCGGACACCAACCGATTTGGCAAGAACCTAAAGCTGATGGCGCCCTGGGCTGAAACGGTACGGTCCATCAATGCCAGGCAGAAGATCCTCGATGTGATCCTGACTAAGACCACCGTCGCAATGGGCCCAGATTACCTGCTGGAAACGTTCCTCCCTCTTGGAATCACGGACTTCAGCATCAAGATGATCAGTCCGTATGGTTCCGGTCGAACCTTCTGGCAGCCCAACATGGTTTCGTTTAAGGAGATGAGTGACTACCTCTGCCGGCTGTTCGACATCGCTCCTCCAGGAATTACCTTTACGCCGGCGGATGAAATGTCCGGAGCGGTATTCAGAGGGACCAGCTACCAGTGCATCGGAAATTTCCGGTATGACCTCGCGGTCGAACCCGATGGGCTGACTACCTTCAATGCCAATCAGACAACGGATGAGGCGGCGCTAGGAGATCGAAAAATCTACGTCGGCGACAAAGACTGGGCATACCGCGTGCTCGCAGACAACACGCAGGAACTGGACAACAAGCTATCCCGGTACCACAGCTATTGTTTCCAATGTGAATACCACTCTGCATGTGCCGGCGGCTGGTATCACTATCGTATCGCCGAGCCAGCAGACGTCCGTGCGTGGGACAGTGATGATTGCCCAGGGTACAAACAGCTTTGGACCAAGGTGAAGGACCGTCACGGCTCCTTTGACCCGGCCCAGGCGCGCCACAACGCGGAAATGAACTCGCTGGTTTTGGTGGTCCAAACCCCAAGCCGTCCTACCACTCACTTTGTGGAACCTGTCGTAAGTGGGCCGGCCTTTTCCGAGTGGTTGAAAGAAACGCAGGGAGGTTCGGTAGACGTGCTTGCTCGGTGTGTTTATCAAAAACCGATCATTCAGCGGATATGGGCCTACCAAGCTGTGGGCACCTCGACAACGATCGCAGATGATGATGTCTTTGCGTTGAGTACGGCTGAGCAGCGGGTTTTGATCGAACACCTTGTTTATCAGGATCTGCCTAGCGCCACCGTCTCTGCCCATGCTGTTTGGACCTGGGTAGATAGCAACCCCGGTGACCCGCTGGCTGACCTCCTAGCTAGGGCAGAAGGTGATCTTCTGTCCAGGGGGCTTAGCAACTCTGACATCCTGGTCGCCGGCCACAATACAGAGCTTGTGCGTTGGGTCCTGAGTCATTCAAGGCGAACAGCCGGCGAGGATGGGGATTCGACATCACACCCGGTTGTAGGTCAGCTATCACGCCATCTCTATCTTGAAGATAGGGCCAGGGCGAGAATCGAGCGCAGGCGTGTGAGTCACTGAATATCGATCGGAAAGCTTTTTTCAGAAAAGGCTCAAATTGGGGCAGTAGCTTCCCACTATTAGGGTATGAATATTCAGCCCTTCGCACTGCCGCGCAATCGCTCAATCGAGATGATGTCGACCACCATCTCGACAAACCTCAATTGCAACCTGTCGTGCCAGCATTGCTACATCCAGCCTGAGCTGCTGCGCAGGAAGGAATATATCGACGAAGCGACCTTTCGGCGGGCTGTTGAGGTCATCATTGAGGCTTTCCATCTGGATCAGTCGGTTACCTATCTTCACCTAGACGTTCTAGGTGGTGAAGCGACCCTGATGCCATTTGAGTTTTGGCAGCGAAATCTCCCATGGGTGCTTGCCCAGGTTGATGACCTCAATCGCGTTGGCATCCAGACTGAGTTCACCTTCTGTTCGAATCTGATGTGGAAGGATGATCGCTATCTTGGACTTTTGCGTGAGTTCAAGGATCACCCCGCAATGGATATCGCGATCCCCTTCGAGGGACCGGAAAGCGGTCGCTTCGGCAAGGGCATGGCCATCCTGCCTAAGTACCTGGAGCGCATTGAGGCGCTGGGTGACTGCAACATGCTGAACCTGGTGCTGGTGATGGGGCAGGGCTTAATCGACCTTGGCCCTCAGTACATCATCGATACTTTTGTGAAGCGCGGTGTCACCGATGCCACCTGCGATATGATTTTCCCCTGGGGCTCGGGGAAATCCTATTTTGAGAAGGCGCAACCCCAATACCGGGACGTAGCGAACTACATCGCAACCCTCTCCAAGCTTGGTGAGCCATACGGACTTACTGTCGATCATCTCGACGACATGAGGAAGTCCCTGCGCACGCTATCGCGCTCTCAGAACACCTTGAACGATGCCTACGAATTTCACTGGGATCAGCGCGGGGAGCTGTCGCTGAACCCCAATCAGACCGGTACTGAGGCCCTTAAGCCTTACATCAACCTCAATGCACACGATGCCAATGCTGCGTTGAAGGTGATTTGGGGCAACAACAGCGAACTCGACAACAAGTTGAGTTTCGAGCACGACTTTTGCCGGGATTGCCAATTTTTACAGGCCTGCAACTCGGGTTGGTACCCACATAAGGGTCTACCTCCCGAAACCGTGAAGTCTTTCATGGCCGCGGCGGAGGGTGAATTTAGCTGTCCAGGCTTCTATCAGCTTTGGGAGGAGCAGGCAGCGGAGAATTTTGACCAGATTGGAGTAAGCCGATACGCCAATGTCCGCCGAATCAAACGAGCGCAATCGCGGAAGCTAGCTGCATCTGACCTCTCTGAACCGCTCCATGAATTGGACTTCAAAAGCGACTATGAAGGGTACTTCGAAGCGGTCAAACGCACATCCCGGGTTTTGCTCGAGCCAGGCCTGCTCTTTGGTTGTACGCCCCGTCAGCGACTGTGGTTTTACGATCGCCTGCAGAAGCAGGTACTTTTGCCCGATGGTTCTCTCAACCAGTTTGAGGAGCGCTTCTCGATTCTGGCTCACTCGCTTGCCGGCAATTATCACCACCTTGCTTTCAGCGACGAGCTTGTGTGGAGCGCACTGCGCGAAGCCCCTGCCACGCCTTTTTCCGACTATGTGGTCGATGCGCTGGCCGTAGCGGAGGCCTGGCGTGATCTTCCTACTGCAGTGTCCAGTGGGTATTCCAAGCTCAGGTCCGGGCTTGAGGTGTCCTACAAATTTGAGGACCTGATTGTCTGGGCGCTCCATCGCCATCCTCCGGCCGATATCCAATCTCTGGCCAACACGAGATGCCCAGGGGGGCTAACTGAGGAGTCTGCAGATTTTCTGCGTCGGGTTAGCCTCGTCTCGAGAGCAATCGGTGGGCGTGAGCCAGCGGTCTCAAATTTAGCTCCTTCGCACGAGGCTTCGACATGAATCGGCTCTGGTTGCTTCTACTCGCGCTGGTAACGTTGAAGGCTCAAGCGTTCCCTGTGGTCCTGGCCGGGGCTGGAGCTTTGGTGTTCGGAACCGCATTTATACCGCTGGTCATTGTTGGCCTGGGCCTTGTACTTGGCATTAAGCTCTGGCGGATGTCTCGGCCCGCACTTGTCGCCCTCGCAATTGCTGGCTTCATGGCTTGCGCGGTTGTTTCAATCCTCTGGTCTGAGTCGAATCGTGAAGAGATCCTTGCCAACACACTGAGTCTCGGTGCGCCGGCAGAGCACACTACTGACATCCCTTACCCCTATGTCAGTGACGCGGAACAAGCGCAATCCAAGCGTCGTATCGCCCCGCACGAGTTCTATGAGCTCCTCAGCAAGCGATCTGTGCGGGTCATTCGGGTTGATCTAGCACCGCAACTATTCTCTGACTTCGGATTCGGTGCTACAGCTACTCAGATCCACGACAACCCGTCTCCAGTTGTCGAGCTGGCCAAGCGCTCCGAAGGTGGAGTCGTCCTAGTAGATGAGCGTGGCACCACCGCGGCGGCTATCGCGGAAGCTTTAAATGCTCAGTTCGGAGCCCAAGTTCGGTTTCTTCAGGGGGGCGCAAACGCTCTGAGTGAGTACGCATGGGATAGCCTGGATAGAACAGGTGATTCGCATGCAGTGATGCCCTCAGACATCCCTGCTTTCAAAGCGCAGCGTAACCCGGTGATCATTAGCACCACCAACCCTGATGAATTCCTCAACTATGGATGGATTCATGGTCTGACCATCTCGTTGCCGGTCTTTCTGGCCGGCGCGGATTCTATCGCTGATCAGCTTCATGGGAAGACGGTCTTGATCACGGCAGCTGAGAGTCACTACTCCGGCGACACGTGGATTTTGCTCGATATGCTTCGGGCGCGCGGGCTGGATCCGTACTTCATGCAGCCCACGCGCGAAGAGCTGCTGGTGAAGCCAGCCTACTTCAGGCCCTACAAAAACGCAGACCGATATTTCGGTGCGTCCCAGGCATTTGACTATGTCGTTGGTGATCCCTCTGTACAGTTTTTGGACTTCCAACCGGCGGTCGACTGGGCCAGGACCAAAAATAGACTCCCTCGGACCCACCACATCGACATGGAAACAGTGGCTAAGGGTGGGCTCACAGAAGCATTGGCTGGTCTCGACAAGACCAAGTCCTATGTAGGCCTTGCATATGACCGCAGGACCTTCTACCACTCCATCCTCGCTGGCGAGCACCTCACAGCAGTTGGAGTGAAGTGGCTGGGGATTAATACAGAGCCAGGGCGGTTCAGTCGTGCTGTGCTTGAGGATCAGGATCTGATCGAGCCGGCCGTGGTTTTCCAGGCCCGAGCCAAGCAGTCGGCAGTTCAAGCAATCGGCTCGATCTACAACGTCATACCCGGATCTTGGGCATGGGTGCTTTGGTTGCAGTTTGCTGTCTGCTTTGTGTGCACGATGTTGGCCATGCACCTCAGCCGTGCTGCAGTGCGGATCTTCACATTCAGTGCTATCTCTCTCGCCGTATACACCTTCTGGGTCGCCTATCTAGAAACAACGCCTGTATGGGGCAGCGAAACCGCCCTGGCGGTGGTTCAGCTATTGGGAGGCGTTACTGGTTGGTGGCTGGTACGTGTACGCCGTGAATCCCTCCGGTTTGGGTGTGATGCAAAGGCAGTCGACCTACCAGCGAAAATCTCTTTGCTCGAGCAGGCAGCTTCCCTCGGGTTCCGGGTCCAGAAAGGATTCATCGTCACATCACAGCAGGTGGGGGATTTACCACCATGGGCCTTCGCCGAGCCGATCATTGTCCGATCGGCCGCCCTCTCGGAAAGCTCATCTGCAGAAACGGTGGGGGTCTATGACTCCATTGTCGCTATTGGAGAACCGGCAGTGCGGGCGG
Organism: Pseudomonas sp. HD6422; assembly: GCF_025377065.1. Classification (NCBI taxonomy): domain Bacteria; kingdom Pseudomonadati; phylum Pseudomonadota; class Gammaproteobacteria; order Pseudomonadales; family Pseudomonadaceae; genus Pseudomonas; species Pseudomonas sp. HD6422. The sequence continues at coordinate 101,778 of NZ_JAHWIW010000003.1, read as the reverse complement.
CAATCTCAAACGTCCAGCGGCAGATCTCCGAAGCAGGAGAGAAACCGTACTGCCTGCTTCAGCCATACCTGACTAAGCAGACCTTCGGCATTGCTATGTTCGGTACCGGTTCAGACGGGCATTTGTTCATTTGCGAGGCTGGGATAGGGAACGCTGCAACCAGCGGGACTGGTGAAACCCAGCGTGTAGCCGTACCTCTATGGAATCAAGCAGGCCTCACCAGAGCTGACCGTAAGGTGCGGCGGGCGCTACTTCGTCTACACAGGGACCTTGGGGCGACAAGTATTGAGTGGGCCCTGGCTTCGAGTGGAAGATTGACCATCCTGCAGGTCAGCACCGACACATTGGGTCGGCCGGCCCTAGAAAACGTAAGAAAGCACACGCTCAGGCTTGCGTTGCCGTTCCCTCAGTATCAGAGGGCTCCAGTTGACCATGGTTCAGCTGTAGGCGCCGCCGTGGTCGCAGCGATGGCCGCGCCAGGCGACCAATGTTCTCTAGGAGGCTTTCGACTGGTTCGTCGTCGCTCTTTCGTTGCCGCCCGGGCGCTCCAGCTCGCTGATATCGTCACAGTGCTTGGAAGGCTACCCCTAGCGGCGTTCTCGCGTGTACCAGGGGATCTCCTGCTGCAAGCATTCGAGGCCCAAGAGTGTGCTCGGGATGACATTCGCCGGACATTGCAAATATCTCTCTCGGCACCTGATCAGGCGCTTGCCCAAGCTATCGCTAGCGAGCTGGTACAGGTATCGAATCTCTACGGTCGGTTCAGTCGCATAGCAACCACGGCCATTGAACTCAAACTCGAGACCATCCCAAGGGGCTTCAAGCGGAGCCTGCTCTCCACGGTAATCGGGAACGAGTTAAGTCAACTCAACCCAGGTGATGCAGTCCATCGTTTCTCGACCCTGGGCTTCGCCTCACTTGTCACTTTCGCGCCAGGCTTGCAGCCCCAGATCGACAAAGAATTGATCTCGCCCGTTATACAAGAGGTTGAATCTCCCCTTGCTTGGATAAAGGACAAATGCGCAGTAATGATGATGATTGAGCTTGGGCGCTTGCGGCCGGCGATTGATGAGCTTTGCCGGCGTGGTGCTGGAGACCATCTCCTGTCCCTATTGCCGACTTACCTTGGTGAAGTACCGGTGGGCTTTGATCTGAGTGAAGCCGAGCCTCGTTCGGTCCGTGGACTGTTCGACGATGGTGAGCCAGGCATTCGTTCGAATGCACCCTATGCCTGGGGCGTCCCAAGATCAGGATTGGATCTCACCCTCCATACACCTGAAACATTTACTCCCGGCTCGGCGCTCTATCTCGAGACAACGGATATGAGTCACCTATCACTAATCAACGGTGCGGGAGCGCTCATCGTTCGTTCCGGCTCCGTACTGTCTCATCTGCTTCAGCACGCCCGGAGGCTGAATATCCCTTACGTGGTGGGAGCCGAGGCGGAAGGGCACATTGGCAAACCAGTGCGAATTGAAGAGTCTGGGGAGGTCCTCAGTGCATAACGCCCTGGACATGCTGAACGTGTGCGTTGCGCCAACACGGCTTTGTAACCTGAGTTGCACCCACTGCTACGTCGATCCGGTCCTGCTGCGGGACAAATCCATGATGGATGAAAATACCTATCGGACCACGTTCCAGCGAGTCGAGGAGCTGTTCCTTCGTGACAAGAAGGTCACCAAGATCAACGTCGAGCTGCTGGGTGGGGAGCTGACCATGATGCCTCTGGCCTTCTGGGAGAGGAATCTGCCTTGGACGCTGAAGACGATGCGGACGTGGGAAGCGCTCTACGACGCCGAAGCATCGTTGATCTGGTGCACCAACCTTATTTTCAAAGACCAAGGCTATGTCGGGTTGCTAAACGCGGTCGGCCAGGAGTTTGGGGAAGGGATTGATATCTTCGTCCCATGGGAGCCTGACACCAATAGGTTCCTAAAAGACGACAAGCTGCTACCACGCTACTTCGCCACCCTTGAAGCAATCACTGGTATCAGACGGAAAACGCTATGCATCACGATGAGCCGAGCCGTGATCGATCGTGGGCCCCATTTCATCATCGATGAGTTTGTAAGCCGTGGGATTACGGACATCAGCTGCGACATGCTCTATCCCGCTGGCAGCGGGAAAAACTATTTCCTGAAGACCTGCACCTACGGCGATGTGTCTGACTACCTCCTCGAGCTGAATTCCTTGGTACCGAAGGGTGTGACCATCAGTCCGCTTGTGGAAATGCGCACTGCGGCGCGAGCGGGTGAGCATTTTCACTACCCAGGCAACGATACCTATGACATCGAGGTGGAGCCCAACGGCGAGGTCACCTTCAACTCCAGTTACACAGGCGCTGAGTCGATCTTCCCGACTCAGGTCCTCTCGGTGCACGACCCGAGGTTTGCCGAAAAAGCAATATTCAACAATACCCCCGAATTCGTTCTCAGGCATCGGATGCCATACGAGGCTTGTGGGACGTGTACCTATGCTTTGACGTGCGCGGGGGGGTGGGCCTGGCACAAAGAGCTCGACCCTAATCTGTCATCGTTGATTGCCGCTGGCGACTGCGCCGGCCTTAAGCGGGTTTGGGAGTACGCGGATGGAAGCACACCAGGTGTTCTGGATCGCAGCTGGTACCTAACTCGTTCTCAAGCGCGGGGTCGACAAGGGGTAATGGTCAAACGCATGGCCAAGGCTGCAATTAGCAGAGGCAAGGACGTGCCGTTGATCGAAGACAGCGTAGCCGGTGACTACGACGGTTACTTCAACGAATTCGACCGTCCGCGTCTGGTTGCGATGAAGTCAGGGGTGCTATTCGACAAAAAATGGATTGAGCGCCTCTTTTTCTATGACGCCATCGGCGCTCAGATCGACGACTATCCCGGCTGGTACGCTGAGGCTGGCGACGAGGGTGGGGAGGAGTTGTTTCGTCACATCGTCTACGGGAATTTCCACTTCCTGGCATTCGATCCAACAGCTGTCCTCAATGAAATCCTATACCGGTCTGAGTGGCCGCTTTCGAAGCTAGTCACCCTGACAATTGAGGATCTCAAACTAGGCCGGCCCCTGGCCGTCTCAAGCGTAGGAGGTAGTCATGAGGAGCTGGTGACCTTCTGCTCAAGAGTAATCGAAGCAGAGGAGTTGGCTGCATGAGCGTTGCCCCCCTCACTTTGCATATTCGAATGACGAAGGCTTGTAATGCCGACTGTGGCTACTGCAGCAGCTGGCAGGAGTCACCGACCACTCGCATGTCGCCGGCAGACTTCAAGCGTTCGATTGATTTCGTATTCGACGAAGGATTCTCGAAGCTCGGGATTGCTCCGACGCACATAACTGCCCAATTCATTGGTGGAGAGATCCTTACCGTCCCTCATGGCGAACTGACTGAATGTGTTTCCTACCTGCGCAGCAAGGCTGCTGCGGCCCGGATAGCTCTCGTTGACGGAGTCCAAAGCAACCTGATTGGTTCACCTGCGCGTGCCAAAAGGCTCTACGACCTATTTGAGGGGCGCCTTGGTACTTCAGTAGACGATATGAGTGATGTCAGGACAGTAAATGGCTCGGCCGAGAAGTACCGGGTCATTTGGCGGGAAGCTGATACCGCTTTGCGTCGTGAGCGCAGTGTGCCGGGTGCCGTTTACGTGCTGGACCAAGCAGGTCTCGCAGGTGTGTCCAGGCAAATGATGCTGTGTGCCCGTGATCAGCGAATGCTGACCCTTCGACCGCTTTTCCAGGGAGGCACACCAGGGCAAGAGCTTCAGGGGGCCGAAGCCACCCGCGATGCTTTCATTGCCGGCTTTCGGCAATGGTTCATGCGTCTCCCTATTATCGTCGAACCATACTTCTACCTCACCCAGGCACGGCTTCGAACGCTTCGCGGAGCCCAGCAGCTCGCTGGCGCAGGCTGCGCATTCCAGGCCGATTGCATCAAGCGCTCACTTTCGCTTGAGCCCAATGGTGAACTGTATGTGTGCCAAGACATGGCCGATGGCGGAATAGGGCGGCTAGGCAATGCCCTGGACGGTCAATGGGATGCCGAAATGGTCTCCATGCTCAATGAGCGGCCCAGTCGCCTCGACGACTCCTGCCGTTCTTGCCCCTATCTGGCTGAGTGCCAGGGTGGTTGCATGTTTGAGGCTGCAGCTCAGGGCCGGGGCATGTATGGGAAGAGTCAGCACTGCAGCAGCTGGAAGGCGCTGTTCGCACTTATCGACTCATCCGTCGCTGATCACGGACTTCATGAAGTTTCCGAATGGCTGCAACGAGTAGAAACCCGTCACGCCAACTCCAAATCAGCGGGCCTTGATCGCGCCAAAACAGCAGCCATGTGGGAGCCAGAATTTTGAACTACCTGAATTCGATTTACAGGGATGGCTTCGCTGTAAGCTCTATTCCCAAGGAGCAAGCCGATGCGTTTCTTCGGCATGCCAAGTCCGACATTTTTGATTCGGATAAGCCTGGCAGTCCAGATGTAGCTGCCTGGGAGGACGAAGTCCCATCGAAGAACCATTCGATCCCCCTGCATTACTTGGGACCGATGGAGCAGATAGGGCTCGGGATGGAGACCGAACACTTCAGGGCCCATATGGGTGACTGGAGTCGAACCAACGTGATGCTGCAGCGAGGTAAGCGAGGCGACTCAATGGGGTGGCATCACGATGCCTACGACCCGATGCACCTGGTCGTCATCATTTACCTCTCCGACGAAATCTGGACCCCCGAAGACGGTGGCCAGCTTTTACTCGGAGAGGGTGACATAACCGGTATGGGGCAGCTGGTCGATCCGTCACAGGTCAACGTCAAGCAAGCCGTATCGCCAAACCACGGCACGGCAGTTTGGCTGATCAACACCAACCCACGATGGGTACACAGCGTGTCTGAGATCCTCTGTGATAAACCCCGCTACACACTCATTGGCCAATTCGGCTATCGAGAAAACGTAATGCGCGCCTATCCGCGCCGAAGATATGGGAATGATTGGAGTTGAGTAGTGCTGCTCACGTACCGCTCAGGCGGTTGCAGTTCAGAGATGCGCTGATCACCGCCCCAGTAACGCTCACGCGCACTGGCGTGGTTCTACGTGTGCTGGATGCCTTTATGGACGGGATCTATGGGTCTCTTCGCCCCGACCTCGTGGTTATGGGGAACGACCCGCTGCTCAGCCTCTGCGTGGCACTTCGAAGAGCGATGTGTGGCGAGAGTGTTTTGATAGCTCCAGATACTCTTGACCCGAGATCGTGGCCTAAACCTGACTATGCTCAGAACGCACTAGCCATCTTCAACTGTTGGGATGAGGTGATCGCTCGGGAGGTCGTCAGACAGTTCCCCGCACTCCCTCTCCCCGCGTCGATGCCAGAGTGTCTCACCTCATTGAGCCAGGCCTGCCGTGAAACGCGACGGGTCAGGATGATCGATGGAACTGCATTCCAGACGAGCCGCGGATACGTTCGTGGCGATCGACGTCGGGAGGTCCTGTTCCCGATTGAGCCAGGTCGACGCGACTCCGCTGGCCTAAATCCGACCTGGAAGTTCCTTGCCCGCCGGCTAGATCGTATGTACTTCAACCACCGTGAACTCGAGTTCATCAGCGCTGGCGCAGTTGTGCTCACCAGCCACCCTTCATATTTTGTCGACGCCACCAGTACCGCGTATTCCTTCGTGGGCCAGGCAAGACAGGACAAACCCGAGTTCGTAGATGCCCTAGCGCGTGTCGACGATCTCAAATCAGCTTCTTACGAAGGTATGCCCCAATGCAGCCAGGTTTGACCTCTGTAGGCGAGACGGGGCGGCACACGTTCCTGTTTCAGATCAATGTCACTCGCCGATGCGATATGCGTTGCTCGCACTGTTACATCCTCTCCGACAAGAAGGACAAGAGCCCGGACATGACCGAGGCAGAGTTTCTGCATGTCGTACAGGGAATTGTGGAGCACATGCAGGCAGATCATAACTTTGCCCAGCGCTACAACCATGTTGATATCCACGTCATCGGGGGCGAGCCTTCGATGCTGGGCGTGCCATTTTTTGAGAGTGTGCTGCCCAAGGCCAAGGTCCTACTGGCAAATATTCCTCAGGCCGTCTCGTTCTCAATCGTGACTAACCTGCTGCAGAAGGAGGCACTCGACGTCGCCAGGCTGTTCGACAAGGTGTCTACCTCCTATGAGCGGTCCACCAGGTTTAAGAAACGCCGGCACGAAGAGATGTGGCGTCAAAATGTGGCAACGCTCATGGAAGAGTCTCGGCACCCGGAAATCTATGGCCCAAAGGACTTCGCGGTAACGACTGCTTTGGTGAAGCCCGTGGTGGAAGCGGGTGCCGCGTCGATGATGGAGGAGCTTTACGAACTGGGGTTCACAAAAGTCCATTTTGGCTTCTTCATCCCTTCCGGTGACGGTGATCTAAACGCCAAGCTGATCCAGCCGAAACACGCTGCCACCTCGCAGTTCTATATCGAGTTGATGGATTGGTACCTCGCTCATCGGGACCACATCGATGACCTCTGGATCAACCCCTGTGAGTCCTGGCTTGAAGCAGTCTATCGAAACACACCCTCTGACGACGTGGTATGTCCCATTGTCGCCGGTGCTCTCGACATCGACTCTGATGGCCGCACTATCAGCTGCATCGAAAAGGGGGGGACCAACGACTACGTATCCCATGGAAACGTTTTCGAAACCCGGGAGGTGGCCGGAGAGGGTGGGGTCACCAGCGTTGAGTTCACTACGACCATTCACGACGTACTGACCTCTCCGAGCTACCTCCGAGAAGTCGTCAAAGCACGGCGTTTGCCGGAGATTTGTCGCAAATGTGATGAACGCACGCTCTGCCAGGCCAACTGTGGTGTTTTGCACGAGCAATGGAACCAGAAAGACGAATGCCCGGGCTTCAAGACGTTCATCAAGTACGTGCGCCATCTGGTGGAGGAGAAGGGGGTGCTTCCCAAGTCTGCCGTCGAGCGCGGCCGCGCGCTTGGCAACAACCTGATTGCGGTTGGTTGATCATGAGCTCAAACAATGGACCAAGCTTCCTCTCCATTTTTCCCCTGTTGGCTCGGATGTTGTTCCGGGCAGCGAAGAAGCTCCTGAGTGTTGACACCATCATTGCTCTGGAGAAGAAGCAGGGACAGGGTAGTGGAGAGAAGACACCTGAAGAGGTTGAGTTCCAAGCGCACCTTGAGTCGACACCGGTTTTCGTTGAGGACGCGACATCCCCTTACTTCCGCAAAGCCGAAACCCTGACTGAGGCTGCGAACGAGGTTGGCCGGGGCCGCTTTGTGATTAATGATGAGGTGCTGCGTGCAGTCCGCAAACGTTAGATTCTCGCTCGAAGATGCGAGCCGTAAGCCGGACACGATCGAGAACGGCTATTTCGTCTTCACTCTCATGCCCACGCTGCATTGCCCTTACAACTGCAAGCATTGCTACCTGAGCAAGGAGCAGCGCGCGGATAAGTCCGTTATGTCCCTTGATGACCTCCGGATCGTCTGCCGCAAGGTCCATGAATTCTTTGAAGAGCAGCAGCCTGAGCAGCGCACCATCATCGCCTACAACTATGGCGGCGAACCAACTGCAGCTGGGCCAGAGTACTTTGAAGGCTACGTCCAGGTTATGGCGGAAGAATTTCCTGCATCAGCCGGCTACGAAGTCCGCCATGTGATGCTCACATCGATGCTCGGCGTGGACCTGGACGTGTGGGAGCCGCTGTGGAAGAAGCATTGCAACGGATACGTTCAGACGTCCTATGACGGCGAGATGCGCTCGGGCAACTATGTCCGTAAGTGGGAGCTCAAGGTCACTGAAGCGATTCGTCGTGGACTGAAGATAGGCACAATCAGTGTCGTCAACTCAGACCTGCTCGCGCAAGGAGCCATTGCCACCCTGGACAAACTCCGCTCCCTCGGGATTCAGGAGTCTGGCTGGCTGCCATTCATGCTCAACGAGCAAAACGACGTGCCTGGCAAATATGATTCCCTAGCTCCGACCATGAAGGCCTTCAATGACTTCATGATCGAGATGCTGGACTACTGGTATGAGCTGCAGGAGAAGGGCGTGAGGGCACCGGCCTTAGGAGAGGCTCACTTCGCCGTCGACAAAATCCAGGGCGACGCTATGGCAAACATGGCTGGTCAAACCCTATTTCTGCTCCCCAATGGGGACATGGTGCTGCCCAATTACAGGGATGGGTGGAAAGAGTACCTGCACTCGTTCGGAAACATCCTCGAGCCTGGCGTGACCTTCCGGGACATTCTCTGCTCGCGGGAGCGGATGGTGTATCTGCGTCGACAGATGCGGCGGAACAACAACCCCGAGTGCACGAGTTGCGAGTTCAGGAATGCCTGCCTTCTCGAGTTTGCCAAACCCAACAAGCCTGACGATGAATGCTTCGGAGCTAAGCGATTCGTGGCGCACGCCATCCACCGCAATGGCATCGACCCCCGACTAAGCGGCCACGTCCAACTGTACTAGGAGATACCCGGTGAGTGTGCTTACCAGCAATCGTACTGAAATGCCCATGAAGCTTGAGACAGCGACCAACATTACGCTTTCGGCTCATTCCCTTGAGGCAGAAGACAACATGGGGCGCTTCGAGATTATGAAGCCCCCAGGGGCATGGAAAGACTTCTATGACCGGATGCTTGGGGAGAAGGGGGGAGGTAACAAGCGAAAGGCCACGAACTTCACCACGCCGTTTCTCGGTGAGCGTTATCGTTGCATCCTGGCGAATTCTGCCGGCGGGCAGATCATCACCATGCGACAGCTGATGAAGGTGATCCCGCGGCTTGAGCAGGATCTTGGATTTGATTGGAATGTGATTCGGCCTTTGTTAGAGGGCTCTGGACTGACGATTTTCGCTGGCCAAATGAACTCAGGTAAGTCGACCACAATGATTTCGGCGATTGATCGTCTGGGTCGAGCCAAGCGCGGAAACCTAGGGACTGTGGAGGACCCGATCGAGGTCGAGTTCACCGGGGGAGGGGTCATTCAACGTGAGGTCGGTACGCACGTAGACTCATTCTCGGAGGCCATTCGTGACTTCGTTCGGCAGTATCGGAAAACGATCATGGTTGGAGAAATCCGCGACCCAGAAACGGCTGAGGCGGCTGTTCTGGCTGCCTCCCTGGGGCACAGCGTCGTCGGCACCCTCCATGCTGACAGCGCGATCGATATTCCTACCCGTATGAGCTCGCTACTGGATACAAAGCTGGGGCGAATCCTTCCATCTGTCCTGCGGGGTATGTGGTGGCAACACGTCTACCGCCGCGGCGACCACCTGAGCAAGCCGTTGCCGATCTACGAGTCACTGTACGTGACTAACTCGGTACGCCAAATCATCGCAGATGGGCCTGAGAAGCTTCCTCAGCTGATGAATGAGATGGTAAGTCAGAAACGGGTATCGATGGCGCAGTCTGCAATTGCCTGGATCAATAAGGGCCTGGCAACACGTGATGAGCTTCGCCCTTGGCTTGAAACCCGCGGTCGGATTAACGATGCTCAGTTAAGCCTGTGATGCGGTAGGTCCGTTAGCGGAATGCGCCCCGTTTAGGGGCGCATTTCCGAGAAGTGCTGGAGGTCAGAAGGGCTTGCCGGTACACCCAGGAAATATCCCTGACAAAGGGTTATGCCGAGGTGATCGGCAAGTGCCAGCTCATCAGTCGTCTCTATCCCTTCCAGGACGACTTGTTTGCCAAGGCGTCGACATAGTCGTACCAAGTGCTCAACCTCTGCCCGGGTTCGCTCGCACACCATCAGCTCCCTGGTCGACTCCCTTGAGAGCTTGCAGCCGGCTACCGCGTCGCTAGAAATTAGCGAGCGTTTGGCATATCCGTCCCTGACATCATCAACCATAACGGTCAGCGCCTGCAGTCGTAGCGCTTCTAACCGTTTCGTTAGGATTTGGGCATCGACGTCTGCTGTCTCAGTGACCTCGAATGAGACTCGGCCGATGACCTGGTTGAAGATCAAGGTTTGCAGAGCGTCCTCAACAAAGGTCGGATGGGCAATCGAGAGTTGAGATGTGTTGATCCACACTGAAAGCCTCGGTCTGGATCTCAATAAAACGATGACCTGATTCAGCACCCAGCGGTCGATTTCAACGATGGAGCCGTCGGCTTCTGCCCGAGCGACCAGGTCGGCCGGGCCTTGAGTAACTCCGCGGTTAGTGATTCGAAGTAGTGCCTCAAAGGCGACGACGGCTCGGGCATCCGCCACGATGCTGAATACCGGCTGATACGCGAGGCTAAAGCTCGATGGCTCTGGTCCTTCGTGTGACCAAGCTGGCGCATTCGATAAACTCGGTTGGTACATATCCTGTAACCATGCAAAGAGCGGATACCTTAATAGTGGGTAGCGACAGCCCCCTTTTTGGTGTTTGGCGAAAGAATTTCGTGGTGGTGTTTTGGGGTGGTGGCACAGCCGCCCATCGTTATTCTGGGTGTATCGAATACGGAGATCGCCCGAATGAAATTCATGAGCCACTTGGCAGACCTGTCAGACGGAACCGTTGTGCTGGCTTCGACCGAGCGGGTCGCGCGTCACATCAAATTGCATGCAGCCTTGCTGCAAGCTGTTGGTGGTAAGAAGGCATGGTTTGCGAAAGGGCAGATCATGACGATCACGAAGTGGATCGAGAACACCTGGCTTGAGCTGATGCCAGATGAGCAGCTTCTGTATCCAGTGCAGGAGTTGGCGACCGTCAAAGCCATCATCGATCAGTCCGGGCTCCTGCCGGCCAACATGATCTCCTCGACCAATGCTGCGCGCCGCGTAGGCGTGGCTTACTCCGATGCGTACAAGTACCGTATCGATATGGACACTGATCGCTTCCGGTTCAAAGAGGAGTTTGAGGCCTTCTATCAGTGGAAGCAGCAGCTGGATGCTCATTGCACTTCGAAGCAGTATGTGTTCCGGGCTCACCTTCCAGGACTGCTGCTAGATGCAATGAAGACCGGCTTAGTCGATGTCCCTGAACGCATCGTCATCGTGGGGATGATCGAGCTCAATCCTGCCGAAAAGGCCGTATTCGAGGCGCTGGAGCTTGCCGGTACCGAAGTCACTGTCGTATCCCCGGAAGGAGACAAATCGACCCCTCGCCTGGTACGTAGTCACAACAATGCGAGCGAGATGCTTGAAGTTGCCCAGTGGGTAGCCAAGCAACTGCAACCATTCGTTGACACCCCTCAAGCGGCCCCATCCCTCGCGATCGTGGTGCCAGATATCCGATCCTACAAAGGCCCCTTGCTGGATGCTCTGAGCCTTCACACAAGCCCTGGCGCGCTTATGCCTGCAGGGCCTGATGGCGAAGCTCGCGCTCCATGGGACATTTCCAGTGGCGCGACACTGGGTAGCCGGCCGATGATCCGTTCGGCTATGGACCTGCTATCCATTACCCCTGAAAAAGCAGACCCCGAGACTTTCAGTCGAGTACTTCGATCGAAATGGATCGGTGGCCATGTGGGTGAATCTGCAACCCGAGCACTCCTCGATATTTGGTTCCGGGACAACATGGGCTTGAACATGGGCGGTAAGGACTTCCTACGCGCCATTGGCTCATACAAGGGTGAAGCAGTACCTGACTTCCGCAAACGCTTCGGTGGCCTGCTCGAAAAGCTGATCAGCGGCGAACAGACCCGGTACCCATCGGAGTGGGCTGACCATTTCAGTGAAGCCTTGAACGATATCGGCTGGCCAGGCCAGAGCGAGCTGGACAGTGCAAACTTCCAAACCCTGAACGCCTGGGCCGAGGCGCTGACTCTTTTCCGCACGCTTGACGCCCAGCTGGGGACTGTTCAGTACGAGCGCGCGTTCATGTGGCTGCGTGAGATCGTGGACACGAGACAGTTCCAGCCGCGCATCAGTCACCTCGCGCCAGTCTCGATCCTTGGGTATGAAGATGCCATCGGACTGAGTTTCGACGCCCTTTGGGTCATCGGCGCTTCTAACAACGTTCTGCCCGGCCGGGCTGAGCCCTCGCCATTCATTCCAACCGATTTGCAGGTCAAAGCCGGGATCGCTGAAGCTTCGTGCGAAGGGATGCTGGCTTATGCTCAGTCCGTAGCTGGCGCTTTACTCAGCACAAGCTCTGACGTCACCGTTTCTTGTCCAAGCCATAACGAGAAAGGCGCTTCGGTAGGCGCTAGTGAACTGTTCGGCACTTGGCCAGCAGAGGCACGCACACTTGAAACGAAAGGGGACTTTCTAGACGACTTGATGGGCACGTTGGACAGAACGGTCTTTGACATCGAAACCATTCCCCCGGTCTCGCCGATGGAACTGACTGATCTCAAGGGCGGGGTGCGGATCTTCAAAGACTATGCAGAATCCCCTTTCTTCTCGTTCGTGCGGAATCGTCTCCGGGCCGAGATGTTCCCGCAGCCCATCATTGGCCTCGATCCCCGCATCCAGGGGACGATGGTGCACTTGGTGCTTGAGCTGTTCTGGAAAGCGACCCGTACCTCCAAGGCGCTCAAGGAATTCAGCGAGGAGGGTCTCAAAGCGGTCGTTGAAACCTATACACAGCAAGCGTCTGAACAGTTGTTGTACAAGCTGATCTGGCGCTACGGGATGAAGCTGATCCGGCTGGAGCAGCGCCGCATTGTGGATCTGGCCATCGAATGGCTTGAGCTGGAGAAGAAGCGCGCCAATGAGTTTGAGGTGATTGGTTTTGAGGAGCGCCACGACATTCTGGTCGGTGATGTCCCCCTGACCGTGAGCCTTGATCGGCGAGTGCGGATTTTCCTTGATGAAGAGCAAACGCAAACGAGGGTTGTTGTTGAGGATTACAAGACTGGCCAGGAAATGCGCATGAACAGCCTCAACGCCTCCAGTCTTACCGAGCCTCAACTCCCAATCTATGCGACGAAACTGGATCAAGCTGAGGGTGCCAATGCAATCGACGGCATCGTACTGGCGCAGGTGAATCAGAAGTCTCTCGGGTACCACGCGCGCTCGAATTTCTCAGCCTCGCTGGTTGCCGGCAAACGCCCCCGCCCCGAGGATGTCGACACTTCGGAGAAATGGGAGGAGCAGAAAGACGCATGGAATCGCTCATTGGATGCGATGAGCGCCGGTTTTGTAGCAGGGAACGGGAACTTGGACCTGGACGGGAAGGCTTACCCAATCGGGTATGAGTACATCGCCCCATTGGCTCGATAAGCGTCCGTGGCCGGTAGGCATAAAAAAATTCCGCATGCGAAAACTTTATCCGCCTCTGACGGAGGTTTCGACCTCCGTTTTCAGAGGCGTCAAGTTCATTCAGAGGGCCGCTGGTGGCACACGCGCAAGCCGTTACTCTGACTGCAACTGATTAGGAGCTCAATCCATGACTGCTTACGTACCCTTCGCTGCTCTACCTCACCTCGATCCAATTTTTGCGGGGATTCGTGGGCTGGATATTGCTGACGCTGAAGCTCGTGCATTGGCGATTGATCCGCGCCGATCGCTTCTTCTCTTGGCCCCGGCCGGCTCCGGCAAGACTTCGACTCTGCAGATGCGTCTGCTGTCGTGCCTGACTGTGGTCGAGCGCCCCGAAGAGGTACTGGCAATCACCTTCACCAATTTGGCAGCGGCTGAGATCATCGAGCGGGTGCTTGGAGCACTCCAGCAAGCTGCTACTGGTGTTGAGCCTACCTTGGAACACGAGCTTCCGCAGTACCGGCTCGCACGTCTGGTCCTGGAGCGTGACAAGGAAATGGGGTGGAATCTGCTCCTGAACCCAAGCCGCCTTCGTATCATGACGTTCGACAGCTTCTGTGCCTCCCTGGCGAGTAAAACCCCGATCATGTCTGGCCTAGGTGGTGGCAAGACCACCGATGACGCCTCCATGATTTATCATCAGGCGATCATGGAAACGTTGAAGTCCGTAAACGACAACGACATTCCTGAGGCTCTGGCTGAGGCCCTTGAGGCGGTCCTGAGATTCTCCAAGAACCGCTTTGAAACACTCGCTCCAATGTTTGCTGATCTGCTGACCAAACGCGATCAGTGGGCCGGGCGGATCATGACTCTCGATCCTGCAGCCATGCAGGAGGCTGTTAGTTCAGCTGTGCTCCAGGCCGCTCAGAGCGCGATAGCGCTGATTCCAGGGTCTGACCTGGAGCGAGCCATGAACTGCTTGCAGGCGGCTTCTGCGGCGCTCGAAGGCTTCGATTGGGCCGCAACTAAACCCCAGTTCGTCGCCAGCCCTGACGCCATGTCGTATTACGGCGCGTTTGCATCCTACATGCTGACCGGTACCGGCACTGTTCGCGCCAAAGTGAATGTCTCCAACGGTTTCCCGGCTAAGCATCCCTGCACCGTGGAAATGAACGATATTCTTGCCGACATCAAAGCAGGGGGCAGTTCTGGTGCATTCGCTCAGGCGTTGGGAGTCCTGTCGTGCCTTCCAGACCTTGAGTATCCCGCCCGGGCCGCGAAGATGGTGGAGCACTTCACCGTCATTCTGCGTTACCTGCTGGCGAACCTCACCCTGGCCATGGAAGCGACCAACTCGCTGGACTTCCCTGAGATCGCCCAGCGCGCAATCCAAGCGCTCGGCGCAGGGGAGACAGTTAGCGAAGCTCTTCTCGAAGAAGACCGCATCCTGCACATCATGGTCGATGAGTTCCAGGACACCAACCAGGCTCAATACGATCTACTGAAGCTTCTCGTAGAGAACTGGGAGATGGCTGACAATCGTTCGATTGCATTCGTGGGCGATGGATTCCAGAGCATTTACCTCTTCCGTGGGGCAGACCTCAATCTCTTTACCTCGGTGGTCGCAGCCAAGGCCTTCGGTCCCAAAGAAATGGAAGTGCTGCGCCTGACCGTCAATTTCAGGTCGCTCCCTGGAGTGGTCAGCTGGAACAACGACACCTACGCGCAGGTATTCAAGGACTCGGCATATGAATTCGTGCCCTCGGTACCTTTCCGAAAGGGGGAGGGTGGCGTAGAGGTGCATCCAATTGCTGAAGGCGCATTGGGCGAGGCTGCGGCAGTCACTGAAGTCATCACTGACGCCTTAGCTAAAGACCCTTCAAAGTCGATCGCCATTTTGGTTCGCGGCCGGTCCCACCTCAAACGCATCCTGCCAATGCTCAAAGATGCGGGAATTGAAGTCCGCGGTAAGGACATCGATCCTATCGGAGAAGCGGCACCGGTATCTGAGGTGATCGCTCTCATCAGGGCCTTCTGGCACCCTGCTGACCGTTCAGCCTGGGTTACGCTGTTGCGTGCCTCCTTCGTTGGCCTGAGCTGGGCTGACTGCCTGAAGATCGCTCAAGGTCACAAGGTGATTGGACATGCCCTTCGCGATGAAGCTGTCCAGGCCCAAACCTCGCCCGAGGGCCAGGCTCGCATCCAGCGGCTGCTAGCTGTGCTCGACGGCGTACAGCGTTCTAGCCGAGGTTCTGAACTCGCCTGGGCCGTCAAATCCGCCTGGATTGCCCTAGGTGGCCCGGCTACTGTCGACCGTGGCCAGATGGACGACGTTGAGACCATCTTCAAGCTCCTGACTGCACACACTGAGACAGGTGATCTGGTAGATCCTCAGGCATTCTTCCGTGCGATTGACAAGGCATACGCCAGCCCTAAAGCCGGCGCTGTGACCGTGATGACTTTGCACGGCTCGAAGGGCCTTGAGTTCGATATCGTGCTGATTCCAGGACTCAACAAAGGCGGGGCTAAAGATGATCAACCACTGTTCTACTTCAGACAGATGGAGGGTGTCTTCACAGTCGTCCCTAACCTAGGTGATCTGGACCCCACGACCCCAGAGAGCCGGCTATTCAAGTTTGTCGGAGGAATGGTGCGCAAGGATGTAGCGGCGGAAGTGTGCCGCGCTGCCTATGTAGGGACCACTCGTGCCCGGGAGAACTGCCACCTGTTCGTCTGCGTTGACCGTTTCCCGGCCGCTGAAGGTGAGGAGCAGAAGGATAAAGAGATCAAGCCGGTTTCCGGGTCGTTGGCAGAGTGTTTGTGGCCAGCTATCGGCCCCGAAGTGAAAGCGGTTGAACCGGCATTCCCAATCGTTGCTGATAAGGTCTCGGGCGTCCCATCTAAAGCCCGACTGGCACCTGATTTCACAGTCGAACTCCCAAAGTCGGTTTTCATCCCTGCAGCGAGCAATGATCAAATCCCAACGGAGAACGAGCTCAACGACGAGCTGCGCGAAGAGGAAGGCACTGACTACCGTGCTAAAACCATTGGTATTGTTTACCACTGGTTCGTAGAGCAGATTGGCAAGCAGGGCGTTGATCTGTGGAACGAGGAACGGGTTCGTACCAAAGCCCAGGCCATTGCCTCACTGCTACGCCGGGAAGGGTATCCAACCGCAGAAGTGCCCTCAGCTGTTGCGCGCATCATCCGGTTGTTGGTGAATACAGTGAATAGCAAGCATGGCCAATGGATTCTGAAAAAGCGGCCGGGCAGCGGTCACGAGGTCCAGGTCAGTGCTTATCGGAATGGCCGATGGGTACATCGCTTTTTGGATCGACCGTTCGAGGAGGATGGCGTCTACTGGATCAGCGACTATAAGACCCCGGATTGCCCTGAGGGCATGTCGGAGGATGCATTTGTCGCTCGGGAGGTAGAACGCTATCGAATGAAGATGGAAGAGTACGGGGTGGCTGTGCGTGATGCCGGGGTAACACTGCCGGTCAAGAAGGTACTGTACTTCCCTGCTTTTGACCGGCTGGCTGAGGTCGCCTAACTGTCATCGGGGGAACCGAATCTTTGGGTTCCTCGGGGTAATGGACATTCGTTTGTGCAGGGGCCTGGCGTCTTTGGGCTTCCTGTACTTCAGCGAGATGGGCACCTCAGTACGGATCTCAACGAGGGCCCGAAACAGCTGCTCATCAAATGGGACCTGCACGCATTCGTCCTTGAAGCTCAACAGCCCAATCACATTCGACTCGCCGAAAACCTGACGAGCCAGGCCGATGTAGAGAATCACCTGGTAGTACTCTCGGCGTCGAACATACCCTTTGTGCTTGCGGTTTTTGTACTCCCCAATCACGATCTGCCCGGTCCTTTTTCCCTTGAATATGGCATCGGGCTCTCCCCCTACTCCCAGCGCACTCAGCCGCTTACGAGGGTGGCCCTTTCCAAGGTCGGTACCGAGGATGGTCCATTGACTGGCCGGGAGCGAAAACTGTCTGTAGATGTCGAGGGGGGCTCTGGCTTTGAGCACCAGATAGAAGAGCACAATCGCGGCGATGACCGCCAAGAGCGTCAGCATGTCAGATCTCGATGATTCCGAAGTAGAGGAGGGCGGCCACAACCAGCACGACGGTGACCACGAATGCCGCCTTGCTAGGTCCCCGACCTATCCGCCTGTGCGCTGCAGTGCCCATCCTTGCTAGCTCGGGGTTGTATGCTCCGCCGTCCGATCCCACGAATTTCTTTGGATCTTCTGCGTAGGCAGCAATCTTGCTCACCGCCACGTTAGAGCTGCGCTTCATGCCAACTCCTCAATTGGGGGTTGAAAGAAGAATGTTTTGTAGCCGTCAAATTTAATGGTCCCTTCGTCCTCCAAAACTTTGAATGCCCGACTTGCAGACCGGCGCTCTACCCCCGCAAGGGTTCTGATCTCATCCTTGCTGGCCATTACCTCAATACCTCGGTCAGTGGGTCGAGCATCAGGGTGGTCAACCAGCATGCAGATCACTCGCTTGATTCGGTCCAGGTCCTTGGCAAACAGATACAGGGCCGATTGTGAGTGCTTCTTCACCAAATCCAACTCAGCAGCCATGAGCACAGTCTCGCTATAGCCGTTGGACTTCATGTACTCATCGTACTTGGCCTGTGGTACCTGCAGCAGGTACGTCAGGCTGCGAGTCTCGTAACCGAATCGGACTTGCTTGGGTTGAAGTGGCCAGATCATGTCTCCTCGACGCAGAGCATCGACGAAAACCGATTTGCTTTTCCCGTCGAGAGAGAGTGCGAACGCCACAACGCAACCTTTGAGCACGATGTAGAAATCGCCCTGGTTGGTGTCAAGCGTGGTCTTTGGCTGGACCTCTATCAGCTTCCCGTAGTGGTTGCCATTGATAAGCCAGCTGGCCCAGGAGCTTTTGAGAGGGCTGGTTTTAAACCACTCGGGTTCGGGTGTATCGAAAACAGTGATGGTGGGCTGCTTCATAACGTGTGCGTGACTGTTGGCCATCATTTAGCTTCCTTCAAGTCGTATTGGCTCTGATACGACTCGATCTTGATGTTGACGGTCGCCGGCAGTGGCAGCGCTACAAGCGACATGATGGATTCAGAGGTCGGTGATTCCACCAGCAACACGTTCCTGATCCGCTTCGCATTCGAGCAGTAGAGACCGCGGGAACCCTTGGATGGTGCTTCTCTGAGGATGATGTGACGGCGACGCACCGTGGGTAAGGCCAGGGGGCCGCGTACTCTTACGCCAGCGGCGCGCGTCAGCGCTGCCTT
The DNA here is from genome assembly GCF_025377065.1 of Pseudomonas sp. HD6422. Lineage (NCBI taxonomy): Bacteria > Pseudomonadati > Pseudomonadota > Gammaproteobacteria > Pseudomonadales > Pseudomonadaceae > Pseudomonas > Pseudomonas sp. HD6422. The sequence goes on along the minus strand of NZ_JAHWIW010000003.1, from coordinate 83,380 downwards.
GATGGACTTAGCTGTTTGCTGGACAACAGGGTGTTCCAGGCCATCGATCACGATGTAGAAGCTGGCGGAGGAAAAATTCGAGCGCATGGTTCTGGGATCTGCTAGATCCCAGGCCTGGGCAGACTTTGCTTCGCTGAACATTGGGCAGGCCCTTGAGGTATCTCTTGCCCCTAATAGTGGAAAGAGACAGCCCCATTTCAGCGATCTTGCGGGAGATTATTTGCTCAGCTGGGCAAATTTCACTTGATGGTGAAGCGCCCGGGCGAATGAGCGCTGTGCATTTTGAAGGCGGAGTGCATCGATCAGGCGCGGAGTACGACGCAGTCTGATCGTATGTGGCCCGGTGAGAGCCCCAAGGACCTTGTCATAGAGCTTCAGCATCTGAGGACAACTCAACTCAGTGACTCGCGGAAGGGTTTCCTGGTGCGCTTTCACTGCAGTGGTAATGACGTTCTGCTTCCAGAGTCTGTAATTTCCAAGCACCGCTATTTACCTCTGGCATTGGGTTGTCTGCTACGCGACTGGTGCATAAACACAAGGTACATGCCTCCGAAGAACCACACTGCAATGAACGTCGTCGAGAACGAGAGGACGCCAACCTTGGCCACCTTCAGCGAGTGAGCTGGGTAAAGCTCATCGAACACGACTCGATAGAGGTTTTCGTTCTTGTAAGCCGTGACAATCACTTTCTGGCTGGCTTCAACCCCCCTCAACACTGAATCGGCTTCTTCGTCAGGTAGAGGGAATACATCAAGCCAGCCTGTGACACTCATTCGCGCAGTCTTAATGGACTCAAGGATACCCCGAGTTGAGGGGGCTGCCAAAACCTCAGTTGGGATTTCATCTCCCACCCACTCAAAGCACTTGATGGGTAGCGTTTCACACTGGTACTTGAACCGGCCCGGATAAGTGGCCGTCAACTCCTCCTGGTAGAGCATCCGCTGCTGAAGCAGCTCGCCTTGAACGTAGTAGGCGAATAGGTAGTGGATGCAGCAGAGGAATGTGGTGTAGGCAACGAGGAAGAAGGTGATGTGGATCCGCATGAAACTTCGGAACCCACGTTGGAAGACGAATCGCCCCACAAGCGTAGTGAAGACGATCGCCAAGGTGTAGACATCACCTCGCTGGCGCTCGGCCGGGAGGACTGTATGGCCAACCAGGGTGGCGAACCACTCGTACCCCATATTCAGATAATTCACTTCCTCCTGGACCAGAGACATGGCTGCTATGGCTACCAGCCATCCTAGGCTGATCGTCCTGCGAAAGTGTGCAAAGACACCAGTCCACAATGCCAGGAAGAGCACGTACACCCCGAGGTCCTCGAGGAGCTTTAAAAAGGTGATCGTTTCGCCGTCAGGGGTGGCGTTGCTGAGCGTCACGCAGGTGACCAGGTAGACCAGAAAGAAAAGAGGGACTTGAAGCTGCCATGGTATCCGCGATTCGAGAGCAGTCATCCCCTTGGCTGCAGAAGGGATGCGGGCAAGGAATTTCATAGGGTGGTTTTGGTTAGCCGCTGATGGGAACTGAAGATAGTATTCGGTTACGAATTGGATACCAGCCAAAACGAGGCTTCGGATTTCGCAACGCTTACTCGCAGATCGAGTCCGAACATATCTGCTACTAGGAATACTGAATGACTGCATCCAGCCGGCGGCACACGCGGTACGTGATCACAGAGGGAGCCCTGCTCTCGCAGAAGATCAAGGGTAAGGGTCTCTTTGCGGGGCTTCTGGGGTGGGATGAATGCAGGGTGAGAGATTTGTCTATTGCTGGCGCCCTCATTCTCACCGACAAAAAAAAGGGAATCGGCGACTCCATCTGCATGAAGCTGACCCAGAACAACGGCAAGGAGCTTGAGTTCGAGGGCAAGGTGGTCAACTGCGGGACTGACCATCGAAGCGGTAAGTACACCCTGGGGATATCGCTTTCAGACCAGGATCCAAGCTCTCACGAACACATCTTCCTGCATAAGCTGGCGGAGAGCTTTCCGGAAGCCCGCTGAACAGAGCTAGATGCCCATCAGATGTGACAAGGCCCATCCATTTGCATGGACGGGCCTTGAATAAGTCGAGGAACAGCAGCGGCACCCATAGGCATTTGGATGTAGAAGGGGGTGACTTAGGAGTTAGGAGGTCTAAAGCCTATGCTTTTCCTCAAAAGCTTGCCGAAAAAACGGCGGGGGAGTGAACCCCATTGCGCACATTCTGTACGATCATCGTCCAATTGTGAAGATGACCAGCCCCGAAATCGCTTGAAAAGGGCAACCTTTTCGTAACGGAAGGTAGCAGCAAATCGATACCAACCCTCTCGTGCACGTCTAGCACACCCCTTTCTGACAGCGGTACCGTCAGTCAGTTCCGTTCTCGATCAGATTTTTCTGGCTACCACCATCCAAAACTCCCCCTCCATTTGGAGCTGCCAGCATCCCCGCATTTCAGGGTTGAAGCATCGAGCCGCAAGCTCAGCCAGCGATCGGCTTGCCAAAAATGCGTTTAAAAATCGTCGCGCCCTGGGGCTTTGTCTCGGGTGCCAACTGGGCAACGCTGAATTTAACCCCTGTTTCGTCAGAGTGATACGCCAGCTGCAGGTTCGTACCTCTTGGGCCAACAAAAGGAGAGGACGCCGCCAGGGACTGATCCATCTGCAGGTTACCCGTCGCGAGCATGTTTCGGTCAAAGCCGAAAATCGCGCGGCTCTGGAATTTATTCCAGAGCACTGGATCCGGATGAGTGATGGTAAGCACCACATTGATCTTGGCGCTCTTCGCGAGCTTCAGGCCCGCATCGATCGATTCCTCATCCCTAGCCAGGGTAAGCCGATCAATGATCAACGTACTCCCCCGCTCGGCGCCTTCACTCAGGGCGGAGAAATGCGCCGAGACCAATTGCTCAAGGGTATAGGTGCGATCAGGAAGTATCGTCACAGCCAGGCGATGGCCCGGGTTTTTCTGTCTTGCCCCCAGGATGAAGGAGCTGTGATCTTCAGAAAGAGGCTTTCTGAAGACGTCATGTTCCCGGCTGTAGTGGTTGAGGTAATTGTCCCCGTCGGGGGTAGCCCGCACGACAGCTACGAGCAGATCGTCCAGGCGGTTCATGCAAATCACCTGGTCGATCCACTTAGAGATCAGAGGAGGATCTGTATGGATGACGAGCGTGTTTCCGCTGTAGTCCCGGCCGAGTAAATACTGCGATGGGGGCATGAACCCCATCCGATGTTTGAATCTGGCCATCTCCTCCGCGCTTTGGGAGGTTGGGTCGATTCTGTCCTGAGCGGCATAGTGTTTGAGGGCATCGAAACTGGAGAAGCCCCACATTGTGGCAATCAGGGTGCCCTGTGGATGCCCTTTTCGTACGTCATCGAGGGTGCTTCTGAGTGGGTCCATGTTTGTGGCCATCCGAACGAATTCCATCATCTGATGGGTGCGGTCGGGGAGGGCCTTTATCTCGTCAGGAGACTTGATGACTTGGAGGCCGTCTATGGGGTCGACCAGCTTATCAGTGCCGATGTCCAGCCGCTTGTGGCCATATGCTCTTGCGACGATGGCATTCGCGTCGGCCTCGCTGAGGGCCAAAGCTTTTTGCTGGACGAGTCGCTCCCACTGCTCTTTGTACATGCTCAGGAATCCAGAAGGTTGGTGATCGGGTGGTGGCGCTCCACAAAGCCCACGTATGCTGAATACAGCTCTTGATCGGACTGTTCGGTAAGGGAGTTGGCCAGCAGCCGGTAAGCACGGTGGAGATCTGGTTTGATGTCGGTCAAGCCGTGCTCAACAATCCTCACCAGCTCGAGCGTTGCCTTGACGTAGCCTGCCGAAGCCGCTTTCTCAATGTATCTGACCCCCTTGGCAGTATCTGCATCCGCCCGCTGGCCAAGCACGTGCGACATGCCATACGTAAATAGTGCGGCGCTAGACGCGGGCTTGGCTATGCAGGCCAGGCGCAACCAGTGATCTGCGCGTTTAGAGTCAGGCTCGACACCAATGCCCTGATTAAGGCAGCGGGCCACTTGGAACATAGCGTTGCCATCGCCCTGCTCGGCAAGCTCGAGCATGTCTCGATATGCGTTTGCGCGGTTCCGCTCGTCGAGAGAGAGGAGATCTTGGGTGAGGCTCGCCAGGCGCTGAGGGCTGTTCTGTTGGATGGTCATAGTGGGATTGCCTTATTCATTGGTATCGGCATGCGTCGACGGTAAGTCTGCTTTCGCCTTCAAAGGCCCGCGAACGCGCGGGTGGTACCGATAGAGATTGATGCTTTCGATTAGCGGTTCCGGCTCCAGCAGTGCGCGCCCAGGTTTTACAGCTGAAGATTTCTTACCTGCATCGCTTGGCTCGTATGACGGCAACGGCTTAATCCTCGGGGGCGGGCAGCCGATCTCATACACAAAAGGAACGGGACAGATAATCGGTTTGATTTTGGAGTTTCCGTCTCTAACGCGAGCCCTGATGTGGGGCTGTACAGGCCGACGAATTGCAACATGCTCATCCCGGAAAAGTACCTCCTCATCGCTGAGGAGCTTTTGATTAACAAGATCAATCGAGACTAAAAGCGCTCGTTCAACCGAACCATGGGGTGAGCTTTCGAATGTAGGGCGCCTCTCATGGTTCTGGTTGAGGAGTTCCTCCCATTCCTCAAGCAGTCCTGACACGGTATGCCTGGTCTCTGAGGAGCCAGTGTCATCCCAGTAAAAGTTGATGCTCCGCGGGGCGCTAAGCACATGCGTGCTACGCATCGCTTGTTTGGGGCAAATGTCTTGGAATTTCCGCCACACCAACCGGCGATCATTCGTCTTTTTGATTGTGCTGATCACCCTGGACAATTCGCTGCGCAAGGCATTGGTCTTAGCAATTTGGTCGATTGCGACCTTTGGCAGCGCGATGGCCCCTGGCACCCGTAGAGTCTCTTTCGGGCTCTGTCCTTCCTTCAGGGTGATGCAGGTCAAGGCCTCAAATGCAGCTAGAACTGCATCATCTCCTTCGAGGTGCCGAACCTCGATAGGGTCCGCTGCGTTCACCGCGTTTTCATGTCGAAACTCCATGGCATAAACCGCATGCACCTCCACCTGATCCCGAGAGGCCTGGAGCACGGCAAAGAGAGCTTCCAACTCAGTCTTGAGTTGGTTGACTAGAGCTATGGCTTGGCTAGTAGGGCTGAGATGGAGTTCCATGAGATCTTCGCGTTCTGGGCCTATGCAACACTTTAACGGCCGGGTGAATTCCGGCAATGCCTTATGGGTTTGGCAAACATTATTGCCCGGGTACACTCAGCTTCATAACCAAAATGAGGTATCCGAATTTTGTCACTGGCCAAGACCTTTGAAACTGCGAAGAACCTGGGTGTTTTGACTGAGGGCTGGCTGAAGCATGTCAAAGGGATTCTGAAGGAGAATCCAGCAGACATCGGCATTAAGCTGCAGCTCGACAGCGCCGCTTCAATCGTAGCCCCTGCTGCCCTTGTGGCGACCGTAGTTAGTCAATCAGGACTCACGGTTGGCCACGATCCAATCCGTGTCCTACTGATTGGGTCAGACCCTCTGATCAGATTCGACAACTCGAAGTGGGCAAGCCTGGCCGGCGAAATGCTGGGCTCCCCCGGAGCTATTGATATCCTGCTCACTGTAGACGAAGACGCTGCCTCCGAATTCTCTCAGCTGGCCAGCGCATTGGACCTCGAGCCTTGCGGCGTCATCACCCATGAAGAGGCCAGCTCAGAGAGTGGACCTCAGGTGGACCTGGCTATCTGGGTTCATCCCGCGGGCGAGTCCTCTGATCCAGGAGAGCAGCAGAACACGACTACCGCAATTGGCCTGGCGAGCCAGCGAGGAGTGCCCGTTTATACAGCATCGTTCAATGAGGTCGACCTCCACGCCCAGAACTACCTGATTCATGAACAGGCTTGGCAGATGGTGCCCCTGGGTGGTGCTATAGAGCGAGGATCCAAGGCGATTAACAAATTCGGCATCTCCACTGCTGACCTAGGGGTAGAAGGGGGGTGGGGCGCGATCCTGGGCAAGCTGGAAGTAAGCCTGCCAACTCTCAGTGAGGTAGAGATTTCCCTGGTGCGGACTGCTATGCGATTGGTCTGCGCTGAAGGTGCGCTTCACACCTCTTGGACCCTTGGCCAGCGTATCAATGGCGTAGCTTTCAATCGGATCATCCCTGTTGGGTTGCTGGGGAATATGGCCATTGACCCTCAGACCGGTCACATTCTGCAGCAGGACGAGGATTCAAGGGAGCTACGCCTCATTGGTCATCTCTGGCAAGCCGCGCTGGAGAGGATGCCGATCTCTAAGCGCGATCTATTGCCCTGGGCTTGCAGGCTGAAACTGGCATTCCTGTCCGAGCTACCGAAAGAGGACGAGCGTCGAAAAGAAGCTGTTGCCACGCTCGAGGAGGGGTTCAGGGCGGGCGTGTTTGACGCCGGTGTTGCGCTGGCCCGCTGCTATGAAGGCTCCAAGGCGGATGGCAGCAGTGCTAAGGCTGTTCAGTGGCACCGTGAGGTTGGTGACCGGCACCCATTGAGTGCGTACAGCCTGGCCTACCAAGCGCTCGAGGAGGAGGACTACGCCGCGGCTGAAATCCATCTGCGGGCATCCTCAGCTTTTGGTTATCCGGTTGCGATGACTGATCTCGGTAAGCTTCTTTGCAGCACCGACAGGGAAGGTGAGGGGCTTCAGCTCCTGGGCGAAGCGGCGGATCTGAAAGATCCAGAGGCAAACTATGAGTTGGGTGAGGTTTCTGCAAAAGCAGGTGAGCTTCAAAACGCACTCAACTATCTGCGGCAGGCTTGGACTTATGGCCACGCCGAAGCGGCCGGGCTAGCTGCGCAGGTCGCCCAGTACATGCTTGACCATGGCATCGGTAAACGTTCTTTGATCAAGCGCGAAGTGAAGGAAATTTCGACCTATCAGAAGAAGCTCGATCGACGCCAGGTAAGCAATGCGCACTGAGTTGGCGCGGCTGACGGTTGGAGCCATGCTGGCATTCGCTACCTGCGCCGCTAGTGGGGCAATGTCTCCATACGTTGACTCCAGGATTGTGACCTACCCCGTGTTCGGAGAGACGATCGCTGACATTCAGCGATCGATAGCGGGGAGTGCACCGAGCCGAAGCGGCGACGCTTATTACGCCGGAGTGACGAAGTGGAGCCTGACAGCGAATTACGACCTCATCCCAACCGAGAATGGTTGTTTGCTGGACAACGGTGAGGTCTACCTAAAGCTTCGAATTCACCTGCCGGCGCTCTCACAGAATCCTCGCTCAGCTGCTGTTGAGCGAGAGTGGCGTCGTTTCTTCAATGCCCTCAATGCTCACGAGGCGCTCCACGCGCAGAATGCTCACCGCGCTGCGGTGACGCTACTCGCGAAGATCAATGGCACCCGAACTGATGTGAATTGCTCTCGGGCAAGGGTGATAGCAGAGCAGGCGACCCAGACGCTGATTGAACGAATCTCGGCCTATGACAAGGATCTTGACGCACAAACACGCCATGGAGCGACACAGGGAGCGTATCTGAACCATGGTGTGAGGTAGCAACCACTGGTGGTGATCGATGTGATGACCGACACAGCAACCGTGCTCGTGCTCGACAGATCTGATGTGACCTCGACTTGAAATCCATTTACCGGCGCTGAAGGAGTACCGAATGAGCAAAGAAAGATTGAAGAATATTGGAGTCACTTCCAAGGTATGGAAGGAACTCAAGCTTATATCCATAGAGAAGGAATGGACGATGGATGAGGTGGTGGCAGACCTCTTAGAAACTCGGAAGCGGCATCTTGAGGAGATGGGCCGGAAGGGCGAGTCAAGCTAATACGCTGCTTCCCAAGCGAGTGATCCGGATTGGGAATTCCCTGATTCCCACCTTAAGGGGGAGGATCAGGGAATAACAGAAAATTGGTTGTCCGCACCATTCCAGATGCTATTGAGATGCGCCGGCATGGACCAGCGTTTGGCGCCCCTTCAGGCTGATGAGACCCTCATCTTGCAAGTTTTGAAGTACCTTCCCGACCATTTCTCGTGTGCAACCAACCATCGATGCAATTTCGACACGTGTCGTGTTAAGCAGGAACCCTTTTGGATGAGACTTCGCCTCAGGCAGAGTGCAGAGCTCTACCAACGCGCTCGAAACTCTTCCTCGAACGTCGAAGAATGCGAATTGGCCGACCTTCCGTAAGGCCCGCAGACTGGTCTGAGTCAGTTCGTTGCAAATGGCGAACATCCCAGCGGGGTCCGATGAACACCCAGCTAGAAATTCCGAAGCCGTCATGACGTATGCCACGCACTCAGTCTTTGCTAGCACGTACATCTGAATGCGATTGTTGGCCTCCGATTCGGTTGTACCAAAGACATCACCTGGTACGAGATGGATGACGTTCAGATCATTTGACTGACTTGGATCTGCCACGTGCAGTGCAGCGGTACCTGATTGCAGCAGGAAGATTTTCGGCTCGGGTGATTCGTAACGTAGCATGGCCGTGCCACGTTCATATTTGCGCAGCGTTCCGGATTTTTCAAAATACGCCTGAATGCGAGCTCCTGGGAGAGAGTCGCTGTGGCCAGGGTGTGTCATTAAACGCTCCGTCTGCAATGCTTCAACCGGCCCTGTTGGCGCGGCGAGGGAATGGCAAGACGATACCCATAGTTGCCGCTGTGCGTTAGCCAAAACAGCACCTCAGAATTTCGCGTGTCTGTTTTGAGTGGCGATAATGAGCACTCGAGGACAGTATTGGACGAAATTTCCAACTGGATCCCATGAAGTGAATCATCCACCTGAGGCACCCTTCGAGCTGGACGAACTGCCGTTACACCTTCGCATTGCCGCCCAGGTCCTTGGTGCTGGGTTGGACTTACTCCAAGCTCGGCACGACTCATCATGGCAGGCCGGCCGGCGGGCAGGCCACGCAGATGCCAGCTGCACTTCGAAAGCTGAAGAGCAGCCTAGCCAGGTGAAGCTCATCCTTGGGCATCCGGATCCCGTACATCATCGGCCGGGAAAGGATGACGACCTGTTTGGGCCTGGTCGCATCCAGTTGACCGGTGAAGTACGTGCGGCAATGCGTGCTGATTGTGAAAAAGTTTTAGGCAAGGCCGCGCAGCCTACTGGTGAGCAGTGGAAGGGCATACTGTCGAACTCGCCGGCGACCCTTGTGACCGGGGGCGCTGGGACCGGGAAGACGAAAGTCCTTCTCTTCAGAGCCCTGCTCTTACACCGATACCTGGGTATTCCCCTCGAGCAAATCCAAATTCTTACATTCAGTCGGGAGGCAAGGATTGACCTGGCGGCTGAGTTGCGAGAGCTATTTGGCCTGTTTGGCGTAACGCTCTCCAACGATGTGTGCTTGCGGGTGGTGAAGACCCCTCGCTCATGCCTTCTCTCACAGGTACAAGCGCTCCCGGATCTGGCCGCGGTAATCCCATTCGATGTTTTCGGCTGCTCCGCATCCAATACTGCAGCACTGGCTGATGGGCGGCCATTTGAGGCCACGCTTGTTCCGCTGCAGCGTGAAGAGATGACTAAGTGCCTAAATCTCCTTTACAGGTCCAACAGGGCCTTTGCTGCGCTGTATCAAGACCTCTGGAAAGCTTCGCTGAGACTTCCACGACTTGAGGTCGATGATGATGAGGTGGTCAAGCGGGCGCCATTAGGATGGCGCTTAAGTGAGTTTGATGAGCAACTGAGTGATGTAGTGGAGGGGCTATGGCGGTCGGCGAAGGCCTGGCCTTTTGAGGGGGCTACTCCAGAGAGGAAGTTGTTTAGCCTCCGGGGTCGTACATACAGCACGCACGGCTACATCCCAGCGCTGGGGCTCCACATAGTGCTTGGTCTAGATCGTAGTGAAGGGCCATCCCTCAAGCGAGATCCAGCCGCGATGGAGCTATACAAGGAAGTGGCTGTGAAGAGAACCTTGCTGCAGGGGTACTTCCCAGAAGGCTTAATCCACCTGGATTCTTATCAAGAGGGATTTCTACTTGCTGAAGGCCTGCGCAACCTCTCCAAGACAGCGCCGGCATTCTCGTATGCGCTCAAGGGGGATCGTTCTGCAGCACCACTTCTGGACTCGTTCAACGCCACCGCTGCGCTATTGGATGCACTGGGGCTGGAGGTGGCAAGCATCCCAGGGCGCATGAACTTCCTGCCCGAGGATAGCGATTCGATCTACTTTGAAGCGCTGGGCGTTTATTGGCAGGCCCTAGAGCGCCATCTGCTTGGCCTTGCTTCGCCAGTTATCCCGATTGGCCGTCTGTTTGCCTTGTTCGGAAATGATTCGCAGGCGCTACGCCATCTACCGACGCAAGTGATTGGCCAATGTCGACACCTACTCATTGATGGAGCAGAGGACCAGACTGTTCCAGTTGCTGGCTGGGTGAGGGCCGTCATCAGCGAGGTAAGGCGGCGTGACACGTTGCAACCACATGCACCTGGGCTGTGCACGTCGCTATTGATTGCAGGTGATAAAGGGCAGTGGATATTTGGTACGTTTGGGGCGACGCCTCGGCTGATCACAAATTTCGATGACCTGTTCCCATGCCCTGGGTCTCCATGCAGGGTCCCATTAACTGAATCCTTCCGGTCTCCGCAGTCAATTATCGACGCTAGCTACAATTTGGTTCAGAGCGTCGTGACCGGATGTGTCCGGGCACCTAAGGCTCAGTCCAGAGTCGGGCGCTCCTCTCAGAAAATACAGGTATTCGGCGATGATCCAGATGAGTTGAGGCGGGTTTGCCAGGAAGCTGCAGCGAAGGGCCTAAAGGTTCTGATACTGATTGAAAGCGAGGTCGACAAAGATTGGGTGGCCGCAGCGGTAGGCGATCTTATTCGGAGCGACAGGACCCAGGGCGGCAAGACTATTCGTGTTCGGGGATTCCATAAAGCCAAAGCGCTTGAAGCTGACCAAGTAGTTTTGGTCGGGGACCCTTCAGCACAGGGGGCCGCTATGTTTAAGAACCAGCTGTTCAAGCTGGCGGGGTTCAGCGCTGGGGGTGACCCAATGCCGGCGGACACCGTTAGCACTGGCGAAGCGCTTCGGCTGACAGCAAGCAGTATTGCTAGGGCGAGGGTGAGCTGCGCTTGGTTCCCGAACAGAGGGGCGGATGACCCTCGAACAGCAAGCATGCTTGCGGGCCTGCAGCCTGGACTGTTCGATGATAGACGATGACCATTCACCGATTAACATGGGGGTGAAGATGCCAGCCCTCGTTTCTGCATAGACCTCCCTCGAAGGCGCAAGCCAATGGCTGCGCCTCCCCAGGAACCTGGCCCCGATACTTAGCTTTACCCGGATACGAGTATCGAGGTGTCAGCTTTGGGTTTGAGGTCATCCCAGGACAATTCACGCATGACTCCTGAACAAGATCCTGGAAGAACGTCCGAGCAGGCCTTGCCTGAGTTGGTCTCGCCGCTCAAGGAGGACGTCATCTGCCCACACTCTGGACAGAGAACCCAACCTGACCTGATCTCCAGGCCGGCAGCGTCTTTGAACAGAAGGTCTCCAGCATAGAGCAGGTAGGAGCGGTGTATGCACTCATCGGAATGGCCATTTCGAGCCGACTCCATCGCTTGACGCGCTCTCTCAAGCGCGTCACCGCCGCTCCCTTTCTTCCAGTAGGTGCTACCGTCCTTGTGCTGTAGAGCCACTGAATTCAGCGCAGAGGTGGCCGCATAGAGCCGTGCGCAGTGCTGAATGAGTTCTTCCCTGGAGCATTGATCGAATGGTGTTTGCCCCCATTCCAGTTGCTTCTCGCTCATATTCCTTGGCGTCCTTCGGTTCGAGTTGAGGGTACATCTGCGGATTTTTCAGGATGCAATAGGGGGATGCCTAACTCTCTACTGCTGCCCGCGCGCCTCGCGTGCCAGGAACGCCTTGTGCACAGAATTGCAGAATGGAGCAAAGAGATAAGACAGGATGATAAGGGTGCAGAGGGCTGCGTCACCTCCCTGGGTTTTCAGCGCAGCAAAAGTGCCGGCTGCACCAATCAGTAGGTACAGAAGTCCGAATCTCGCGACTCGCCCCGACGCCAGCTTGCGAACCCTCGCCCAGAAGGAAGGCTTCTGTCGGCGCCCCATGTCTTCTCCGGACTCGCCGTGAAGGGTGTAGAAGTCCTGATCCCGCCAGGCCTCACAGAATTCTGGGGAAAGACCAGTGACCTCAACCATGAATGTCTTGCATTCATCATCGTTGTATCCCGGCCGAGACTTGATGAAGTGCGGGTAGGCCTTGCGGTCTGCCTCGACTACTTCATCAGGCAGGACATCTGAGATGAGGCCCATCATGCTGATGTAGCGCCAGTGTGCTTGGTCTAGGGCGTCTAACTGTTCCGGCGTCGCAAGCTTTAGAACGGCTGTAAACTGCTCTGGTGTCATAAGCGTCCCTGTTTTGGAGTAAGCCCGGGAGTCTTGAGGCCCGCGCTGGGAAGGCGAAGTACGATTGCGCCGGTCGACGCATCAGCGCTTCATGTGGAGAGTTGATTCTCCCACAGTCGCAGAGCCTTCTAGCCAAAACACACCTGTCAAAACAATGCTCCAAATTAGAGATAAAACCCGCTATGAGCGACAGGCCAGGGCAGCTAACCCTGGGACTGAGATATCAAATCCTTTGTCGACATGAGCATCAAGGTGCGTATACCCGTTGGTATCACATACGCTGCCACTTCAGTGCCGGCATACACTGCTTCGGTATCAGATTGATGGAACACACCATGCGGTATCCAGGGTTCATTCCCCAGCCATCTCCGCACCTGGTAATCAATAGTCCATCCGTCAAAGGTGACCCAGAAATGCGGCTGGACACTTCTATCACGTATGGTCAGAGTGCCTGCCATAAGGGTGGGCTTGAGGCCCTTCTCTATGAGCACAGAGGCAACCACTCGCGAGAAACCGTCGCACTCGAGCTCAGCTTCCTGCATTGGGTCGAACAGATTCATTAGCTCATCGCGGTTCATCGTTTACTCTCCGAGGTAGGAGGCCACAGTACGGGTGTCCAGTTCGTGCCACCAGCAACAAAAGCATGCTTCTGGCACGCAGCGTCAGCTGGGATAGTTTTGCCCATCGTTACAGCTGGTGCTAATCAATGAAGAATTTTAAAGCCAAAGCGGTGTCCTCCTCGCAAGGGGACCTTTTTGGAGCAGACCAGATTGCTGCTATCTACAAAGCTCGCCCCGACTGCCCATTATCCAACTCCACCCTCTACCAGCTTGTGGCCCAAGAAGCCGGCTTGTCGAAGGAGGCGATGGCTGAGCGTGTGCCGGTTGGCCGTTCAGGGCAGCGTCACAGTCTTGAACGCCGAGCCATCCGCTGGACTCAGCAGGACTTACGCCGAGCCGGCATTCTTGAGCGTGTCCCAGGCGAGCGAGGTATCTGGCGTCTGACTGAGGATGCCAAGCGTGACCTGAATATGGCGAAGCCAGGTGTAAAGGTCCTCGCCTTCCGCACTGATCTGGGCGTGGCAGTGTTCGGGCCGAGCGGAGACATTTTCAAGAACCTCGACATACCTATTATGGCCTGCGTGACGTCCCCGCCGTATCCATTAGCTCATTCCCGGCGATACGGAAATCCTGACCAAAAAGAGATCGTCAAATTCATCATGGATACGCTGGAGCCTATCATTGAGCGGCTTGACGAGCGAGGCAGTCTGTCGATCAACGTTAGCCAGGACATTTTCCTTCCAGGTTCGCCAGCGCGGTCTACATATGTCGAACGACTGGTGATCGCTCTCGAGGATGCTGGACTCAGCTTGATTGAGCGGCTGATCTGGCAGTCCAACAAGGCTCCTGGTCCCGTGCAGTGGGCCTCCAAAACCCGGCAGCAGCTCAACGTAGGTTATGAGCCAATCATTGTCATGGCGAAGAATCCTCTCAAATTCAAGGGAGACAACCGCCGGGTGCTGGAACCCCACACTGAACGACACCTCGCCCTGATTGACGCAGGTGGAGAAAAGCGCTCAACCTGCCATGGCGACGGAGCCTATAGGTTGAGGGTGGGGTCGTTCGCCCAGCCTACAGATGGGAGAATCCCCCGGAACATACTTCAGCGCGGTATTCGCTGTGCTCACGGCAACAGATACAAAAAGGCAGCAGAAGCGCTTGGGCTGCCTGTCCATGGTGCTGGACAGCCGTACTCTGTCCCAGAGTTTCTCATTCGGTGGCTTACCGAGGAGGGCGATGTCGTTTGTGATCCCTTTGGCGGCCGCCTGATGACCTCACTCGCGGCAGAGATGCTCGGGCGCCTTTGGATTACTGGGGAGCGGGCTCTGCAGTATGTGCGAGGCGGCGCAGAGCTCTTTCGGGATTGCCCAGGCTTCCATCTTAACCCTCAACTTGAAAAAGCTTTCGCTGGCGCTGCTCAGCGGTAAGGACACAGATTGTCAGCTATCAACCCTCACGACCTTTCAGACTGCTTCCGTGCCTACAGGTGGTCGAATGCCAGACACGGATTGCGTGGATATCCTGGTGATGCTTATCCTCAATTTGATTGGATCAGGTCGCTCGAGGATCGTGGGGCGAGGGTGGGTGTTTTGTTAGACCAGGGAATCACGCCGACGGACTATCTTCGTGAAATTCTTGCTTGGGGAGCGGGCAGTAATGATCCTTCGATGAAGTTCGAGGCCGGCCTTGGCAGCGTGGCATTGATTGAGATACTCCGACAGGTGGTGGCTTCGCTTGAAGATCCTCGAGAGGCCCTTCGTGCAGCATTGCGGATACCCGGCTTCGGATTGACATACGCGTCGAAGCTACTCAGATTTCTCAAGCCCGAAATCCACGCGAGTTTGGATAGTCGGATTCGCCAGGCCCTGCAACAGAATGACTTGCTACCCAATATTCACGAGTATGACAGCTCAAGGATCGATGGTTACGTCGCATTCCAAGCTTTGTGTACGGACTTATGCGCTCAGCTTGAAACGGCAGGTATAAAGCGTCCAAGCTGCGCGCTCCTACCAGGCACTACGTCAACTGGGTGGCGCGTTGCAGACGTTGAGATGGCACTCTTTGCATGGGCAGATAAGGTCTCGCGGAAATCTGCTTCGAAATAGAAAGCTCCGGTCCCTTCGGAGTGTAGGCCGTCCTACTGCTTGTAGCTGCTTGGGACATCGTTCCCATGCATTTTGATAGGTCACAAAAAAGCCACCTTACGGTGGCTTTTCTTCATGCTGCGGCGGCGTTACTGCTGACGCCAGCCTTCAACGGTGTCGGCGCCATACTGGTCTTTCCATTGTTTCAGGGTTCGTTGGTTGCCACCCTTGGTCTCAACAATTTCGCCCGAATCTGGATGCTTGTAGATCTTGACTTCGCGTGGCTTGCGAACACCCTTAGCCCCGGTTTTCGGGAATTTGTGGCTGACGCTGGCTGGGTCAAGCAGCGAGATGACGTCTTTCAGGTTTTTGCTGTAGGTGGCCAGGAGGTCTTTCAGTTTTGTTTCAAATTCCAGCTCAGACTTCAACTTTGGGTCGTCTTTGAGCGATGCCAGTCGAGCTTCGAGCTCTCGGATGGATTCTTCAGTAGAACGGTATTCGTTGATCAGGCTCATGGGGACTCCAGGCATGTATTAGACGCGCTCAGTACGTTACCAAAGGCCCCTTGAATTGGACCGGGGACTGAGCGCGTGGGATTTCGCCAGCTAGGGTAGCAATGGATGCAGCAAAACGGAACTCGTTTGTCTGTTTGAAACAAATCACATTGCCCGCCTCACAAGCAACGCCACTCGGTAATGCTAAAGCCAATGGTGTAGTTGAGGTGCAAAGCATTACGCAGCGTTCGGGTACGCGGCCTGCGGGGGAATTTAGAGGGTCCGCACAAAGGTATTGTGTACTGCCCGTGTTCACTACTCACATCAGCCGTTATCCTTAGCTATCCAGCAGTCCTTCATCTTCACGCTTACCAATGGAGACCTAATGAACTATTTGAGTGTGCTTGCCACCTTTTGCCTTGTCCTGTGCGGTACTGCCCAAGCTGAAACCATTTCGATACCAGTGGAAGTCATGGACGTCCCGCTTGAACAGTCGACGCCCTCCAAATGGGTGCGGTACGAAGGCTTGTCAAGCGAAAAGGCAGCGCACGTGGTCAAGGAAGCCGGCAAACAGGGTGCCGATTGCCATGAGTTCAAGGGTGGGCTTCTCGTGTGCCGGTATCCAGGGGATGAGCCAAAGTCGGTCGGAGTCGATTGGAACAAGCTACAGGGTGATGGTCTGAAGGAAGCCTTGGACGGCTTGTAATCGAAATTTTCATGGCACGGGTGAAAGAGCCCGGCCCAGATCGAAGGGATGGGGAAACGCACCAATTTCACCCAAGGCCCGGCCCTAATCCGCTGCACCATCAGCCCGCCCAGCCCCGGCCCCCAGTCTGCGGACGCATTGGGCCCACCTAATCTAAGGAGTCATCACATGGCAGTATCTAGCAAGGCCCAACGGTTTCAAGAGGACATGATTCGCTGCCGAGGCATCGAATTCGCTCGCTTGGGCATGATGGTTGAGGTCGATGGTGATTCGGGCACCATCCAAGGCATGAACGCCAGTGCTAACTTGGATGTGCGGTTCACCAACCAGCTCAAGCACGGTAAGCGCAACCACAACTGCCACCCAACTTGGAAGGTGAAGTATTTCGATGAAAGCGGCGCTCTCATTGCTCACTTCGATGAGGGCAAATGTGTGCTGCGACCAGAGCGCCCCGCAGCGTAGGAAAATTCCTATGGGACTGTGTATTCGAAAGCCTGGAATCGATGCGGTAATCGTTAGCGCATCTTTAGGGTGGGCTTTCCTTTGCGTGGTTTGGTTGTTCTATGGCTCTGGGTACCCATTCCTACAACCGACAGCTTATGAACTGACCACCCGTTTTTTGCTTTCAAGCCCGGAGACGGCATCAGAGGCCTCTGAAACCATCGAGAGTCAAGGATACCTCAGCATCATTGAGCAACGTCGTCTGCTATCAAGGATCACCCCAGTAGCGCTGCCTGACTGAGAGGAAATCCAGGGGCCCATTCAGACCTGAGTAAAGGTAAAAGCGTTGCGAGTTCCCGCTGCTGGTCGGCAGATCGTTCAGTCGCTATTCTGGAACCGCAATCCATCAGCCTCTGGGGGCCACGCATGTCCAACATCCTCGACAAAGGCCGAGACGCCTATGAATTTGTCACCCATGATCAAGCTGACCGCACAGGTATCGCCTGCGCACGTATCGCCGGTTCGCTGGCCAAGGGCGTAGACCCACAAGCATTGGCGGTGCAACTCACGGCCAATGAGCGCAAAAACAACAAAAATGATCCAGAAATCGTCACAGAGCAGGACGTGTTGAGCGCGGCAAAAATGCACCGCCTTAACCAGACTCGCCAGGTGTACCCACAAGTCCAGGCTGCGGAGCTGAACAAGGTGGCTCAGCAGGTTGACGAAACCGACCTGGTATTTCATAACTGACCCGTATCCCTGGGTATCCAAAGCCTCCTGCAATTGATCCTGCAGGGGGCTTTTTTCCTGCTGCGAGGTTAAATGACTTCAAATCGATCGATAGCTTCTCTCTGCAAAGGCATAGTCACCGTATTGCTTGCAGTGATTGCGACCTTGGTTGCTGTCTACGCGCACCACGCTCACGGCGGCTGGATTTCTGCAATCAGTTTCGTGCTACTAATCGGGTCAACAATTCCGATGATCCTGCACTTCAATCCGCAATATTCCGTCAAGAAAACGCCACCGCGCAGGCAAAAGGACCTGTTCGAAGAGTTCGAGGACCTTGATAAGCCTGGTCTGTTTGATGACCAAATAACAGGCTTTCGCCGATCTGAAGACGACTGATAGTGGTTCTAACCTCATTGGCGTATAGAGGAGCCACAACCGGCGCAAGACCCATTCGCAGAAGCGTCTGGATGTCGATCATTCATACTGAAGGAAGTCACAATGGGCACATCCGAATTTAAAAGACTGGCTGGGGAAATCCTCAGAGCCAGGAAAAACGGCTGGACAACACTATCGAAGGACGTGATCCGACTTCAGGCTAGGAAGGCATTGGAATCAGGAGCGATCACCCAGGAAGAGTACGACCGCCTCATAGAAATGCTTGACGAAGTCAACGCGCCGCCTCCTCCAGGTTCCGCAAACGTGAGTAAAAACAAACAAGGTTATTGAGAGAACATTCATGGCCAGGGGCACACTTAGTCACCTTCCTGACGGTAGTGCACCCTGGATTCTCGGCATCAAACCCATTCATAAATCGCAACAATTTGCGTGGTGCGTTTGTCGCTCGGCCAGCAGCCTTTTTCAGGGAGGCAGATCATAATGTCGCCCCGCTTGAAGCCGCCGGCTCAACCGTTACCATCTCGCCCAAGGTCCGGATCCTAGATCCAAATTCAATTGCACTAAATCAAGGTGGTTTTAATGATCTGGTTTCTACAGGGTCAGGCTTCTCAGCGCGACATCATTCTGGGCGCCTTGGAGGCACTCCCAGCCGGTGTGCGCGTATTCGCATCCCATGGGGGTGACCGACCGGAGATCACCGGTTTGGCTCACGGCAGCTTTAAGGAGCCTGAAGACCGCGAAGAGCGCATTGACTGGGTGCTCCGCACTGCAATCGAGAACTCGATTAAGGTGGTCTTAGCTGGTCGCGTTGGGGGCGCGTATGAGAGCCGTCGTGCGGATTTTGAGCGCGCAGGCATCACGCTTGTTACCGGCGGAATGAGCAAGCGCACTTTTGAGCTGGTTGACGACAAGGCCAATTTTACAGCCGAGGCAGAACGCGCTGGGTTGGCTTGCATCCCCGCTATCACGATTGAAAACCCAGACCAGCTACGCGCTGCCTATGAAACCTTGAGTCCGACTTCAGAGGTTTGTATCAAGCCGGTTGTTGGCATCTATGGACAGGGATTCTGGCGGTTCAAGGCCGGGGTTGATCCATTCCGCTGCTTTGCGAACCCAGATGCTCGAGAAGTCGACTTCGAGACTTATCATCGAATCTACTCAGCCGGGCCAGCTCGTGAGCCGATGCTGGTGATGCCTTACCTCCCAGGGCCTGAGTGCTCCGTGGACATGGTTTGTGAGGGCGGCAAGGTAGTGGCGTATGTCGGTCGCCGGAAAGCCGGAGCGCACCAAACTTTCGAGCGAGACACGCCGGCAACCGACCTGGCTGTCGCTGCGGCTCAGCATTTCGGTTGTGACGGCATCATCAATGTCCAGACCCGCGATGGCGCCGATGGGATGCCAAGGCTTCTTGAGATCAACCCACGATATTCAGGTGGTGTTGGCTACACCCGTGAAGCTGGTGTCAACCTTGCGGGTATCTTCGCTGCGCGCCGGCTTGGCCTCCCAGAGCCACAGATTTCTTGGAAGGAGGGGGTGCGAATTCGGGCGATCACTATTGCCGTTACGGCCCCGGCTGGGTGATAGAATGGCCATCATTCTGGTACCACGTGTACCAAATCTAGATTAAAGTTTCTGTCTACTCAGGGAGCGAGACATGCTGACGCCAGGCGCCAATGTTGCACTTTCTTCACCAAAAGCATCGTGGACGCTGGAGTCTTCGCAGCAGAACGCTTTTGGCTCGACCGCAGCTGTCGCGCTGATCCCTGTTGATGACAAACGATCCCCAAGGGGGGCTGCCGCGCTTTTTCACATTGAGCAGCCCGCTTGGATGCAATGGAGTGGCAGTCGGGAGCAGGTCGGCTGCTCGCTTCAGCTCGGGAGCCTGCCTGTCGGCAGCGATCGCGTTCTGCTGATCGTCTACAGATATTCCAACCTCGGGCCGGTTAGCTCTCTTGGCAACCTCAAGCTCAAGGTTGATCAAACGATTTCCTACGACCTGGATACCAGCGCGTTTGGCGAGAGCGCATTGGTATTGGGCGAGTTCTATTCCCGCGGTGGACAATGGAAATTCCGGGCCATGGCAGAAGGCTCAGCCTATGGCCTGGCGGCGTTTGGCCGCAGGCTCGGGGTGGAGATTGACGAAGCCAACCCTGACCATCCAGAGGTTGGGAGTCGTGACTCTCGCCCTAATGGCGGTGAAACGGCCGCCACTGGCACTGGCTTTGCTGTGTCCAGCAACGTGCTGCTGACCTGCGCCCATGTCATTGAGGGGATGTCGTCGATTGAGATCAGTTCCTTCAATGGTCGGTACCGAGCTGAGCCAGTGATGGTCGACACTTCAAACGACATTGCATTGCTCCGAGTAGATGGTGCGCCATTGACGCCCGTCCAGTTCGCCGCAACCGGCGGCTGCTCCCTGGGCGACGCAGTGACAGCGATTGGCTTCCCAATGTCGGGATTTGCTGGCGGTGGTGCGCATGTCACTCAGGGCGGCGTCTCCGCCCTGTTCGGACTGCGTAACGACTCGAGCCTCTTGCAGTTCACAGCGGCAATTCAGCCCGGGTCGAGTGGTAGTCCACTGTTCGACTCGCGGGGGAGTGTGGTCGGCATGGTTACTTCAACCGTGCCAGATGCGCAGAACATGAACTTTGCGGTCAAGTCCCATTTGCTCGGTGCCTTCTTAGAAGCATGCCATATCCATATCACAGTCAATGACTCTCATGCAGCGCAGACACCTGCCGATATAGCGAGGGGTGTTCAACCGTCGCTTTGGAAAATCGAAGCGCGAAATTAAATGCTGCAGGCCATTGAAATTAAAAGTGCGCACGTTAGGTTCACTACTATCGTCCACGGAACTCCAACATGGAGCATAGTTTAGTGAATCAAGCGTCTACAAAGTTGAGCGCCACGCTGAAGCGCGGCGTTCTCGAAGTTGATGTGCATCAGGCTTCCATTTCGCCTGAGTCGCTTTTTGGCTTTGCCGAGCGCCGCAATCCGAAACGAGCATTTTTGTTTGTTTCTCGGGTGCTGGGTAAGCACATTCCCGTCAAGCCATCGGTGATGCAGCAATCCTACAAGGCCTTGGCTGCACAAATCCCATCGGACCTGCCAGGCCCTGTACTGGTCATCGGTATGGCAGAGACAGCCGTCGGCCTGGGGGCGGGCGTTCATCGCGCCCTCAGCGAGTCTCGGGCTGACACCATGTACATCGTCAGCACCCGCCACCCGGTAGGCGATCAGATCTTTGCTCGTTTTGAAGAAGAGCACAGCCATGCCAGTGCACACTTGATTCATGAGCCGTCCGAACCTCAACTCTCGGAAATGATGCGCAGCGCCAAGTCGCTGGTGCTCGTTGATGATGAGGCCTCGACCGGTCGCACGTTCATCAATCTACACCGCGCCCTCGTGGACGCTGGGCTCAACCAGATCGAGCGCGTTGTCACCTGCGTGCTGACTGATTGGTCTGCGGGCGCTGTGTCGAGCAGCATCGGCGAAGCGGCCGCACAGGTATCCCTGCTGAGTGGCGCCTACAGCTTCACCGAAGATCCTGAAGCTCCGCTTCCTGAAATGCCGGACACCGGCACTGTGGCCGCGGGGGATTGGGCTGTAAACCCCGATAACGACTGGGGCCGACTGGGTACCCGTGGGGTAGCAGACACCCTGGGGCTCAACATCGCTGTCCAGCCGGGTGAGCGGGTCATCGTCCTCGGTACCGGTGAGTTCGTTTGGAAGCCCTTCCTGTTGGCTGAACGCCTTGAACGCGCTGGCGCCGATGTGCATTTCAGCTCGACTACCCGTTCGCCAATTGCACTTGGTCATTCGATTGGGCACGCGCTGAACTTCTCGGACAACTACGGTCTGGGCATCGTTAACTTCCTCTACAACGTGGCACCCGGGCAATTCGATCGAGTGCTGATCTGCAGCGAGACGGACGCACAGGCTGTGCCGGCTGCGTTGATTGAAGCTTTGAACGCGGAGGTGATCGTCGATGGCAAATAAGCGCCCGCTGGCCCTGGTCGACCTGGACGACACCCTCTTCCAAACCGCTCGAAAAATGCCTGAGGGCACTTCGCGCTATCCGGCGTCCTTTGACGTTAACGGTGAAGTGAGCGGTTACCAGACCGAGATGCAGAAGCAGTTCCTTGGGTGGCTCCTGGCAACGACTGATGTGGTACCCGTTACTGCGCGCAGTGCAGAGGCCTTCAACCGTGTTCGTCTGGATTTCACTGGCCCTGCTATTTGCTCCCATGGCGGCCTGATCCTTAATCCCGACCGCTCCGTCAATATGGACTGGCATGGCGTGATGAATGGAATTCTCTCGGCGTTTCAGGACCGCTTGCCCGTGCTGTGTGAGACGGCGTTGCGTATTGGGGACGAGCAAGGTGTATCGCTTCGTGGCTGGGTTGTGGAAGAGGCCGATCAGCGTCACTACGTTGTGGTCAAGCACAACAACGGTTCTGACGCTGACCTGATTCTGGTGCGCAACAAGCTGAGAGAAGCTGGCCTGATCGAAGGCATGCACACTCATTCCAACGGCAACAACCTTGCCCTGTTACCTGCAGGTCTGTCCAAGCGCGTCGCTGTTGAGCACTTCCTCAAGCAGGATCGTGAGTTGAACGGGGAGCGCCCTGTGCTCGGCTTCGGCGACAGCATCACCGATCTCGGCTACATGAACCTCTGCGATTTCTGGTCGACTCCGGCGCGGAGCCAGCTTGCCGCATTGGTGGAGGGCAGCATCCATGCTTAACCCGATCCTGACCTCGATGACTGTTGGTAGCGGTAGCTACTTGCCTGAGGATGTTCATTTCCTTTTGCAGCCAGTGAACATCGGCCTGACCGATGTGCTGGAAAAGGAGCGGCTGATCCAGTCCAAGCAAAAGCACTACTCGGAAATGATCAGCCAGGAAGATGCGCCGTCACAGACTCACATGCAGTTGTTCGAGCGAGCGATGACTCAGAACGGCCTGCGCATGGCGGCGGACGTTCAATCCCTGGCTCTGGCCTTGGAAGAACGCTATCAGGGTCCGACAATTGCGCTCGTGTCCTTCGTTCGCGCCGGGCTTCCGCTTGGGGTTCTGTTACGCCGTGCATTGATTGACCTGGGCCGCGATGCACATCACTACGGCATCAGCATCGTCCGCGATCGTGGTATCGACACTGTTGCGCTTGAATCTATCATCGCTGCGCACGGCGCCGAGAACATCGTTTTCGTCGATGGGTGGACGGGCAAAGGCGCAATCTCTGGGGAGATCAAGCGCAGCCTTGCAGGAGACAGCCGTTTCCCTGAAGACCCCCGACTGGTCGTACTGGCAGATCCGTGCGGACGGGCCTGGCTGGCAGCCTCGGCTGAAGACTGGATCATCCCATCCGGTATTCTCGGTGCGACCGTCTCCGGTTTGGTTTCCCGTTCGATCTGGCCGAGTGATGGCGGGTTGCATGGTTGCGTCGTATACGACCACCTGCGAGAGCACGACGTGACCCGGGCTTTCATTGATCGGATCGAAGCAGCTCGAGCTGCCGTCGAGGTAAGTCCGGCCCTGCCGTGGACACCAGATGAGGCAAAGAACCTGCAGAACGATGCACTTGGTGTCGTCAGCCGTCTTGCTGACCGATTTGGTGTGACCAATTTGAATCGCATCAAGCCCGGTATCGCCGAAGCGACTCGCGCTGTGCTGCGCCGTGTCCCAGATCAGGTACTGGTGCGGGACCGCAGCGATGCAGATGTCCAACTGCTGATCCATCTGACTGACCGTGCCGGCATCCAGGTACAGGAAGCTGGTGAAGACTTGGGGCCATACCGTGCCGTTACCATTATCCGGGAGGTGAGCTAATGGACCGCATCTCCCCGTGGGCACTGGGCGCGACGCTCTACATGCCTGCAACTCGAGCCGATATCGTCGAGGTGATTTGCGCTGATAAGCAGCCTGGTCTTCGCTCGCTCGTTATCTGCCTAGAGGACGCGGTTGCCGCGACCGATGTTGAGCATGCTCTGCAGTCGCTGCGCGCGATCCTGACTGCTATCGGGCCTCGAGTTAATCGCTCTCCAAGAAGTCCACTGGTTTTCGTTCGACCGCGTGATTCGAGGATGGCGGCTGTACTCAATGAGTGGCCAGAAATCACCGCAGCGCATGGGTTCGTAGTGCCGAAACTGTCCCTTGCCACATTGGGCGAGTGGGTCCGAGCAGTTACCAACCCCGACCTGCTGTTGATGCCCACGCTTGAAACCAGCGACGTATACAACCCTGGGGCGATGGGCGAGTTGGGTTGCGCGCTTCGCGCAGAGCTGGGGGATCGAATCCTTGCGTTGCGCATCGGTGGAAATGATCTTATGAGTTGCCTGGGGTTGCGCCGAAACCCGGCAACGACCTTGTATCAGACCCCAATGGGGTACGTGATCCCAATGCTGTGCGGGGTCCTTGGGGCACAAGGTTTTGCTCTTACCGCGCCTGTCTTCGAGCAGCTCGCAACACCTCAGCTGCTCGCTGAGGAGCTGGACCTGGACATTGCCCATGGGCTGGTTGGTAAGACAGCGATCCACCCGACTCAGATTGCGCAGATTCATGACGGCTTCCGCGTTCCTCTTGAGGACTACAACTGCGCCAAGCTCATCGTCGATGGTTCTGCGCCCGCTGTCTTCAAGCATAACGATGCGATGGTTGAACCAGCGACCCACTACAACTGGGCCATCAACATCATCGAACGGGTGAAATGGCACGGAGTGAAACCCGCAGAAGCAGGTATAGCGGAGCCAGTTCGCCTGGCTGAGGCAGTTCGATGACCCAGGAAATGATTGAAGCTGGCCCGGCCTCCGGCCAGGTCCTGTCGGTTTTTGACTTCGACGGCACCCTGACGCGGCGAGACAGTTTCGTCCCATTCCTGCTGTTTGCGTTCGGTAAGCGGAAGTTCGCCGCACGGGTGATACGCATGCTTCCTGCATGCATTCGCTACCTCGGCAAGGGAATGAGTCGCGACGAGCTTAAAGCTGTGCTTGTCGCCACCTTCCTGACTGGTGTTGAGGAGGCTTGGGTGAAGCGGAAGGCTGCGGAATTCAGGCGGGCGTTTTGGGTACGGCTCATGCGGCCGGCCGGCGTACAATCCGTCGCGGCCGAAGTTGCAAGCGGTGCCCTGGTAACAATCTGTTCAGCTTCTCCGCGGATAGTGCTCATGCCATTCGCTCAGGAGCTGGGTATCAGCTTGATTGGGACTGAGCTTGAAGTAGTTGAAGGCAAGCTCACCGGCGCGCTTAGCGGGAGTAACTGCCGCTGCGAAGCAAAGGTTCTTCGCCTGGAAGCTGTTTATGGCCCGTTGGCCCAGTACAAGCTACGAGCTTGGGGTGACACCCGCGGGGATCAAGAGCTACTTGCTGCAGCGCAAGAGCCGCACTGGCGGCACTTTCACCCGCGCTGGCAGCGTGGCCGGATGAAGATTGAGAAAATTGGAGCGCGTGTGAACTCGTCGGACGCGACCACAAATTCAGTTACGGGTGTCTCCTCTGGCACCCAGCAGCACGATGACCAACAAGGAGCGTAACGATGGCACTTACCCTTTCGAAGAATCAGTCCATTTCTCTGGAGAAGACCGCGGGCTCGGGTCTGTCCAAGGTAACCCTGGGTCTGGGTTGGGATCCTGTGAAAGCTACTGGTCTTTTCGGCAAGATTTTCGGTGGTGGCGGTGGAGAGATCGACCTCGACGCATCGTGCATCATGCTGGATGGCGACCTGAAGCCGGTCGACCTGGTGTGGTTCCGCCAGTTGAAATCCAAAGATGGTTCGATCCAGCATTCTGGTGACAACCGCACTGGTGAGGGTGAGGGTGATGATGAGTCGATCACCGTAAACCTGAGCAACGTTCCTGCATCGGTCAAGCACCTGGTGTTTACGACTAACAGCTTCACTGGGCAGAACTTCTCTCGCATCCAAAATGCGTACTGCCGCATCGTCAATGACGGCAATAAACAGGAGTTGGCGCGTTTCAACCTCAGTGACCAGGGTGAGCACACTGGCGTGGTCATGGCCAACCTGTCGCGCGGCGCTTCTGGTTGGGAGTTCAAAGCTATCGGTAAGACTACCCATGGGCGTACTGCTGACGACTTGGTGAACCTGGCCGTTCAGGCGGTGCGCGCATGACAACCTTGGTCCCTGGTGGTAACGCACCGGTAGCGACCGGGAGCCTGCGGGTGGAGGTGGGCTATTCGCCCATTCCAGGTGCAGACATTGATGTGTCTGCATTTGCCCTGACCGCAACTGGAAAGGTCCGTGGCGACAATGACATGTGCTTCTACGGCCAGCCCAGTGTACTGGGTGGGTCGGTGCAGCTGGTTGATACGGCTGCTGGCCGCGCCGTGTTCACCGTTGACCTCAGCCGGCTGGACGCAGCTATCGAAAAGGTCGCGCTGACGGCGACCATCTACGAGAACAAAGCCAGCTTCGACCGTGTACCCATGCTTGTGGTCACTGTGTCTGGCGGCATTGAGACCCAGATCCCGACTTCGGGTATGAAGGAAACCGCGCTCATTCTTGGCGAGTTCTACCGTCGCCAGGGTGCGTGGAAATTCCGATGTGTCGCTCAAGGCTTTGCCGGTGGCCTTGCACCACTGGCAACCCACTTTGGTGTCGACATTGCGGCCCCGGCCCCGGCCCCGACCCCGACGCCAGCTCCAAGTGCTGCGCCGGCACCTGCTCCTTCGCCTACCCCAGCCCCAGCGCCAAAGTCGACTATCAGCCTGAGTAAGGTAACCCTCGACAAGACTCGCTCCTCGATCAGCCTGGAAAAGACAGCTGCTGGGTTCGGTGAAATCCGCGTGAACCTGAACTGGAACCAAGGCAAGTCTGGCGGCTTCTTCAGTCGTAGCAAGTCTATCGACCTCGACGTTGGTTGCTTGTTTGAGTTGCAGGACGGGCACAAGGGCGTGGTTCAGGCGTTGGGCAATGCTTTTGGCGACCTTGAAGACGAACCCTACATTCAACTCATGGGTGATGACCGAACTGGCTCCGTATCCGGCGGCGAGTGGATTCACATCAACGGTAAGAAGTGGAGCCAGATCAAGCGCATCCTGGTTTACGCCTTCATCTACGAAGGTGCTCCTAACTGGGGACAGACTGATGGTGTGGTGACCATCTTCATCCCTGGCCAGCCAGAGATCGAAGTGCGGTTGAACGAGGAGGGAGGGAACCTAGGATGTTGCGCCATCGCTCTCCTTGAAAACGACAACGGCGCCGTTAAGGTGTCTCGCAGGGTTGACTTCCATAGAAGCCAAGAGCCCATGGATAAGGCCTACCGCTGGGGCATGCGCTGGAGCGCAGGGTCCAAGTAATCCACCACTGGCGGGGCCTAAGGCTCCGCCATTTTTGAGGTACGAACATGCTCAGTTGGTTGAAAGCAAAAGGTGCGCAAGCACGCGAGACTCTTACTGCCGAGGTCGGCAAGCATAAGAATCGCAAGTTCATGGAAGCCACTGCCAACGGTTGCGCCATGGTAGCTGTGGCCAGCAACGGCGCAGGTCCAGAAGAAAAGCAGAAGATGATCGGCTTCATCAACAACTCTCCCGAGTTGAAGGTGTTCAGCCTGACCGACGTTCTCGCGGTCTTTAACGACGCGATGAGCAAATTCGAGTTTGACCCTCAGATCGGTCAAGCCGAGGCGTTGAAGGTCATCGGCCGGATCAAAGACAACGAAGGGGCGGCACGTCTTCTCGTTCGCGTTACCTGCTCTGTCGGCGCATCCGATGGTGACTTTGATGAAAAGGAAAAGGCGGCTTGCCGTCTGATCTGCCTGGAGCTGGGCCTGTCCCCAGCTGATTTCGAACTTTAAGGTATTGACCTGTGGAAGTTACCCATATCGGTTTCCCCCCGCTGACCATGATGGTTTTCGTCGGCATCGCCGTAGGCGCTCTGCTGCTCGACATGGTCACACATCGCGGCGACAAGCCGGTCTCGCTGGCAAAAGCGTCCGTCTGGTCCGTCTTCTGGATAGCAATATCCCTCGCGTTTGCAGGGTTCTTGTACGTCCAGCACGGCCCTGAAGTCGCCAGTCTGTTCGTCACCGGCTATGCCCTTGAGAAGGTTCTCAGCGTCGACAACCTGTTCGTGTTCATGGCCATCTTTGCTTGGTTCAAAGTGCCTGATGGCCTGCGCCACCGCGTGCTCTACTGGGGCATCATCGGCGCTATCGTCTTCCGCGGCATTTTTGTTGCGATCGGTACCGGCCTTCTGGCGTTCGGCCCTTGGGTGGAAATCGTATTCGCACTGATCGTGGCCTGGACCGCCGTCATGATGCTTCGTAGCGGCGGTGATGATGAGGAGGAGGAAGACTACTCCAAGCACATCGCTTATCGATTCGCCAAGAAGCTGTTCCCGGTATGGCCAAAGCTGCACGGCAATCAGTTCTTCGTCAGCCGTAAGGTTCTCGAAGGCGAGCTGCTCAAGCCTGAGAACAAGGGCATGAGCCTGGCTGCAAAGGGTGGTCTGTTTGCAACGCCGCTTTTCCTGTGCCTGGTCGTGGCCGAAGTGTCCGATGTGCTTTTCGCCTTCGACTCCGTGCCGGCCGTAATCGCAGTAAGCCGTGAGCCCCTGATCGTGTACTCCGCTATGCTGTTCGCCATTCTGGGCCTGCGTACCATGTACTTCGTACTCGAGGCCCTGAAGCGCTACCTGGTGCACCTGGAGAAAGCTGTCATTGCGCTGCTGTTCTTCATCGCGGTAAAACTGGGCCTCAACGCCACAGACCATATGTTCCACCATGGCTTCAAGATCGATCCTAACACCAGCCTCCTCATCGTGATGGTGGTGTTGGTCATCGGCATCGTTGCAAGTGTGATCTTCCCCGAAAAGGAAGACACTCAAGCAGAATCCAACTGAATCACTCGTACCCTAACAAGGAGTTTAAGAAATGGCTTTGACCCTGCAGAAAGGCGGCAACCTGTCTCTGACCAAAACTGACCCGTCGCTGACCAAGATCATCGTCGGCCTGGGCTGGGACCCGCGTTCGACCGATGGCACCGAGTTCGACCTCGACGCCAGTGCATTCCTGCTGGCTGCCAATGGCAAGGTTCGCGGTGAAGCAGACTTCATCTTCTACAACCAGCTGAAAAGCCAAGACGGCTCGATCGAGCACACCGGCGACAACCGTACCGGCGCTGGTGACGGCGATGACGAAGTACTGAAGGTCGACCTGAGCCGCGTGCCAGCGGACATCGACAAGATCGCGTTCACCGTTACCATCCATGATGCCGATGCTCGCAAGCAGAACTTCGGTCAGGTCGGTGGTTCGTTCATCCGTATCGCCAACGACGTAACCGGTGCCGAGGTTGTTCGTTACGACCTGGCTGAAGACGCATCGACCGAAACCGCGATGATCTTCGCTGAGCTGTACCGTAACAACGGCGAGTGGAAATTCCGCGCCGTTGGCCAGGGCTACGCTGGCGGTCTGAAGGCGCTCGCCAACTCGTATGGCATGAACTTCTAAAAATTGCCCCCTCGTTAGCAGCACAAGCTGCTAACGAGCAAACCACTTATTTTTAAAGGGATTATCCAATGGCTGTCTCTCTGTCCAAGGGCTCCAACGTCTCGCTGACCAAAGAAGCACCAGGCCTGTCCGAAGTAATCGTAGGCTTGGGCTGGGACCCTCGCGTGACTGACGGCACCGAGTTCGACCTCGATGCCTCGATCTTCATCACCGGCGAAAACGGCAAGGTCCTGAACGACTCCAGCTTCATCTTCTACAACAACAAGACCTCGCAAGACGGTTCTGTTGAGCACCTGGGCGACAACCGTTCCGGCGCGGGTGAAGGCGACGACGAGCAGGTCAACGTCAAGCTGACCGGCCTGGCTGCAGATGTCAAAAAGCTGGTCTTCGCGGTCACCATCCACGATGCCGAAAGCCGCAAGCAGAGCTTCGGCCAAGTGGGCAACGCCTACATCCGCGTCGTCAACAAGGCTGACGGTAAAGAGCTGGCGCGCTACGACCTGAGCGAAGATGCTTCGACTGAAACCGCGATGATCTTCGGTGAGCTGTACCGTCACAACGACGAGTTCAAGTTCAAGGCGATCGGCCAAGGTTTCGCTGGCGGCCTGAAGCCGTTGGCTGAAGCCCATGGCGTTGCCATCGGCTAACTTGAGTCGGTAGTAAAAGCCCCTGCTTATTTGGCAGGGGCTTTTTTTTGTCAGGTTGTTCGTCCTGACTATCTAGCTTTGCGCGCATACAAGTTGCGCATGAATTGCGGAGTTTTCAGTGATTAAAAAAGTCTTGGTTTCCAGTGCTGTGGTTACCATGCTGGCCGGCTGTGGCCAGGCAGTAAATGACGCACGCTTGTCCCTGGCTCTCAATGAGTTACGACAGAACTGTTTTGGGAACGATACTTACTCGTGCCGTAGCGACACTGTAGATTTTAACCAGAAGGTCCTTGAGTTAACCCCATTCAAAAGCGACGCTGCGAAGGAGGAGATTACTAAACTCTTTGGAGAGGAGGGATGGTCGCTGTATCAAGATGTCGCTGACGAGTTTGTAGATGAAGGTGTGGACGCGCTCGAGGACTTGAGGCCTAACATTTTTGCGCGAATTTTCTTCGGTGATTCGCAACCTGTGTCCCCAAAAGGGTATGTAATGACCTTCAACTCGGAGGACATGGGCCGGGCGTTGAGCGAAGTACAAAAGGAGTTTTCTGTTCGTGCTAAGAAGGCAGGACTGAAGCCAAACGATCAGGCACTTCGGAGTTACCAAATGATTGCCGATGCCGTGAACGGCAAAGGTAGCCCGAGCTCTGTCGAGCCGGAGCCTAACGACGGCGTTGATACACTGGCAGCAAGTCCGGCCGAGCCGCAGTTGAATAACCCAGTTGTGACCACACGCCCAGTCGTGATGGCTCAACCAACAGCTGCAGCACAGTCGTTCCCTGAACTGACTGGTGCAATCAATGCCTACATCGCGGGCCTCGATACCGACGGCGGTGTAGAGTACCCAGAAGGTCGCCAAATCATTCAGGTGGATCTGAATGGTGACGGTGAGTTGGATGCCGCAGTGCTCTATACCATCGAAGGCTCAGGCGGCTCACAGACGGCTTATCAGACGCTTTCCGCGTTCTACCATGCGCCAGAGGGTTGGCAAGCTCAAGGTGGCGATGCTGCGATCAGTGGCGCCGTTCGTGAGGCGCGTGATGTCGGCAGCCGCACTATCTTCATTGACGCCCTGGTCCAGGGGGATGACGATCCGCGTTGCTGCCCGACGCAGCCATACCCTCAACGCTTCCAATGGAGTGGTGACAAGTTCATCGAGCTTCCTGGCGCCTAATCGCAACTGGACGGCTTGAGCACGCCCCATCCTTTTAGTCAGGGCCCTATCCAGGCGCAGATCTGGCAGGCCTTGACTAAAAAATCTGGACCCCCCTGCATTTATCTAACTCGCATGAATTGAATTGTATGCGCGTGCCTAAGGTCCTTTCTTCTCCGGCAAATATACGACTGATATATCAGGACTTCTTGTATTGAGTCCTTCATACTCCAAGACCAGGAGATTGGTGTTTCACCCACGGTCTAATGAGTTTGAAGGATTGTTATGCCATCGTATCGCGAGGATCTCAAGCAAGTGTGCGCCGAGTACCGTAAATGTCTGCGAAGGTGCCGCAGGCTGCGTGTAGACGCGCTTGGTAAAAACAGCCAACCATACGTAATGACACCCGATCAAGACCAGGCACTACGTGATCTCAAATGGGTAATGAGTGAGCATAAACGTATCGCCCAGTTGTATGCCGACAATGACGGTCCAGTTCCGAGTAAATATTTGGCTGGTGTATCGTTCAGCGGTATACATCTCGGGCCAGGTGAGGGTATGAGGCCCGTGCATTTTTTCTCAGCAATGCTCGTGATCATATTAACGGTTATCTTTGTTTTTCCATACATCCTGCCTGAACGGCAGAATGTTAACAATGATCACGGCCCCACTGAAAAGACTCAGCACAAAAGTGATCAATAATCGCCTCTAATTTCGCTGGTCGGAGTGGAGAATGCACCTTTGCTTTTGTTGGGCATGTGGCCTTATCATCTTTGGATAAGTCGGCTCGCTTACTCAAAGGGTATTGGGATATGGGGTTTCGCTTTAATCGTCGGATAACAATAGTGCCTGGAGTTAGGCTGAACATCTCACCTAGCGGTCTGTCCGCCTCGGTTGGTCCAAGGGGTTTGAGTATGACCTTGGGTCGCAACGGCACTTACCTCAATGCCGGGCTGCCGGGTACCGGGTTGTCTTATCGCCAGCGGTTAGATGGCGGCCGCCAATCACCGGCGGCCAACTCGAACGCTTCAGCCGACTATTCAGGACCAATCAGGATCAGCGTGCAGGAAGATGGGACGCTGTCCATTGTCGATGACACTGGTAGCCCGCCACCTGCTGCAGTGGTGAGGCGCGTGAAGAGTGAGCAGGCTGCAGAGATTGAGGCGCTGCTTAACAAGGCTGCCGAGAAGCTGAACCAAGATCTCGCTGATTGCTTGGGTGTTCATGTCGGCACTCCCCGGCCGGGGAGCCTGCCGGCATTACCACCTCCTTTTTCGATGCCGATTCCGACGGCGCCGGCGTCAGTTGAGCCTGGCCTCATTGATAGGCTCTTCAGGTCTGGCAAGCTCGAGGCTGACCGCCTCACCAACGAGCAGATCTACCAGCAGGATCTATCGGAGTGGGAGGCAGCCCGTGACGCGCATGACAAAGAGCGCTCGGAAGCTGAGAAGACCTTTCGCCTGGCTGCGAAGGGATTCAGTGCTCACATGGAGAAAGCGCTCGATTACGTGCTGAGCGGCATAGCCTGGCCCAAGGAAACGAACGTTGCCTATCAGTTCACTTACGATGCAGCCGGTATAGCCTTGGATGTGGATCTACCTGACGAGGGTGATACCCCGCGGCGAACTGCCGAGGCAAAAGGCAATGGAAAGCTCACCTTCAAGACACGAAGTGATGCCCAGGTGCGACGGGACTTTGTGGGGCTGTGTTACGGCTCTTTGTTCAGGGTCGTTGGCGAGGTATTCGCGCTTCTGCCTGCAATCAATCGCTGCCTGGTGTCAGGGTACGTTCAACGAAATGACCCGGCGACCGGGCGCCTCGAGGAGCCCTATATCTTGTCTGTGGTCGTGCGGCGCGAGGACTGGGACCTTTTGGACTTTGGCCGCATTGAGCACATAGATCCTGTGGGTGCGCTGAATAGCTGGGGTGCTCGGGTCGACTTGGAACGTACTGCGCGGTTCCGGGAGATCCAACCGTTCGACTTGGACTATCTGGGGTGAAGGGAGCCGCGGCTACGTGGTGGCGTACGCGCTTTTGGGAAATCAGAACGCTGAAGCAGGTACGTTGATCCATCCGCCGGGCTGAGGCAGTACCCAGCGGGAACATCCAAACCCAATACGAAAAAGCCACCTTGGCCCTTGCGGATCAGGTGGCTTTTTTATTTCATGCGCTGAATTGGTGCGAGGATTCGGAGCATCTGAAATTCGTACGGTTCTCGCTGAAAATCAGGGGCTTCCAGCCAAGTATTAACTGATGATTCCCTTCGCCTTGGCCTCTTTGAGCCAGCCCGGGAACTCTTTCATAAGCTTGTCGTACAGTGCGTCTTCGGTGAGGTCGTGGAGGTCATCCATAGCGAAGAAGCTGCAGTTGTCGACAACGCGACCTGCCAGATCATCAAGTCGCTCCAGGATGCCGTAGCCGTTTCCGCCCAGGCCGACAAATTGCCAGAAGAAATTCTTGGAGGACGCTTCGATCATCAGTTTTGTGATTGCGCGATTCTCATGAACACCGCCATCGCTGATGAAGATGATGTAGACCGGGGTTTTGTCCCCGCTTTGATTGTAGTAGTCCATCAGAAGGCGCATCGCCCGTGGTTCGTCATTTACGCGCTGGCCCACATCCCACTTCCGCCAACCACCTTGCTCAGTGTCGATGTAGTCGCTGTAGTTGGAGAGAGTGGCTGGCGAGAGGTGAACTGGTTTGGCCCCAAACCCAAAAACATCCAGCTCGCCGTCATCATCGAAGGCTACCGCGAGTGGCATCAGCCGGTTCATGGCCTCTTGCACTCTGCCTCGGCTGTACTGGCCGTTCATAGAACCACTCACATCGAGCACGAAGGCTAGCTTCGCTCTCACCTTGGTGAGGTTGTTTTTCTCCAGGCTGATCTGAGCTTTTTTTGCCAGGCTGAGTAATGCTGGCGCTTGGGCTGCGACCTTTTTCTCGAGAGAGAACGTCGCCTGGACAAGAGGCGGCGTAGCAGGTGCTGGAGGCGCGGTCGCGGGTTCATCGCTCACCTCACCGCCGAAGTGGCGCACAAGCGCGCTCAAGCCTTCTTTGAAGCCCTGCAGGTTGGCGAGCATGCGCCACTCGCCACCCTTGCGGTAAATGTCGGCAACCATAATCGCCTTTTCCACGGAGAAGGTGCTGCCAGAAAATTCACAGGTCGCGGCGTTTGGTGCGCCAGGTCCACTGACGACAAAGCGACTTGATGAGATGTCTTTCATGGCGCCCGCGCCGTCGATCGCCGCGGTGAACACCAATCGATCAATCGTTGCCGGCAATGCGCCCAGGTTGATTTCGAACTGGCCTGGCCCAATCAGCCGGATGGCATCACCAGGTGAGGAGGTTTGGTTGAAGAACACCATGAAGCGGTCGTCGGACAGCTTCGATTGCTGATCAAGCCCGAAACAGGCTACGTCGATCACATTGCTTGACTGAATGGAGACCGCAACCGTGAGGCGGTCAGAAATACCTATTCTGGACAGCGGCAGGCGCTGGCCCTGTGTGATTTGCATACTGCGTCCTTGAGAAGTCAGGTCCGGCGGTTGAGAAGCCAGGACAGCGTCCTGGCGGTGCCCAACACAGCTTAACGTCCGGGGGAATAACGGCGAAGGTAAAGCCTACTGGTTCAGGACCATTGGCCTATGCCGGGCGCGCAGCTTTCGACGGACGAGGAGGGTGATCGCAAGCACTAGAATGAGCAGCCCGCCGAAGAATAGGGATACGAAAACTGGGAAAGGCTCCGTGTTACTGGTTGTGGCCTTGATGTCGGTGATGTTTGGGAACATCGAGAAGATCTGGAAGCGCCACCCGTAATACCGGATGACCGCGAGCTGGTTCGCGTCACGCGAGTAGTCCTGGGCCTTAGCCTGCAGATCGGCGCTATCGAATTTGAAGTACCACGGGAATCCCCAACCGGTATCTTCATTTCGATAGACCGCTACCTCACGTTTTGCGTCTGTAGAAACGGTGTTGATGAAATAGACATCTCGGGTTGGACCATCAGCCGGATTTTCAGCGCTGATCACACCATCCGCATCCATGCGCTTCACCTCGACGCCAGTCACATGAACGACCTCATGGCGCGGCAAGTAGAAGTGGAGGCACAAAGCGATTGCCGTAACCAGCACCAAGCTGAGGATTCCAAGCGAACGTTTTACCCAGGGCATCAAAGTGATCACTCTTTTGAAATTGGCAATATGCAGGGAAACTGAGGCGCCTGCGCTGGAGAGTTGTTGCAAACTACTTCAGGCCGGCCGGAGTAGATGCTGTCATATCAAGGTGAATGGGCCTAGCGATCTCCCACCCGCCTTGATGCATGGCTGACACTAATGGGTATGGCCCGCGTGCGCTGGGCGGCGCACGGCGGAGGGGGCTTACGTTAGTGCAGGCACCCGATTGAACTCGAGGCACTCACCCACGGGGGTGAACTTTGGGTTACGACAAACCCATGCAGTAAGAGCTGTGTACGCCGCGGAGAGTGCCGTGATCAGCGCCATGGTTGCCTTTCGCTCACGCCGATTGCGCGCATCGGCTCTGGCCTGAGCTTCGCCCTTGCGACGTGTGCCTCCATTGAACAGCGAGGCAATTAGCATCCCGATGACGACATAGAAGACAGAAATCAGGGTCAGCTTTGCCACCAACGTAAGGAAGATGCTCAGGCCTCCTCTGTTGTTTTTCACCGTGGCGTAGATCGCATAGGTAATCGAGAGGATAAAGCCAGCTACCACCGAGAAAACGGATACGACGCCGGGCATTTCGAGCCATTTACACACCGCGGCCGTGACGATCCCGAGTGCAGGAAGTGCGTTGGTGATCAAGGCGTCGGTGTAGTCGCTGTAAATGGTTGCCGACCCTCGATGGTGGCGTACAACAGCCCAGATGGAGAGCAGTAGGCCCAGCACCAGGGTGTATTTCCAACCAGGACCCTTGATGAACCACGTAGCTACAGGATTCGATTCCTGTTGAGCTTTAGTGCTACCCGGGCGGACTGCCGGCAGTGTGGATGCTTGAGGTGGAGTGCGTTGTGCCATCTGCGCTGACTGGCGCTGCTGATTCGCCAGGGCCGCTGCTTGCCTTTCGCGTTCGGCGTCCGCGGCGCGACGTTGTGCGGCTTCCCGTTCTTCTCGGGCATGCATTGCCAATACGCGTTCGTCACTCGCGATACGCTCCAGTTCCTGAATCCGACTTCCAAGGGCCTTATCCAGGCACTTCTGGTCTTTGCATTGATTTCGGATCTGAAGCCACTGCCTTTGCGATTGACGAAGCCCCTCTGGGTTGGAGGACGCTGCGACAGCCTTCTTGTATGTACGATCGAGAACTCCATCCACTCCGGATAGGTAGCCATCTCGGCATATCTCAGTCTCTGCGAAGCCCGACGCTTTTGAGCAGTCGAAACTTGCTGCTGAAACGCTTCCTGCGGCCAAACCCAGTACCAGCGCGATTGCGCCCTTTGTAAGCATTCTGAACTCCTTTAAAGACAGCTATTCCTGACCCTCCATCTATCGGCTGGCGGGCGATGTAGTAAAGAGCCATCGTGGCATTTTGTCACTACAATTTACTGCCTGATAAACCGTCTTCGAGTCTCGATCAAGGACAAGCTAGCTACGGGGATGGTTTGGGTTTGTCCGCTGCGCATCCAACTCGATCCACGTATGGCGGTCGTGGCCTGGGCATGCGGTTACAATGGCGTCTGCCAGAGCGGCTATTGACCTGCCGCCGGCGCACGCACCCACGGTTGAAGAAAGACCTGCAGACCATTGACCCCACTTTTCCGGCTTAAGGCGACACATGAGATTTCAACCTGAACTGAAGGGCAGTCCAAACGGCACGCTGCCTGATGAAGCTATTCGCAAGCACGCAGCGTACTTGTCATCCGAGACAGTCAATGTCACTTATGGCGGTTGTATGAGTCGGGCCCCGATTCTGCTGGAGTACTGGAGCGACGGGGATCAGTTTTCTTTCCGCTTCAGTCCGACGGCGTTGAGGTTTCTTGAGGAAGTCGATGACCCGCGCTTGGAGTTGGTGGCTGATCTCTTCTCAGGTATTGACCCTCAGGCTGCGCCTTCGGCTGTAGCGGTCATTCTGAAAGCTCGCAAGACAGGAGGACTGGCCCATGCCATGCGACTGCTTGCAAATGAGGCAAGAACCGCGCGGCTTGAGGATAGAGCCAAACTCCAAAAAATGGCGGGTGAGATGAGTGTGAGCTTAGAGATGCAGCGCCGCGGCGTTCGATTTTTTCCTAAGCAGGTCATTCGAAGGGTGACCCGAGATGCAGCCAGATCCTTTGGATCATTGCAAAGCTCCAATGAGCCTGGCCAACAGTAATTCTTGAGTTGCACGTAGTGACCAAGGTGATCCTCCACCAAGGCCCATACACTGTCCGGCTTTTAGCAAGCAGGGCTTCCTCAGTTTAGGTTGATCATGGCCACCAATATTTCACGTGAAACGCTCACAAAGCTGTGCGAGATACTTGTTGAAAAGCGCAACACCTCAGCTCGTAGGGAGGGGCTGACGAGATTTGAACGTCAGGCTCTGAAGGAGGGTGTAGCCAGGAACACGGACATTGGCGACTACCTGATTACCACTGAGACACGAGCCTTCTCAATCATCGAACACATCTTCGAAGAGTTGCTCGTTCCCTTTGGCATTGCTCAGCAGTCTGTTGGCCGTCGCCCGGTCGATCCTGAAGACGAAATCACTCTCACTCAAGCTCTCAATGCCGTCGACGCAACTGCTCTGATCATTGGTCTGCAACGGGTCGGCCTTCAGGTGGAGCCGTCGCGGCTGGTTCGGGAGCTGACAAAGACGCTGGATGGCAGAGAGGTGCTCACCAGCAATGAGCTTGAAATCGTCCTCTATGATCACTACGTCGGCCGCCGCCGCACAGTGCTGAATGCAGCTCAAGGTCCGATTCACCCTTTGTGGCCCGAGACGACTCACCAGGACGAAGCAGGATACCGTTTCACCATGAAATGGGACGGGGATGCTGTGGTCTGGCTTGAAGTCCTGGGCCCAAGGTATCGGAAGCCAGAGCCTCAGGAGCACACGATATGCGAGTACTGCGGGCATTCGTACTACACGAATAACACGCAGGAGGCTCGCATCCATAGTGAGGTGCACAGTCGTAAGAAGCAGATGATTGACCCCCAGCCAGATGAGCAATTTGCAGAGCGATTGTCCGCCCTCGGCCGGGCTGGGGAACTCGTCGATCAGAGCTCACCCCTCTGGATGCATGGAGCTGTCTGCGATCGAGCTTTTGAGTTCAAGCGCGAGTTCAAATACGACTTTGTACAGTGGGATGGTTCCTCTACCAGGCGTGCAGGGGAGGATTGGCAGGGCTGGCTCTTTGCTGCAGACGACATGGGTGCGATTGCGGGAGCATGCGGATTCATGCGTCGCGACGGCGCCATTGAGGGGCCTGAGTGGTCCTTGCAATGGATTTGGCTAGCACCGAAGTACCGGCGCGCCGGCCTTCTGGAGGCAAGGTGGCCATCGTTCCTGCAAGCCTATGGTGACTTCGACATAGAGCGGCCGCTTTCGCCAGCAATGCAGGCCTTCGTCCGAAAGCACGGCACCCAATCGCAACAGGCCGCTCTGCCTGCTGAGTAAGCTCATCATCCGCAGCGCCGACCTTTGAGTAGTTGAACGGACATTTTGCGCCGTAAATTGTCCGTTCTCCTGATCTTCCTGCCCGGCGACATCTCCTCAATGCAAGCTTGCCTAAACCGCCCGCCGAAGGCGGTATAGGCCGTGCATCCGCAGTCCCTAAATAGCTCGACCTAATTCTGTACGCCCAATTTGGGATGACACACGCCCTGAAGCCGGTATCCTCCGGGTCTCTTTCGGAGCCAGCTGGAGGGCTACTTGTCGCGTTCGAACGAAAAGGCGGTCTGGCGCACCTGGAGCACCTTGAAGGCATCCCATTTCTCATCCCGCTAGAGGAGGTCGACGCCCTCCTGGCGCTGATTCGTCCAGAGCAGCGTGTGGGCTAGCGATCACGGTCACGCTCAGCGGGCCGTAATTCAGACACATCCCTGGCGTGAAATCATTATGATATTGCCGCGGACTGCCTGAGAGCTTCCATATAGCAGGGTAGGAACCTCTTGAAACCTGAAGAACGGCAGTTAGGTTCAGGGATAAAGCTTGATTCTCACCTGATTCGGCACACTGCTTTTGGATAATGCGTAGCTTCTGGCTTTCGGAGCTGCAGTTGCCGCTTCTACACCAACACTGACAAGGAACCGTTGGATGCTCCTAGTTTTGCTCGCGTGCCTCAACGCCGTCTGTTTGCTAGCAGGCCTCCTCTTCAACGCTGAGCTCCTAAACGTCGCCGGCGCGGACATACCGCTGAAGAAACTGCAGGATCTCGAAATATACAGCCAGATCCTGGCGTCAGTGACCGTCTGCCTGACTGGCTGGCGAGTGTGCATCTGGGCTCACCGCCGTTGGGGAGGGGAGAAGTACCTCTGGCACAGCGTGGGAGTGATGACATTGGTCGCCGCTCCTGCAACGTGGTGGGTTCAGGGGGAGGCCCCGGATCTCATCGCTGAGAAATTCCCTCACACCCTCCGGGTATCCAGCCTCTACGCCTATGTCACTAAAAAGGGGCTGCTCTATGATTCCATTCAAATCCCAGGGCTTCCCTATCAGGATTACCGGGAGCACGGCGAGGGCAAGGCATTCATTGCAAACCTCGGGATTTTGATGAGTGCGCAGGGGACCTACGTAGAGAAGATCGACGGGAATTTCCCAGCATTTGCTGAGGCCGTATTCAAGGGTTACACGCGCCGCAACGGCGATGCGCTCTACGAGCGCCTCCAAGCTGAAGTGGTTCCAACCACTTTGGATGTCATTCGCGCGTATGCCCAGCTTGAAGCACTCCGGGCTACTGGCATAGGCAATAGTGAGTGGAAACCCATCCGGCTGCCCAAGCCTGGCGGGGACCTCGGGTTTGAGCCAACAGTTGCTGAATACGCCCAGGCGATCAAGCCAGGCCTGCGTAGTCGGCCGCAGGTCGCTCAGTCTCCTGAGGTCCTGTACATGGCCAGCCAAGCGCTAGGGCCAATCTACGTGAAGGGGATGAACGTGCTTGCCAGTCGCGAGCAGTTCGAGAAGTACCTTCCGCAGATCGCCCGCAACATGGCCACCGATGTTGCGCACACCGACATCCGTGGTGAGCAAGGCCTGAATGTGCTCAAAAACATGTGGTTCGTCCCCTGGTCGCTGTTGAGCGGGCTCTTTCTAGGAGCACTCAACCTGGTTGGCCTGATCCTGTCCGCCTGCGAGCGGCGGGGACTGATTCGAGGCCGCCAGTGGCTGCTGCGTACCGTCTCCATCGCTGCAATCGTGGTTATCCCCCTAATGGCCGGCAATGCCCTTGTGCAATCTGAAGGGTACAAGAAGGCCTTCCGCAGCATTGATCACGGGCCGACTCTGGTTGCGGGTGTTTTTCATTGGGCAATGACTGCTGAAGCAATGCTCTACAACCTCACCAAGCCACTGCTTAAAGCAGAGTGACTGTTCGTAAAAAGGAGTTTCAACGTGCGTAAGAAGTTTGTCGCCACTTGCTTGGCTATCGCCATCGCTAGCACGACCGGGTGCGCTCAACTGGGAATCAACAAACAGCAGGCCGGTACGATCATCGGCGGCCTTGCTGGCGCTGTCGCTGGCGCGGCAATGGGTAAGGGTACCGGCAAGATTGTGGCAATCATCATTGCCGGCAGCCTCGGCAGCTACCTTGGTAACCGTATCGGCGCCAGTCTCGATGAAAAGGACCAGCAAGCCTTGGCGCTGCGTACCCAGGAAATCCTCAACCAACCTGTAGCCCCCA
This sequence comes from Pseudomonas sp. HD6422, assembly GCF_025377065.1. Classification (NCBI taxonomy): domain Bacteria; kingdom Pseudomonadati; phylum Pseudomonadota; class Gammaproteobacteria; order Pseudomonadales; family Pseudomonadaceae; genus Pseudomonas; species Pseudomonas sp. HD6422. The sequence continues at coordinate 42,516 of NZ_JAHWIW010000003.1, read as the reverse complement.
ACCGACCCACCACCTGGGCGTCGGACCATTCTGGGGCGACTGCTGAAATTGTGCAGGGCAAGGAGTTCACGCAGACCAAAGTCGTCGAGGTCAAGCGCGCCCCTACAATTCAGGCCGTACCCTCGATGCGCTTGATCAACGAGCCTTACGTGACCAAGTCGAGCGTGAATGTACGATCCGCCCCGAATTTGAAGGCTGGAAAGGTCGGCGGACTTGCTCCGAGCACAGAGTTCACCGCGGTAGGCTCCACCGGTGACTGGGTTTTGGTTGGTCGGAAAGGTGTCACTGTCGGATACGTGCACAAGTCCTACGTACAGCCGAAAGAGCAGGCCGTAGCTCAGCGAGTGGCACCAGCTGCCCACTTGGACGATATGGACGTGAAAGCGAGCAAAGAGACCCAGGCATTCGACTTGGACTCTATCCAGACTCTGCAGACCCAGCAGATCGCGGCCGAAACATCCTGCCGCCCGGTGACTGTGAGCCTAAAGTCCGCAAGTGGCCAGCCTGAGCAGCAGCAGAGCACCTTCTGCAAGCAGAACAACGGCACTTGGGAACTGATCTAAGGACAGCGATGAAATTTAGCGCTCTCGCGCTGGCTGTGGTTGGAGCATTCGGTCTTGTGCCGGATGCCCTATCTCACGAGTTGGCATTTTCGAAGAAAGACCAGGTCATGGTTGAGGTCCCTGGTACCGCGGATACCTGGTGTAAACAGGACATTGAACTGACCATCTCGCGGCCCACGTGGGACAACCAACAAACTCTTGAGCGTTTGGTTTCTGTGCTACCGGTCGTCCTCGGGAAGGATTGCCCGGCGGCTAAAGTAACGTGGAAAGCCGTCGACGCATCTGGCAAGCCATATGCGAGCGGTTTTGGTAACGCTGCGAACCTGGGTATCGTTTCCTTGGCGCAACCCCAACTACGCCAAGATGGCCCTACCACAGCTCTCTCCTCGGCCGCCTCAACAGTCGTACCTGGAGCAGAAGCTGGAACTCAAACACCGGCTGGCACTGCAGGGTCGACTGCAGGGATGAATTCTCCAAAGGCGGAGGCAACAACACAAAGTGTTGCAACAGAGCCGGTACCGGCGCGGGCACAAGATGAGCTGGCAGCTGTGACAGGGGACACAATCCCCGCGGCGGTTGTCGAGGCTGTGGCTACCGACGGCGACCGGTCGGTTGTGCTCAGTAACACCCAGCTCGCACAAGTCGAGGACGGGGAGGAACGGGCTCAGGAAGCACGACGCCAGATGGAGCGCATGGCAAACCTGCACACTCGGGTGCTAGCGCGTTACGAACAGCTCAAGGCCAGCCTGAACGATACCAGCGGGCACGAGAGTGAGGCGCTGGCACAGCTTGCAGGGATCAGGGCTCGATTTAGCTCCCCGTTGGCCATGATGGACCCGGGCAGTTCAATGAGAGCCAGCCCGATGATGGTTCACGTGACTGGCCATGAAGGTGATTACTATCAAATCGACTTCCCAGGCCCGGGCCGCTTGCAGTCCGATCGGAAGCTCGGGAATGAATGGTACGTCCTGCAGGCAGCGAACCTGACCCCGGTCGCTCCACTCGTCGGTGGTAAAGCCGTCCCGACATTCAAGATCTACTTGGCCGAGGAGCCGGAGCCTTGTAAGCAGGCGAGCTGCGCGGAGCGCGTTTCATTTGGCGCGGTGCTAGGTCGGGAGTTTCCCGATGCTGGAATCGATTTCAGCTGGACCCCTGAGGTATCCCAGCAGCACCTGAACGCCTGGAAGAACGCTTCCGCACAAATCCAGTAAGGCATCACGATGACCATCTTAAAAAACAGAAAGGCCCAGCTGATTTGCGCTCTCTCCATGGTGGTGTTGGGCGGAGCTTCAATCGCCGGCATGATGAACACTGGCGGGAAGAAGACCCTCGCTTACTACGAGGACTTCAAGCAACGGTTCTACCTCCAGGATGTCCTCGCTGAAGGTGACATCTCCTACAGCATTTTCTCTGGGAACCTGACCGTCGAGAACCCTGAGATTCGCCTAGTTGCTGCCCGAACCAATGTAGCTGAGCAGTTCCTGCGAGGGCTGTACGGACTATTCGGTGCCTCCCTGGATGGGACCACAGAAGGCGGCCTGGCTGATTGGGCAAAGTACCAGGTTGGATCAACAGTCGGCCGCGGCACAGCTGGCGCTTACATCCATGCTGATGAGTTGAAGCTCAGCCACAGTGGGGATAGTAAAAGCGGCAAGATCCGTATCCAGCTGTTGGGTGTGGACCAGAGCAACCAGTACCTGTCGCACCAAGGGTCAGAAATGGTCTTGGTCTCCGATGTACCTGATGAGGTTCAGCCTGGTGATGAGATGGGGCCGCATGGGGAAGTTGTGAAGCCCAAGTACTCGTGGGGTGCCAACATGGCCGTTCGATCACCGGTGACGGGGTCATTTCTGATTGCAGCCTCGGGGGAGTTCGGAACCAAGGTCGACCTGGATCTAACAATCACGCGCTCCGACGACGGAGAAGGGACCATGAGTTTTGTGGTCACTCACCGTATCGATGGGAACGAGGTGGGCCGGATCGTTCGCGAAGCTCGGTTCGCTGCCCTGCCTGAGCTGGATGCCGTCCAGGAAACGCTCAAAACAGGTCTGACCGCCTTCATCGTCGGCGCCTACGACAAAACCGCTAGCCAAGCCATCCTGACTGACGCTGCCGGCAGTTTCGCTCGTAAGGCCAAGGTTGAGAGCTATGCACTGACCTATAAGGGATTCGAGTCGCTCAAGGTGCCTTACAGCCAGGCTGGCAATTCGGGCAGTGCGTTCTGCGATTCGGCAGGCCTCGCAACTTGGCAGAGCGATTTCGGTAGCAAGGATAAGACGCACAGCGATTCGGAGTGTGGAATCGCGTTGGCCTTAGCGAAGAGCGGCTCGTTTGAGGAAACCTACACGTTCCGTCCTGAAAAGACCTTGTTTGCATCCCTTTTTGTCACACCTGGATTTGAACTCCAGACCAATTAATCAGTGACCTGCGACCCGGTACCCCTGGGTTGCAGGATATTCACCTCGCGCCCCTAGCCCCGCTTCCTTTGTCGACCTGAACAAACGCCAGCCCCTTTTTTTGTCACCTCGACCATAGAACCTGCCATGGAACAGGCTCAAGATCAGGGCAAACAATAACTGACCAATTGGTCAAAGGATGCTGGAAGATGAAAGTCGTCATTGCTCCCGATTCCTTCAAAGAGAGCCTTTCTGCTCAGGCCGTTGCAGCGGCCCTGGCGGAAGGGGTACGGAAGGCCGTCCCCGACGCTGAGATCGTGACCATTCCAATGGCTGATGGCGGGGAAGGTACTGTCGCTGCTGTTCTAGCCGCGGCCGGAGGTGAACTTCGATCCACTCAGGTCGCCGGGCCGCTTGGTTGGGAGGTCACCGCTTCCTGGGGTTGGCTTGCAGATACGCGCACCGCAGTGATCGAGATGGCTGAAGCTAGCGGCCTTCACCTGGTGCCTGCCGGCCAGCGCGACGCAACGCGGACCTCAACCTATGGCACTGGCCAACTCGTTCAAGCGGCACTTCAAGCGGGGGCTCACCGGATAGTCATGGGTTTCGGTGGAAGCGCTACGAACGATGGTGGGGCAGGAATGCTTCAGGCCCTTGGGGCCAAGTTCTTGTGCGATGCCGGTACCGAGTTGAAGCCTGGCGGGTTGGCCCTTCAGCAGTTGGCCCGTATTGATCTGTCGGGCATGGACTCTCGGCTGCAGGACGTCCAATTCGAAGTGGCATGTGACGTTGACAACCCGCTCACCGGCGAGAGAGGCGCCTCGCATGTCTTCGGCCCTCAGAAGGGGGCAACGCCTTCCCAGGTCCGAGAACTGGATTCGGCGCTGGGCGTTTATGCCGACATCGCTGCCAACTTGCTAGGCAAGGACGTGCGCAATTCACCAGGAGCCGGCGCTGCGGGTGGAATCGGATTCGCAGCGAAAGCATTTCTTGACGCAAGCTTCCGCCCGGGTGTGCAACTAATCGCCGAGCTGGCCGGCTTGGCTGACGCGGTGAAGGGGGCCGACCTCGTAATCACCGGGGAAGGTAAATTGGATCAGCAAACCTTCTACGGCAAAACCCCTGCAGGCGTTGCAGCTGTTGCAAAAGCGGCGGGAGTACCGACGATCGCTATTGCCGGTACCCTTGGTGAGGGCTACCAGCTCCTGCGCGAGATTGGCATCTGCGCGGCGTTCTCTATCACCGCCGGGCCTATGACGCTCGAGCACGCCTGTAGCCACGCCGCGGAGCTGCTTCGTGATCGAGCGTTTGATGTGATGAGTGTTTGGGCTCTCGAGCGTCCGAAGTCATAGGAGGTGTTCCTTTCATCTGGTCAGGTTTGATCCACGATTAGATGCCGTGCCTAGCACGCGGAGCCAATGGTCGTAGAGAATTTTCAAGTCACTGGTGAGCCTCACTAGCGATGCCTCGACCTTGGCCCACGCTGCGGCATAAGGTGATCTTTGAAGGTTTGCTAAGACTGCGTGGCTAGCATGTGGTCAAATAGTCGCCGAAAAATTAGCGGCGGGGATCTGTGGTGACCAGAGCATGAAAAGGCCAAAAAAGGATCTGCGTGATGCAGATATGTCAGCGTATGGGCAATTTGCCTGGCAAGACGCATTGTCTTTAGCCACTTGGCTTACAAAGTCATTTGACCTTGAGGCCATACGAGAGAGCTATGAGGCCACCTCAGTTCAGGACAACCACGAATTCGAAATAGCCAATGCTGAAATAATCCAGGAGCTTTTAGCCAGGCCTGAGGGGCAGCGCTCAGCTTACCTGCGTCGTGTCAGCAAAAATGTGAGTAGCTCGACGCAAGGTATGCTGATTGTTATGGCGATCATTGCCCAGGTGCGTGTCATGGAAGTGATTGAGTTGCGTGATAGGTTCCGCTATTCACTCTCCCCAGGCGGAGGCACCCGTATTACCTGCGCCAATATCTACGCATTCAACAATGCAATGATGGATGTGAGCTTCATGGCGTGGCCAGCGGCGGTGTTTGAGGCCGCATCAGCGAAGGAGTCTGAGCGGATGTCCCAGTGGGCGATCATTGAACCCTTTATAGACGAATTCTCGAAAGCACTCGAACGCTCCCAGAAAGACGGCTGAACGGGTTGTCACACCCAGCGGTAAGTTCTTCCAGACGGAGTTACCGAGCACAGGACTTGTTCACAGCTACGGTATTCATGATTCAACCCGAGGGTCCGTGACGCCACTAGGAAGGGGCGCGTTGAGCGGGCCAGAGCACCGCGGCGGACTGAAGCGGTAGCCCACGGCATCAGTCGTTGATCGCTCAAAGTTACGACAGTTCAACCGGAGCCTTGATTGAGCCTTGCTGGGTACCGTTGCTCCTATTGATATTTCCCCGTCGCGTTATTGCTACCCTTGGCCCTTCAGCTGGTTAAACTGGCCAGCAGACTGTCATTGCTTGAATGGGCAAGGACGTATGCAGCTGCCCGGCGGCCACCGCCGGCACATCAATGGAATAGGCGACCAACTTTGACTCAATCCCTCAAGCCAGGTGAGAACACAGGACTCAGCGTTGCTAACGGACTTGTGCAGGTAACCCATGCGGCTGGCGCAAATCTCGATGTGAACCTGACCGCCTTCTTGTTGACAGACGCTGGCCGCGTCGAGGATGACAGTGGCATGGTGTTCTTCAATGCCCCAGTCCACGCCTCAGGCTCAGCAACGTTCACTCCACCGAGCAACCAGGCAGGCGTGGTACGGCACAGCATCAGTTTCGACCTGAATCGACTCCCGGCCGGCATCAACAAGATCGCGATCACCCTGACGCAGGACGGCAGCGGGGGTGGTTTTGCACAGGTCAAGGACCTCAGTGCCCAGGTAGTTGTGGGCGACCAGGTGCTGGCGCTAACGCCTGATACATTCCAGGCGGAGACGGGCATCACTGTACTTGAACTCTATGTTCGCAATGGGCAGGCGAAGATCCGGACCGTGTGGCAAGGATTCGCCTCGGGCCTGGCCGGCCTCTGCAACATGTATGGGGTGGAGGTCAGCGATGAACCTGAGCAGGTCGAGCCAGTAGCTGCACAGACCAAGCCGGTGAACATCACCAAGTCGGTCATCACCTTGGACAAGCCTGGAGCTGCCCACAAGGTCTCGCTCGAGAAGGGCGCTGCAGCGCCAAAGACGATCAAGGTGAGCGCTACCTGGGTGGACAATGGCGATGGTCGGGATAATGACGACCTTGATCTCCGTGTCGGCATACTTCGTCCTGACGGACGCATGTCAATCATCCAAGCCCCTGACAAGCGAGGGTCATTCGAGTCTGACCCCTACGTTTACCATACGGGCGATGTGGTCAGCGCGAGTTCTACTGCCCCAGGTGTGGAGACAGTAGAGATCAATCCGGCTATCTCGCATCGAATGGGTGGGAGGGTGGCTCTTGTTTGCAGCGTGTACTCGGCGGTCGACAACGGTGCTGTCTCGGTAGCGTCGCTTAAGCCCAAGATGCGCATGGAGTACGGCGATCAGATCGTCGAGTGCGCGTTTGAGTTCAAGAGCGGATTCTTCAGCAGCATGGTGTACACCTATGTTCTTGGCACCATTGAGATCGATGGTGATGCCATCACGATAAGCCCGAGCGGGGTTACCTCAAGGACCGGATCCGAAGCCACACCCTGGCTGACCCGTAAGGGTGACAAGGTGGAGTTAACCATGGATGGTCCACACGTATTCAAAGGCCGGCCGATCGAGCGAAGCGGCAAGAAACAGTACATTTGAGTTGGGGCTGGCACGCTTCCAAGCAGGAGTGTGTCAGCCACATCTTCCACTACGTTGGGAATTAAATGAATCGGGTGCCAATTTGTATCGTGCTAGCTTCGATGTTGCCATTGATTGGCGTCGTCGGGGTCCCTGCGCTCGTAACTTCCTTGGGTGGCCCAGTGGCTGCTCCACCAGATTACTCAACCCCTGTGTTAGCACTGGTACTAGGTTGCGTGTTGGCGGCTATCTTGGAGTTCTTGAACAGAAAGTCTGAAAAAGACCGAGTGATGGTCGATGTGAAGGCAAACATTGTAACCATCGCCGGCGTCAGCACCGAAGGGGCCTACTCCACCTCAGGTCATTTCGTTGCCTGCCAAGCTCAACTCGCAGAAGACCTTCATAGGGCTATTGTCGCAGCGCTGTTCAAGCCGGGTCAGAAGATGGCGCTTCGTCGGACGGCATATGTTCGTGTCTGGCCTGAGACCTTGCCAATCACAGAGTTGGAGCTTGACGCACTGCAGGCAGTAATGAATGTCGAATTTATTTACCCCATAATCGAAGTGATTGAACCGGGGGCGTGCCCACTTCAGTACAGAGTGTCAGAAACATGAAGCTGAATGAAAATTCACAGGTCAGCGGGCGTATGGAGCTAAGTGAAGAGGAGATCGATTTGATAATCAAGCACCGGCAACGCCGCATATCACCTCGGCTCAAAATCGCGCAACTGGGTTTGTTTTTAGCTGCGCTCAGTGTTGCGTATTTAATGCCAGTGGTTTACTGGCAGGCGCTTAAAGTCTCCCAGAATGGTAATGTCGTGGATGCCCCTGCACCGTTGTCGTGGGTACTAAATCTCATCAACTGATGCATAGGTCATCACCTATTGTAATCTCAATCGCCCTGCGTCACGGGAGCGGGGTTTTGAGACCGGCCTTCTTATAGTCTTTGCATTACTCGGCAACGAGGGAACCCCGTGCAGCCCCAGAACTGCTGCCCTTCATTAGGCCCAGATTTCACTGTTCGAAGTGTCAGGGCTTGGCCACATTTAGGGCATTGTCTTTCTGCTGTTGGGTCGCTTCGACGTTTGAGGTTCTGCACATGCTCTTTGTGGGTTGCCAATGTTGGCGCACGACGGCCGGTTCGCAGCGCAGCCATCATGGAATCGACCTCAACGTCGCTATAGACCACTTGTTGGAATGATTTGATGTATCTGATGAACTTAATGCCTTGAGTCACACAGGGAGGCATTTCGGTTTTGAAGGTGCTGCCTCCGACGAAGGAAATAACCGAATGCAAATGTTCAGGGTTAACGTCCAGGGCGGCTTCCAATGCTTTAAGGTGCTTGTAGTTTTGTCGCAGTGGGTTCTGAAATCTGAATGTCCGTTTGTAAATTTTTTGCGTCCATTGCGCCTGCCTTTCCCCGCCAAATATCCATCCACTCATGTTCTTCGTCTCCAGTACGAAAATTCCGTAGCGTGAGATGAAGACGTGATCAATCTGTGTGGTGCCGCCCGGGGTGTTAAGCGTGATGTTATGCAGCCTCCGGTACTCTGATTTGTCCAGTTTCATATGGGCAACTATCCGCACAAGCAGCTCCCCGATGTGGCCCTTGGCCCAACGAGTTTTGAGCAGACCGATCAGCAACGCTATCGGCAAAAGCCAGCCGAAAGAACTCCAGACATGACCTGCGGCGACTAAAACTTCCATCCTCAACCTCTGATAACACAGCCCTGGACTGTATGCTTGTCGACCTGCCGGTGTTCAGCATTGAACACCTCCATAGTGCCTGGCGGGCTCATGCGCATTATCGCCTCGAGCCTTAGCGGTACCCGGTTCAAAAAAATATCGAGAACCCTGGCACGCAACCAGATCGTGCAGATGAGTGCTTGAACCCGGCCCGGAAAGAATTACTAGAAATCCGAAATTTACAAGCCAGTGATGGCCGAGCCCATTTCTCAGCGTCCTACGCAGGGCATTCGGCCAACCACGAGTCCGAGATTCGCTACTAAACGGGCCTTTCGTATGTGAATGATGAATACTCAACGGCGTGGCCACGCGCTTTGGAAATCAAGGCAAAGCTATGGCTAGTATTCGCAAGCAGGCCATCCGCTAGCTCATTGTCGGGATGGTCATCCTGCAGGCTGAGATATTCCGAAAGACTCTCGCTCAGGACCAAGGCCCCCAGGTTGTATCTCCTGAATGACTTATACAGGTGGGAGAATGGGACGGTGAACCGGGTGGACGAATGGCTTACCCAGTCATGGCTCAGGATCAGCGCCTTTTTGGCAGTTCGCGGGATACGGTGCCGGCATTCCGCATCGATCTTCAAAGCCAAGACAAGGATGGCTGGCGCGAGCGCCGGGGTACCCTCGATCGCCTTCGTGTCGAACAGTACCCAGTCGGACTCGATGCCCAGGTCGAAATTGCCGTCAAACAGTCCTGCGTATCGACCTCCGCCGCAGAAGGGTGCAAGCGCCAGGGAAATCTCGGACCCTTCGAGCCCTTGCCAAACGAAGTCATCTAGCGACGCAATGAAATCTCTCATTGTGGGTTCGCGCGTAACAGCATGGCGCTCCCTGCCTCTGTAGAAATCGTAGAGGGCCTCCTGCAGAACTTGAAGCAGCTGTGGGTGCTCGGTACAGAAATCAGGAGAAACAGAGCTCATCATGAGATGAAGGATGTGTGCGATGGCCATGCGATCCTCAAGGCCAATATTCTCCCCATTGGCAACGAACGGATTGAGGCAAACCCGGGGTGTCTGTGAAATATGGGGTAGGGTGAGCGACACGTTGGTGAAGCCCGCGCCCGCCAGATGATTCTGAGTCCCGTTGTGGGTTACCCAAATGGTATGGGGATCATGCGGCAGGATGGATTTGATAATTGTCGCTGCCGCGAGACCGCGGTTTACTTCAGGCGAGTAGGTAGCAACTCCGTGTGCGCTGCCATACGCCGGGCACCAGGGATCGATCGGAAGCAAGCTGCATTCTTTAGGCATGCCGGCCGCAAGCTGGGCGCGGTTGTGGAACTCAGCACGCTCCTTGAAGGAAGTTGAAAGCCCAGCATCAGAATCGAAGCATTCCTGGAGAAGTCGGTACAGGCGGATGAGAGGAGGGCGCAGTCTCAATTCGCGCTTACAGGCGTCTTCGAGCATGGACAGTGCTAGCGCGAGCTGGCCCTGGCTGATGGTCACCATGCCCTTCATCAACTCATCAAAGGCAAAAGTGGACCACGGATCAGCTCCAGTGCCAGGCGGGTTGTCTAAGAGGGTCTGTAACGGGATAGCGACGAGTTCATGTTCGGAAGCGAATTTTTCAAGTGACCTTGCCACTTTCCAGGCGTCGCCTGGAGCGCTGAGGGCCTCGTGTCGCTTGGCGGCACCTTGTCTATCAGGATGTCCTGCAAGGAGGATGCGAATGTTCTCAATCACATCGTAATGGCTGGCACGAAGTGAAAGAAGAAAGGCCTGGCTGTTCAGGGATGCGAATGTGTCATACCCCATGAGAGACGCGAGAAGCTCGTAGGTGTGCCCTACGGAAGGCATCGTGCCCACATCCTCGGCGAGGTATTGGCGGAGCGTGAAAACGAGATTTTTGAGCTGCATGAGTCAATCCTCAAGGCCCGTCGACTGATATGAGAGTGCGCGTTTAAATCCTGTCGGCGAGCGAGAGGGGTGAACGAATTTGATGGTGGTGCTTTGCCTTGTTCTACTCACGCACAAGTAAGCCGGGCGGCGGGGCTACTATATGGGAACGAGAGGGAGTGTGGAAGCGTAAACAGTTCGCGTCCGGGCATCTTCCTGGGAGCGCGGTGCCGGGGGACCTCGTCATGCGGACATTCAAAGGCTGAGGATGTTGGTTTGACTCGTGAATTCACGTTCTTGATGCGCTTGAAACATAGGGTGGGCTCCTCAGCCAGGTTCCGGTCCTATTCGATAAGCCCCACATGCACTGGGCTATGCGAGTGTGGACCAGAGGTGCGAACAGAAATGCCAGGCAAGGTAAGGTATTGAGCCTTGGATTCAGCAGGTGCTCATAGGGCGAGCTGGTGACTGATGATGTGGCGGTTGACGCTGGGTGGCCGGTCAATCGATTTCCGGAAGTGGGGTTTGGATTGCAAACGCAATGAGGGGTGAGATCATGATCCACTCCACAAACCCCAGATACTGACTTTCGATTTGAAGCCTCTCAAACTACTAGTTCTGAGCTTGATAGCCAATTTTATCCTCCCCACTACTGGCAGTGCTGCCTGGAGTGAAATTCGCACTGGGGGCTCTACCACGCCTGGCATTTGGCAGTACGTTACGTGTACAGGCGGGTATGGGAGCGGCTGGCAGAGCTGCGAGCCAGATCTGACAATCTTTCTGGTTGCTACCCCGCCCAACCTGCCAGCCACTGGAGCTCAAACCACCATCCTAGCCACAGTGACTGACTACTACGGGAACAGCGTCGGCTCGAGTTTGAAGCTGAACTGGCAAACCACTGACGGGTCTCTGAGCGCAGGCCAGACTCTGACTGACTCAGAGGGTCACACCTCAGTGACTCTCAAGTCGTCAGCAGTCATAGGCGGGGCTACCGTCACTGCAACTCCAGCCTCCTACGGCGGCACGGGCTCGATCTTTGTCCCGTTTGAAGACCTGTGGAATCCGATCGCTTCCCACTACACCGACTGGGTGGCTTATGGGGCGCCATACGACTGCTCGCCGTGGTCACCTGATCCATCAACAGTCGCGAGCGGTACAGAGTTCACCCAAACGTCCGTCTGTACACTCCAATATCAGAGTTATCGGCAGGATCGAGAGCAGAGCGCAGTGACAGGTACGATCAGGAACGTCGGCGGCCCGATTGCGCAATACACGACAGCTCAGGTCATTCAGAACCAACAAGCAGTTGGGACGCAGCCCCCCCCAGCGCCCTCTGGGGCATGTGTTGAGTTGTACGACGGTGAAGAGTACTTCACCAAGAATGGGAGAGGGACCTTCATGGAGCCCGACGCTCGTAATGGTCATATTTCCTACCAGGCTAGCGGTCGATTCAGCTTCATTTACAGCGGGTCAATGCCCGTTATGGGGCTGAAAGAAATTAGCAGGGGCATGGGTGATGATCAGAAGGTGAACCGGCTTCTCGAATCCTATCGTACTAATCCCGACTACTGGATCCACGGTAATGATGGCGGGATCTATTATCCCTACAAGGTCCACTCCACCTCATCAGGTGCTGACACTGATTACTGGTATTGGTGGTACTCGGGAGTGTGTGTCATTCAACGCCCTACCAACTGATTCGAAGCTGGGAAGCTCCACTGGCCCTTGCCGCACTCCCAGCGAGGAGTGCGCGAGCAGGGTACGCTGAGGGGACGTTATAATTCGTCTCTTATGTTCACTGGGGCTTCAGCGGCTGCGAGAGCTCGCTGAAGCCAGTTTGAGGTAGGTAATGAGCAGCAAATACCCCGTTTTTTCCGAATTTCAGGTTGAAACCGCTCTGGCTGAAGCTGCTGGTTTGATCTTCCATCCACAGCTGTTCCGTTCAATGCCCAAAATTAGCTTGGGCCAAGAGGGGGAGCAGTCACAGACCGAGCCACCCATGGACAATTGGCCCGGCAAGATTGCTGCTGCCTATGTCCGCCTGCCTGTGCTTTCCAATTTCATCCAAGCATGTGCATCAGACGCTCTGCGTGTTCTGATGGCGGACGATCCAAAGGCGAATCCGACCGGATTGAAGGCCGACGAGATGTGCAGCTCAGCCAAAGCCCAGGCGGTGCTTAGGAGCTTCATTGCTCAGCTAATTCAAAGACCCTCAGACGCGAAGTGGATTGGAATAATCATGTTCTCACTGCTTCGTACTTCTGAAGAAACTATCGGCAACGCAGTATCCGCTGAAGAGATGACGGATATGACATTCGCAGTCTCGATGATGAATAGTGCAATTGTGTCTGGCGATGCATGGGAGCTTGGCTTCGTAACTAAGCGTACTCTTACAGTTCCAGAGATCGAATCAAGCCTAAGAAATCACATTGCTTCGCGCGTCACCATTGCGCTTTCCTCGATGGTAGCGGCCGATCCTGATGCAATTTTCTTTGAAGGGCAGGGTGTTTCGTCATTTCACTGAAGGCGATGTAAAGATTAGATTGAATGCGAGGCCTGGCACTTGTGGGTAAGCGACGCTAAATGTCAGGCCCCGTATCTTTACTTTAGTATTCGACAAATTTGGTGGTAATTCATTGTGAATGGTCTGCCCCAGTTATCATACGTTACATTCTTGTCCACCCAGTCGCCGCGGTAGTAGATATAGTTGCCTTTTGTCACGCTACTGATATTTTCATCAATTATGCCTACGTTGTCCTCCCATATCCAAGCCGCAAAACCTTTGCCAGACTCTACGGTAGGGGCATAAGTCCAAACATACCCACCTAAACCATACTTGCACTCACCAGGCGGTGTGACAGGAACCTCGGGTTTCGTCCCGACGGAGTTCCTGGAGGCTGACTTGGGAATTGCTTGGTACATTGCAACAGGGCTCCCAATCTGCCTAATTGCGCCTGTAACGACGCTTTGCTCGCGATCCTGGCGATAAGCAACCTGGTTCTGTGTGCAACTTGCAGTCTGAACGAATTCAACACCTACCGAAACAGTGGTCGGGCTTGGTGACCATTCGCTGCAGTTGTAAAGCTCACCATAGTCAGTCCACGCTGTATAAATTGAAGCAATTGCTATCCATTTATCAGTAAAAGGGATAAAAATAGAGCTACTTTGTCCGCCGTCAACCTTTGTGCTAGCTGTCACGACAGCCCCTGAAAGGACAGCGCTCGACTTCAATTGAACGGTGGCAACTCCTTCCTCATCAGTTAACGACTGATTGCTGCTGAGGGTGCCTGCTGTGGTTTGCCAAACTACATCAATTCCTTCTCCCAGGTTCACTCCGTAAAAGTCCATCAATGTCGCCGTGATGGTAGCAACTTCACCCGTCGCCGCGATCGATGTCGGGTTTGAAGAGAGGACAATCGAGATGGGCATTTCGCATGATTTCCAGCCAGAACCGTGATCACAAACGACTGGTTGCCAACCCGATTGGCCCGACCCTGAGATGCGTATGGGATTCCATGACAGCTGTGAAGCTGTCGCCGGCGCTGCCGACATGAGGGCGGCTAGCCCCAAGCAGATATGGGGGAGGGTGTAAGCCCTTAATTTGACCTTGGGCCAGCCGCCTAAGCCTCTTCGGGTGGTAGGCATTCTGTCCTTCCACTGACTGTACATTGCAGATTTCATTTTTTTGTGCCGCGCCTCAACAATCAATCGAGTGGAATTGTGACATGTTGAGGCATGGACAACCCAAAACGGTGTAATGCAAAATTCACTTGCGTATTGAGGATTGTCGCCATGGAGCCGGCGGGGTCGTGATTTTGCTAGTTGCACTGGCTGTGTACAGCTAGGTTTTGCGTTGAGGATGCGATGAAAAAGCAGTATGGCTTCACCCTCCTAGAGCTTGCTGTGGTACTGGCGATTCTGGCCCTGATGGCCATTGCAAGCACCCCGAAGTACATCGAGGAGATTCAGGAGCGCAGAGCTGCAATCGCTATCCAGGAAACCCAGATGATTTTGGACGCTGCTCGGGTATACAGGGTCAAGAACAGCGGAGTTTGGCCAGGCGCGGCCGCGGGGAACTGTCTGTCAGCGATCAGCGTCATGAAGGAGATGTCACCTCCGCTTTTACTCGGAGATTTACAGACCAATAAATTCGGAAATTCGGTGGCCACGTCTTGTACGGCAGATACGTTCAGCATCGACCAGGCCATCGTTAAAGACTGGGACGGCTACGTGATGAATGGGCTCCCGGCAACAACCCTGGTTTCTGCCTCCACCTATCGGATTCGAACTACGATTGGCTCGCCTGGGAGCGAGCCGGCCCTCTACAACAAGCTCTCTCGGAACGCTGAGGCTAATGCGGAGCTCAACCGGATGAGAACGAACCTTCTGATGTCGAACTTCAACATCACTGAGATCAACAACCTCAGCGCGGTTGCCATCGATGCCACTGGGGCCGTCACCGCTCAATCTGTGACAGCGCGCGCAGACGCCTCCGTTGGCGGTTCCTTGTGGGTTACCGGCAATCAATCCGTCAACGGTTCTTCTCAAGTCACAGGCAATGAGCTTATCTCAGGCTCCTCACAGATCGGCGGCAACCAGGCCGTCTACGGTGACAGCCAGGTATCCGGCACTCATACAGTCCTTGGATCAAGCAAAGTTTCAGGTGACCAGCTGGTCGGGGGTGAGCTGCAGCTCGGCAAGGTGGTTTCGTCAGGTGCAGCATGCAAGACCCCGGGAGCACTGGCTCGGCTTTCCAGTGGCTCACCAATGTACTGCATGAACGGAGCCTGGACTGCGATGGGGGGTATCAGCGAACCGACGCGGGTTTCTGGTAACGCGCTGGGGGCGTGGAAGCTGTGCACCTTGAACTACGGCAGTGGTAACTCAAAATCTCTAACCTACAGCAATGGTCAGTGGTACTACAGCGGCTCCGGCACTCAGGTAGTCTACTGCTATCAATAAGGAGGCAAGGCTTGCAGCAGGCCGTTGCTCCATCAGAAGACCTTGTCGATTGAGCTATTCTGTGGAATTTCGCATTTCTGAATTACAGACACTGGCAGATGCCTAGGGGGCACGGCCTACGCGGCCTGCAGCCTCTTGTTGCTTAATTATGAGAGTTTCCAGTGGGATTTATCATTTATGACTTCCACAGGGATTTATCATCTATGACTCCCACAGGGATTTATCATTTTTGAACGTCAGACGTGAGAGCCTAGGGGCCACGGCCTACGCGGCCTGCAGCCCCTTGTTGCTTAATTAGGAGCATTTCCAGGAGGAATTTATCATTTTTGAAGCAAACCTGAGCTGGTGCCCAAGGAGTCAGGTCAATGGTGCTGCGGCTGGTGTTGCGAAATTGAAAGGGATTGCAGCAAGCGCTGGTTGCCGCTGGGGGGAATGAACCTAATGCAAACCTGGCGCAGAGTCGTTGCCAGGCTTACGCTTCTCGATGGAAACCACAACTCCCATAGCCGAATAGGCCCGCGAAGGGACGATCGGCTAGAGGGCATTCGGCAGATAAAGACGGGGATGCTATAATCCGTAGGATGATATTTTTCAAAATTAAGGAAATCGCCTTGCAAGGAGAATCGTTTCAGAATTGGGGGGAGATTGGCATTAAAACGATCGTTTTAAACCCTGATGAATTTCCGCCAACTCCTATAGGCGGAAATTCGCAAGTCTCTGATTCTAAAGGATTTTTCCGATATTTTTGGGGCGAAAGGCGCCTTTACGTGGCGCTTTGCCATCACCTGGTTGAAAAACCATCCCAGCCTTAAAACCTTGCCGCCGTAATCGACCCTTTCTCATTTTCTCTGCGCGCGCTTCAGCCAATTCCTGTGCAGCTTCGTCGCGAGAAATTTTCTTCGCTTCAATTCCAAGGTGCTTCCTCAGCTCGACAACTAAAGATTTGGGGATATTAAACTCATAGGAAACGACTTCATCAGCCATGAAGCCAAGAGCTAAAATCACTTCAGTTGTGACGCTGTAATGCCTGCGCTTCTCGTATGGATGGGCCTGTAGGAGAATTCGTAAGAAATCTAAGGACTCAAGATCGATGCCATAGATCTTTGAAATCTGGTACAGGGGGACTACACCAAAAAGTTTCGTGGCATTTTCCTTCTCTAGCCGTTCGCACCCTACAAGAGCATTGGTTTTCATGGCAGCACCCTCTGGACCTATCATTATAAACCCCTCATTTTGCTCTGAGTGGTTTGCGGACGAGCGGCTGGATTCCACGCAGATCAGCAGCTGCGCGGGTTACCGCCCGCAGCGTCGGGCGATTGCCCAGGCCGCTAGGCATTTTCTACAGGTCCTGCTTGCTTCAGATTGGTGGTGGTTGATAGTAGGCATTGACGGGCGTATAAGAGAGCTTATGAAATAAGGAATCTGCTTTGTACTTTTTTGATCCCATAGCTTGTCTCTCTCCTTTTCCGTTGTTCATGTTTTTCCTAAACTCGCTTTTGAATTTCCGCCTAAAACGTAAGGCGGTAAAAGTTCATTGCTTTTTGGGCGGGAAAGTATTCGAGCGTGAAAATAAAGTCTGGATGAAAAGTTGGGGATATGATTGAAATCATATCTTCCAATTTGCCACAGTCTAATTTTTTGCGCTGGGCAACTTACGAATGGCGCGCCCTCAATTAGCCGTATAGTTTTTTGACCCTCATCCGAAATCTGTTGCTACCCCGTTGGCTGTTAGAATGGCAGGCCCGGGCACCGCCCTCCCCTGATTGGAAACCGTAGATGGCTTCTCAGCAGTACCGAGACACCGGCTTGAGCGCTCTGGCTGCCAAGCTCGACAAATCCACTCTTCCAGTGTCTGAACGTGCATGTCTCGTGACGTTGCCCGACGGTACCAGCCGACTGGGCGCAACCCAGGTTACGCAGTCCATCCACCACGGCGGGGAGTATGCCGGCGCCCTTTTCTGCCGAGTGGCATTTCGGTTCGCCGGCGAGGAGGCCGAGTATGCGAACGCCTACTCTTCGACTGAAGACGTTGTCTGGATGATCGTCGATCACAAAAAAGGCCTGATCCAATTCGGCCCTGATGAGGGAGTTTTTATCAGGCATCGAGGTCTGGGCATCGGCTCATACATCCTAGGGCAACTCCTTCGCATGCTTCATTCGGGCTCGATTCAAGGAAGCTGCCGAATCACCACTTCTAAGCTTCCTCTACACGGCGCGCTTTCTTGGCTTCCACCTGCGGAAGTAGTTCAGAATGAACAGCGCTTGGAGTCGGTCTTGAGAAGCGCTGGCTTCTACTACTCCTCTGCTGCAGGTGAGCGCGTGATTGGAGCTCGTAAGGCTTCAGATCTACGTTCGTACTGGAACGGTGAAAAGATCAGGTTTCTAAACCCCGCACAGCTATTCGATACCGCGGCCGCGGCTGTATCCGCTTGCGCCCAAACCAAGCTCGAAAACGAAGCACAGGCTCAAACAATTGAGGATTTGGGTAGAGACCTTTCGTTTGCCCGGGATGAGGTATCGAAAGTCACATCAGCTTTCGAGCTAGCTCTGTCCACGCATGCTTCTTTCGAGGAGGCTGGGCAGTTGCGGGAGGAGCAACTCAACGCCGAGATTAAATGCCTGAATGATGCCAAGGTCGAGCTGGAGCGCGAGCTAGAGGCCGCCCGTTTAGCCTTTCCAAACGATCAGTTGAGCAACCCCACTCCACCTCCGCAACCTGCACGAGTAGGTAGCGTTCCCAAATCCAGATTGGTCCTTGAGCTTGGGCAGTCTGCCAGAACTGCAGTCTGGGCCTACCTCGCCGCATTCTGTGTTCTCGGTATCTGTGCGTTAGCTGTCCTGGGCACTCGGTGAAAGGCGTGTTCTCAGTTTTCGGCTGTACCAGGGCTTGTGTAGCTTCCAGTCAGACGCGGGCTCATTGCTCCAGGGCACTATCTAAGGAACCAGTCATGACACCTACATCTGCTGCGATCTGTGATGCGATTCTCTCGTTTGGTTTCCAAGAGCCGAGGGCGGCCGGCAGGGGTACAGCGGATGTCTAAGCTACCGGTACTCTTAGGCCTGCTGGCCTTCGTCCTGATGGGGGCTTCCACTTTGGTTGCTTTCTTCAGGCCATACCAGTTCAAGAACAAGACTGGTGGAGATTATCGACCGACCATTGGAGTGAGTACTGTCATTGGGTTTTTAGCGATCGCCTGTGCATTTGCCGCTGGGGCCCTTACCTGACCTTGTAGGCCCATTCTGTACGCCTGGCTGTAATAGGCCGAACCCTCATGGCTATCAAAGC
This sequence comes from Pseudomonas sp. HD6422, assembly GCF_025377065.1. NCBI lineage: Bacteria > Pseudomonadati > Pseudomonadota > Gammaproteobacteria > Pseudomonadales > Pseudomonadaceae > Pseudomonas > Pseudomonas sp. HD6422. The sequence goes on along the minus strand of NZ_JAHWIW010000003.1, from coordinate 23,964 downwards.
AGCAGCACTCCACAGGGGTTTTTTCAGCAGCCTCGTGACTGGCGACTCGGGTTACTGCATGGAATGACGGTTCTGGTAAGCGCCCTCCTCGCGCGTGCTCTAATACAGCCCTTCCCAGCAAAATTCCTCTGAAAAAGGCAGCCCGATATTGGCTAACGTCTGCCAGTCGGCATGGGCTATCCTCGCGCCCTTGAAAGTCGTGGGCTTGCGGTTATACCAGTGAGCTCTAATACACCAGCAGGAAATCGCATGAAACGCATCGCAGGTATCGCACTAGCAGTCTCCTTAGCCATCACCGCAGCTGGCTGCACCACGCACCTTGATTCCGGCCAGGAGCAGGAGTTCTCTGTCTATGAGAGCAAGGGCCTGGTGGTAAAAGAGAAATCTGTTGGGGTTGCTGCTGCCCTGGGAATCCTGCCAGCGGCTGGCTACTTTTACACTGGGCACCCTGTAAAAGGAGTTTTCAGCATTCCGCTTTGGGTCATTTCTCTGGGGCCCCTTTGGATGCCACTAGATAATGCCCAGAATGCCAGGCTGATCAATTTTTATGCGACGCGCAGTCAGGTCGAGCGTGATAAGGCAAAGGCGCTACGCGAGCTTGACCATCGGTTGGAGGACAGGGAGCTGACCTACGAACAGCACCTCCGTGAACAGCGCACGATCGAAGCCAAGTATTCGGCCTACTGATCTTGGCCCGGGAGGCCGAGTCCCTCCCGTTCACGTGTAAGAGGTGTTACAGATGAGCAGGATCCTGATCGTCGACGATTCACCAACTGATACCTATCTAGCAAAGAAATGTGCTGCTGGCCTCTTCACTGAAGTGAGGAGCGCTCACAACGTAAATTGCACATTCCAAGAGCTAGAGGCCTTTCAGCCATCGGTGATCCTCATGGACTGGACGTTGGATGACCTGAAGAATGGTATTTCTCTGATTGCCGAAATTCGTGAGCGGGAGGATGCCTCAAGCACAGTGCCGATCATTGTGTGTACCGGACGGGCTATGCCGGCTGACAAGCTGATCGCAGCGAACGCTGGCGCGTCAGCGTACATCGTGAAGCCCATTACGACCGAAGCTCTCGCAGAGGCGTGTGCACGAGTAATTCCCGGCTTCAAACCCACTTCAGCAGCCTAGGCAACGAGAACACCATCCTGGCCGCAGGATGCTGAGGCCCTTAGTTGTGGCTCGGTCTCCCGATCCCCCAAAGCAATATTTCGGGGCCTTGATATCGAGCTACGGAAACCTTGCTGGCCCTCACCGCCCTACCCCCAATCCAGGTTTCCAATTGGATGCAGCCTATCTGCATTTTGACCATGGTCTTTTGAGTCATTGTCTCGCTGGGCCTGTAAAATCAATGGATCAGATAGATGCTGATTCCTTGACCTTACTCCTGATAATGGTGCCCTTTGTTACCCTTCCTGGAACTGCTCGAGTACAACCCTGTTTTGTTTGCGAGCCTGGCTGGCGTCTTAGGCCTGCTTGTTGGTAGCTTTCTGAACGTGGTGGTGTATCGACTACCGATAATGATGGAGCAATCCTGGCTTCAAGACGCTCGGGAAGCCTTAGAGTTACCCCTTGCTGAAGAACCGACATTCAACCTCGCCTTCCCTTGCTCCAGCTGCCCCAACTGCGGCCACGCGATTCGCCCATGGGAAAATGTCCCCCTGATCAGTTGGCTCGCGCTTCGGGGAAAATGCTCCTGCTGCCAGTCACGAATCTCGATTCGCTACCCAATAGTTGAGTTGACCGCTGCCGTGCTTTCTTTTGCGGCAGCCTGGCACTTTGGGTTCGGCATTCAGTCAGCATCGGCCTTAGTCATGATTTGGGGCGCGATCGCCCTCTTTCTCATCGACCTGGACGAAATGTTGTTACCCGACGCTATCGTCATCCCAGGAATCTGGGTTGGACTGTTCGCGGCTTATCTTGGGGTTTTCACATCACTCAATGATGGCTTCATCGGGGCGGTGGGCGGATATTTGCTGTTTGGGCTCCCTGCTGGCGCTTACGCACTGATTCGCGGCCGCCAAGGCATGGGCAACGGCGACTTCAAGCTGATGGCCTTATTTGGAGCCTGGCTTGGCTGGCAGGCGCTTCCACTAATCTTCCTGCTTTCTACGGTATCTGGCGCTATCATCGGCACCATAGCTTCACGTACCCGGGAAGCACCATTCCCATTTGGCCCCTTCATCATCGTAAGCGGCCTTATTGCACTGTTTTACGAACACGACCTTTATGCGCTCTACGGTCAGGTGTTCGGCGTCGACTTAGGAGTATTTTTCTAGTGAGCAATCCAACCCAGAAAACCCCTCCTCGCCCGCTATTTGACACTGCTGAAGCACTGCTCGAGGACCTGTCAGCGTTTCGGGCTGAACGTCCGTCCCTGGTGGCGTACCTGGCGACCTTTTCCGGCTCCGTTGATGTTGAGGTTGACCTTCGACACGCACGCAGCTTTTTGAAGTCATACAGTGCTTCGCCTTCAACCTTCAAGAACTACCGAGGCTACCTCGAGCGGCTGATCCTTTGGAGCTGGATCATCAAGGGGAAGTCAGTGCTTGACCTGGTGCGAACTGATGCTGAGGCTTTCATTGCTTTTGACAAATCCCCTCCTGCTGCTTGGGTTGGTGCCGCGGCTACACGCCGGTTCACGCCAAAGGAAGGGTTGCTTGTGTTCAATGAGCGCTGGAGGCCGTACGGCGTCAAGGTGACCAAGGCCGATCGTATGCGCGCGAGTGAGCATGACGTTAAGCCGGTTTCTAAGAAGCGGTCCGCCGGCAGCGAGCAATTGATGTACTCGGTGTGCTGCTCATTCTTCGACTTCCTTCTGCAAGACGGTGTCGATATCGCGAACCCGTTCAAGTCGATCAAGCGGGTGAAAGAGACTCGCCTCAAGCGTCGCCCCAAGGCCCTTACCAAACTGCAGTGGGACTTCCTAGCCGGTGAGGCCGAAGCCATGGCAGACGAGGACCCTAAGCATGAGCGCACCTTGTTCATCGTCGTTGCGCTTTTCGCTATGTACTTGCGTGTCAGCGATCTCGCCGGCCGAGATAACTGGCAGCCAACCATGGGGTCGTTCGATAAGCGTGGTGATTCCTGGTGGTTTGACGTCATCGGCAAGGGGAACAAGGAACGTGACATCACTGTGAAGGATGACTTCATCCCTTACCTCAAGCGGTACCGCGAGAGCTTGGGCCTATCACCTCTCCCTCATAAGGGCGAGGACACCCCGCTGCTCTACACAGTGCACGGCCGGAGCGGCGTCACTGCGCGCCAGATCCGCAACATCGTCCAACCGGTCTTTGACCGGGCGCGGGCGAAGATGAAAGCGGAAGGCCACAAGGAAGAGGATTGCCAAGAGCTGATGGAGGTTACCCTCCACTGGTTGCGCCACACTGGGGCCACTTTCGATGCCGGGATTCGGGACTCAAAACATCTGCAGATGGACCTGGGTCACGAGAGTTTGTCGACCACCCAGGATATCTACTACAACGTGATCAACGAGGAGCGCGCGGCCAGTAACAGGGGCAGCATCAGAGGCCGCTGAACAACACCACCACCACAGGGTTACTTAGTCCACAGGCAGTGCAAATTTATGCTGCCTGTGCTGAGTCAATGTCTCGCCTCTCGGAGGCTTCTTTTTAAGGAGTGCTATTTGGCACGCCAGAGCGTGCCAAATAGCATTCAACAGGGCCGTCCGCAGCCTGTCGTCCTCGCCGGAAACGGTACGGTGAATGCGGGAAGTGATGAAGCTCGTTGGCAACCATTGCCGGGCATCGAGAATGAGGACACCGAAGACGCGATTCGTGCGCCTGGCTCAATATGGAAAAATGCCGATGGCAACTGAAAACCTCAAACCTCGTGCGAAGCGACTACGAGCCGCTATTGCTGAGCTGCTCAACGTTTCGGTCACCCATTCTCAATCCTTGGAGCTTGTGGCCAAAGAGGAGAACTACCCCAACTGGGATGCAGCGTGCGCCTGTGTTGGTAGGCAGGTGCTTAGCAATGCCCGAGTAACGTCATGCAGCATCCTGGTAGATATCCAGCGGGATCAGACACCTAGCATTGCATCAATCTTTGGTCGAGACGAAGCTGTTCCTCGTGAACTGAGCCGCCTGTTGGACCTATCGGATGGGAGCGGGGCTTTGGTGTTGGTTGCTGCGGCGACTTGGCAAGGGAAATCCACCACGGCCCGTCTAGTGATGAATGAATTTGGCCTGCGCAAAGAAGAGCAATCTTCCAACCTCGATAATCTCCGCAGGCTCAAGATCATCGATGAAGTGAGGGACGGGGATGGGGCTTTTCAAGCGGTAGCGTTGGCGCTTGCTGGGGTCAAGGTTGTGGCGACAATCCACGCTGTACATGGTGTTGAGCGATTGCGTGTGCTTTTGCGTCAACACCGGTTCGGCGAGTCGCTTCTAGATCGCCTTCTGGAGGGTGGCCAAGTCCTGTCCATTCAACAGGAGTTGGCTTGGATTGATCCCGAGTATCGTCAGCAATCACTGCAGATTCGAGATCAGTTTTCTGCTGCCGTCCGGGCTTTCATGCGCCTTGCCCCACAGAACGCCGATACGGCAGTAAAAAATTAGGCCTACCCAGCCCGGCCTTAGCCGGGCTTTCTTGCGAGGTAGCTGAGCGAGAAAATATTGGACGCATCCTGCTTCCGCGCGAATCCTTTGGATTAGTTGTCCGAGCTTCCTTCCTGCCACATCCAGGCGCTCAATTGCTCGTAGTTGTTGATGCGATAGACGGAGCCTGGGGTCCAGATGAAGCCGCAGCGCACGAAATGTCCATTGTCCTTTTCCTCAAGGGTCGACCTCGTACCAGGGCAAAGAGCTCCGTACCCCTCTTCACTTCTCCCCATGTCTTCGGTAATGGTCACATCGCGGGACAGTAGCGAGGTGTAGGTTGAACTGTTAACCCAATAAATACGCTCTACGAAGGCGAGCCCGCACCACAGGAGGCCGAGGGTTACGGTGCAGCACACCAAAAGGCCAAGAATGCGCTTCACGGCTAGCCCGTCACTTTCAGCAATGCGAACGCAATCGCGGCAGAAGCTGCGAGCCAAGCGATACAGCAAAGCCCGTGCTTACGGGACTTTGTGATCAGCCGCCCGTATTCATGTTCCTTCTCAAGAAGGTGTAGTGCTTGAAGAGACGGTGTTTGATACCCGGTCCTGTCAATCGATCGAAGCACCAGGAGGTGATAGCCAGATCTCATGGATAGACATGCAAAGATGAGCATCATCGCTGCCATCAGCAGCGGAGCATTGAGCATATATTCGAGGATGGTTGTCATCTGCTATCCAGTCGGTTCAGTGGGTCTTACAGGTTGTGAGGCAAAGCCCACGGCTGTATCTGCCACAGCTTTCGAGGGCGATCGGGCCTTCAGGTGTCTTGCTGCAAGTCTTGTTCGTTCTTGAACGCGCCGAGTACAGAGGCGCGGACAGAGACTGCACCCTTTGTTCGCTTGAGGTGCCTGGCGCATTCCATGCGATCAAGCTTCAGGACGTTCTCTAGAAGCCATTTATCCTCTTCGGCCGTCCATGAGCGGGCGACTGTCGTCTTTTTTATACCCATCGTTTGGGCTTTGTGCCGAACTCGTTCTGGCGACATGGCAAGCTTAGCCGCGCACCAGATTGACCCCTTGGTTGGGTAGTGCTTTTGAAGGAGGGTGATCTGTTTTTCAGTCCATTTCGTCTTGCCAACCTCTGCCGGCCTCACCGGCAGATAAATCAGACCATCTACCCATTCCCTGCCCTTGGCCTCGAATAGCCGGATCAGTCCGAGCCTGGAGAAATCAAACTCATGATCGGTAAGGAAGCGTAACCGCTTGCCCACGGCATAAGCGGGACGATTGATCAGCTTTCCTATCTCGGCATGTGTCAGCTTGTCGATGTTTTGCAGCAGGACCTGGTCATCTTGACCGCTCCAACCCGGGAAGATACCAAGTTGCTTGGGGCGTAGGCTTACGGCCGACATGCTCCTACCAAGCTGCTCCGCAACCCATGTCAACGGGTCGGTCTGAATGTGCTCGAGGAGGAAGATGGTTTCTTCTCTCGACCAACTGCTGAGTGTGTTAGAGACCTTGAGACGGCGCGCCCTGCTGGTCGTCTGGTAGTAGGTCATGCCCACCGCTTCGGCGATCTCAGCTACCGATTTGATGTGGTAGTGTTTTTTGAGATAGGCATCCTTACTTCGAGTCCATGTTGCTCGTTGCACTGGCGGAGGTGCCAAGAGCTCCTCTATCGGAGTCAGGTGGAGTGAACTTGCCTCCTCGTCAAACCTGGACGCAGAATCTGTAAGCAAGGTTGTGGTAGCGGATTCAGAGGTCTCGAATGGTTCACCCGCGGTGGTGCTGAGCTGTTCTGGAGCTTTAGGGGCGGCCTTAGTGGTCACCTCGTCAGCGACGAACTTGGTCGGCCTAGCCTGTCCCCTTGCGGCGGTTGCGCCGGAAACTGGCAATGGTGTGAGTGCCGGCCCTTGCATACTAGAAGGCAGGGTCGGCGCGGGCTGGTGAGTGCTTTTACTGTGTGCGAGGCCAAGGGTGATGGTCATCGCCTCAACGTCGTGTGGCGATCTCTCAAGCAAGCTCGATATGTAGGCCAGTGACTCAGGGCCTGTGTACTCCTGCCGCAGTATTCGTTCATCAGCGGCCGGCCATGCAGCGCCCTTGTTGCTCCTGCGTGGCCAGGGTCCAGTCCCGTTAGGTGGCATGTAAATGCCGGCAGCGATGGCTTGCAGATAGGTTTCCCGCACGGAATGCCTTGTTCGCCTTGCCGCGCCCTGAATTCCAAGCTTCGGGACGCTCTGCTCCAGCGTCTTCAGATCTTCAGGAGACCACTGTACCTTCATTTCTGCTTATCTCCATTTGCCTCCCTTGGGAGAGCATTGATTTGGGTCTGAGCCCAGCGCATGTCTTTTCACTGCAGGGTTTTGACTGTCGGACACAGTAATTTTAGTGCCCGCCAGTGCGCGCGCAACGGAGGTGGCTCCATCGTGCATTTTTAGGGGTTGTAATCTGCTCTCCAGAAGCCGCGGTTGCAAGTGTCTCAGTGTTTCAGCGGGTTTGATTCGTCCCTGAATGAGATGGAGATCAAACGCTGCCGCTCACTGTAGGATCGTCTGCGTCGAGGCAGTACTGGGGCGACAGGTAGACGGTTCAGACCTGATTTGAGGGTGAGGGTTTCGGCTTGTACCAAATAAACCAGCGCCCAGCCTTACCCCGTCCCGGTAAGGCTGGTCATTGCTACTCCCGCCACGACTACAGCTGCTTACGACGCTGGATCCTGAGCCTGCACGGTTGCCGACTCTTTGCGCGCTAGATCTGCGCGTATGAGGCCCAATTGGGCGTCAAGCGTATCTGCGCGGGACTGCTGTTCGATGGCCCGGGCCAGATTTGCGGCGGCGTCTTGTTTGGCGACCTCAAGCGACTGCTGGGCTGTCAGTAGCTGGGCATTCAAGGCCTGTGTTTGCTGCTGAGCAAGCTCGATCGCGGAATCGGCACGAGTTTGCTGGATAGCAGCTTGCTGTTGCGCCGCGCTCAGTGCGCTGCGTGCGTCTTCGAGTTTCCGCTGCAGGTCATCATGCTGGCTCTTAAGTCCCTGCAGGTCGGCCAGGCGGCCCTTGCTCTCCTCGCGCGCCCTATCAACCTCCCGGTGTGCGCGCTCCTCTACCCCTCGCACGTAGGTTTCTTGAGCGACTCTCGCCTGCTCGGCTTGTGCCTGTGTCTCTTGAAGCTCGCCTTGGAGGGCCTGGATTTGCTTCTGAAGCTCCTCCCGCAGGTCTTGCAGTTCGGTGCGCTGTTGGTGAAGGTCATCGATTTGAGCTAGGCGCTGTTCAAGCAGCTGATTCAGATCGCTGAGTCGTGTTTCGGCGGCCTGTCGAGCAGTCACCGCCTCTGCGGTCTGCTGCCTAGCCTGAGCGGCTTCGAGCCTTACTCGTGCTTCCAGCTGTGCAAGTTGCTCACGCTCGTTGGCCAGCACCTCACGCTGGCCAGCGACTGATTGCTCTACTACAGCCTGGGCCATCGTTGTCGCCTCTTGCCAGATGGCCACAAAAGCTTGCGCCACTCCCGCCGGCAGGCCTGGCAAGCGGCTCTCGCCGCGCAACCGCCCAGCCAGCTGTTCCCACCATTGATCAAGCAGAGCTCCGACGCGGGCCGGGCTACCGCGGCCCAGCTCCAGGCGCACGCGCTCTACTGTCGGCCGCTCGCCACGGCTCAATACCGCATCCGCCGCTGCGAACACGTCGTTTTCAGGCACTCCTGGCGCCATACCCTGCCCTCAGCTAGTGTATTGTATGGATAAGTGTTGTTTATACCGACCTAAATTTTCTTACCGTAATAAAAAATACGGTGCACGTATGAAAATACCACATCCTGAAATCATTGCACCTTCGAATGCCCTTTTCGTACACGAACTGGAAGAAGCAACCCGCGCAGCGGCTGAAGCATTTATCGCTGCTGGTACGGCCGCAAACACCGTGCGCAGCTACCGCAGCGCCCTCAACTACCTGTCTGCCTGGCTCCAGTTGCGCTATGCCCGGGCGCTGGGTGACGGTCCACTAACCCCAGAGTCGGCAGTGCAATTCATCCTGGATCACTTAGCTCGACCTGACGGAAGCGGTGCCTGGTCTCATCTACTGCCAGCTGACCTGGATGCAGCGCTTGTCGCTTCGGGCGCTAAAGGGAAGCTCGGCCCGTTGGCGTTCAATACCGTCACCCACCGGCTTGCCGTCCTCGCCAAGTGGCATCAGATAAATGCATGGGAGAATCCCTGCGACCATTCCTCCGTCCGTACACTGCTGCGTGAAGCCCGTAAGGCCCAAGCGCGTCAAGGTGTGTCAGTCCGAAAAAAAACGGCAATAGTGCTCGAGCCAATGCAGGCCATGCTCGCAACCTGCACCGACGGGATACGTGGAGTGCGAGATCGTGCGTTGTTGCTGTTGGCTTGGAGTGGTGGCGGCCGGCGTCGCTCTGAGGTAACAGGTCTGCAAGTCGAGGACCTGCGCAAATTGGACGACCACACCTGGTTGTATGCTTTGGGGTCTACCAAAACCGACACCGGTGGCGTCAAGCGAGAAAAGCCCCTTAAAGGGCCTGCGGCCCAAGCATTAAGTGCATGGCTTCGAGTCGCACCGGCGGAAAGTGGCCCATTGTTCCGTCGGTTGTATCGCGGGGGTATTGTTAGCCCCGAGGGATTGGCCAGCGAACAGGTCTCCCAAATCGTCAAACGCCGCGCAAAACTGGCAGGACTTGAAGGGGATTGGGGTGCTCACAGTCTTCGGTCGGGTTTCGTGACCGAAGCCGGCCGCCAAGGGGTCCCGCTCGGCGAAGTGATGGCAATGACTGAGCACCGGAGCGTTGGAACAGTGATGGGCTATTTCCAGGCGGGTTCTTTGCTGAATAGCCGGGCGACCTCGTTGATGCCGTCCGACGAAGAGAGTGATGAATAGTTGAAAGAGTACGAATGCTCTAGTACGCGTCGTTTGGCCTCTCCAGCTAGAAAACGAAGCGTTCCTTTGGGTTGCATTTTTCCGCTATCAGATTAGCCTCTCTACGCTCAGCTGATACTAAGATTAAGCTCCCTGGCTCCTGATTGGCCCCGGGTGTGTGAAGTAGAGCAAGAGACAATGAACCTGGATGACCTTCGTACCGCCCTTGCTGCAGCAACGCAGATGCAACTGCATGCGCTCGAGGAGTCGCATTGGCGATACATGACCCTAATTGGCAGTGTGAATGGGGTTGTGCCCACCGGGGTGGCTGCAGCGGACCGCACTGCCTATCCGCAGTATGCAAAAAAGCCTGGGAGCAGAACGAGCTTCAGTGAGGAGGATTGCATCACGTTCATGATGCACATCACTGGCCTGTCATCGGCAATGTGCGCAGCCTGGGCAGATCCTGATTTTTACCTGATAAATAGTGCTTATCTATAGTATCAACCGTCTAGCAAGGTTTGGGATGCTGAAATTGCCGCCACCATATTGGCGGCCGTCTCATAGGCGGTTCGAGCAGAGTCAAGCCTTAAATTTTGGCGAATGGCTGTATTTCCATTCACTATACGTCAGTGCATCCAAGGGTGTGCATCCACGGCCAATTTTCCTCTCCCCTAAGGTTCCTGACCTTATTGACGATCTCCTCGGACAGCCGATGATCAATACTATTTAGTATGCGTTCACGGGTTTCAATGATATGACCTCGAGCTTCTAATTCCTTCTCGGTTAGGCTTGTCCAACTCCTCCGACTGCAACCGGACTTTGCATTAGATCCCCCGGCCAAGCGGATCGCTACTCAAGTCGCATACGTGGCACTTGAGGCCGAGCTCTGCAGCAGGTCTACACGTGGTCCACGGTGATCGATCGCGTGCTGGCTCTTGAAGCGATCCTCACAGGCCTTCTGTAGGCACTAGGGAACCTCATAGCTTCGTCGTGGTGCTTCTGGCACGCGTCGAAGCCGGTTGAAATGGATCCACATTCACAGAGGACCTGACCATGACTACCCGCGCCACAACTGCTGGAATTCCCCCAGTCTTCAACGTTGCTTCTGCAAATGCCGCAGGAGACGCCGTGAAAAAAGCGCTGGCCGCCTTGAACATCGGATATGAGTTGGAAATTGGTCGCGGCAGCTTCTCAGGGAGTGAGCTCTCCCTGCAGCTTAAAGTGCGCCTTCCCGGCGGGCACAACCCGGAGCAGGCCATGTTCGAGCTGATGTGCAAGAGACACGGCTTTGATCCGGCCGCCAAGCTACATTCGGCGGGCTTCGGTAACTTTACTCTCGAAAGTTATCACCCGCGCCGGCCCAAGTATCCATGGACTGTAACCCTCGAGACCGGAGCGCAGTACAAGTTCACCACTGAGGCCGTCAAGGATGCATTTGCTCGGCTGAAGAGTTGAGGATGATTGGGTATTAAAGCAATGCAGGCGCTCGCCTCAGCGCCTGAAAACGGCATTTCACTAAGTCGGTCAAATGCAGTTTTTATTCCGCAATCTTCACGTATAAGACTACTTGAGGTAGCAATTAGGGGGTACGCAGGGCCTGGCAGCGGGCAGTTCAGGCTTTAACGGTTGTGTATTGACCTGCGCTGCTACCTGGGAAGTGACCCAATTTAGGCGTTCTGAGTCGAGAAGCGTCACTATCGTACCCCCGCCGCATTGTGAAGAGAGGCCTGACCCTCGTGAAGCGATCCCAACTAAGCGGTACTGGCCGTACTGGCTCCTCACATACACTGGGCCGCCACTGTCACCTGGGCAGGCATCGAATTCACCTTGAGGATCTTTTGCAAACAGTTCGCGGCCAGCTCTACAACTCGCGGCCCCGGGTACTGGGGATGGGGTGCACCTTGCAGAAGCAATTGGCACGTCGGCGAACAGTTTGCGGCCACGGTTTGCTTGGCCGTCATCACCGAATCCGACGAATCGGACATACCTTGCGTCGTTGAGACCACTAAGTGACGAGATTGCAATAGGATTAGCAGGAGAGACGAATTCAGATTTCAGCTTGATTACCATCAAGTCACGGCCTCCAAGGTTTCTACCTTGTTTCACTGCGCTTTCATCCATCACCGCAAAAGAAGCAACGGCAGCCGATTGGACTACCGGGGTACCAGTCGGAGGCTTTTTTGAGTAACCCCCCGTACCTAGGCTAAGCGCCTGGCTCAAGCTGGTTGCAGCGGTAACCCTTACAGGCACCAAACTACGGTATCCGCAGTGCGCCGCTGTCAGTACCGCATTTTTGCCGATAAGCACGCCCGTGCAGTACGCCTGTTCTGATTCGCTTACGAATTCCACCACAACAGTTTCAGTGAAGTCGTTAACGCCGGCTTCGGCGCCCCCTTTAACCAGAATGTCCGCGCCCCTGTCGACAGACCCCCATCCCATAATCTGCTCATGTCCGTTGGCAGTCAGTATCACCCCCAAGGCGCCGAGAACTATCCATTTCAACCTTTTCATTTTGGCACCTTGCAGTCCTTTGGATCATTCAAGAAAGCGACTGGAACACCCATTTGTGAAAAGAGTGGCTCAGCGGAAGCTACCGATGCTGCCGCTGTAACCCTGGCTGATGCGAATGCGACTACAGCTGCTCTCTTAGCGTTAAAATTGCTATCTGGCGTGGCGATACATGTGTCATAGGCGGCCTGGGCTGCATTCACATCGGATATGGCAGATACAACCGCGGCGGCGGCGTTGGTGCGCGCAGTGTTTTCAGCGGTTCTCGCTGCCTCCTCAGCAGTAGCTCGTTTAGCAGGGTCGATTGATTCAACATACTGCTTAGCCGTGGTTTCAGCGGACCCTTCAAGCGCAGTGCCTAATACACTAAGGAGCTTGCTGCCGGCAGTGGTCTCAAGTAGTCCGGCTACCAATGTAGTGGGTGTAGACTTGTCTGGCGGCAGGGTATACCAAGGGCTATCCCACGCGTCTCGGCCGTCGCCTTTGCCATTTGGAGCAAGCAGATCCGAGCTAACCCATGCCTGGCCGAGAGGCACGTCCGATTGCAGCACGGAATAGCCATTTTTCAGATTTTCGATAACTGATTTGGATGCATCGAATCCTGAAACGGTTAGAACAATTGCTTTGGCCTTTGAGCTTGGCCACCAGCTTTTTCCCAAGCGTTCCCCGTAATAAAATGCCCTTAGGCGAAAGGCTACCTTAGCGCCGTCAGGAGATCGGATGACTTTCATCTCGGCGAAGAATCGTGGCTTTTCGGCTAGCATCGCCCCGCTGCTTGCTAGTTTGGTCTTTGCATCGTCCAAGACTTGAGGTAAGGCGGCGACCCAGTCTTTCGAAGACTCCCCGTCTCCGCCATTTGCTCTCGCTATGGCCAGCCATGGCAACGGCAAGAGATTCTCTAGCTTCACTGAAGGATCTTGAAAATCAGCAGAATCGGTGAAAACTTTGCCATAAACCACATGGAGGCACCCACTTACGTCCTCGCCCTTGTCAAAATTCAGACTTGAGGCAAACTTGGCATCCGAGTCTTCACCATACGCCTTCAACCCGGTTCCAATAGCCGTTATGCCACCAGAAATAACATTGGTCAGCAGCGGCAACAGTAGAGGGCTAATCTTGTCCGCGTCAGTGTTGAGGCATTCGCCATGAAATACCCTAAATCCAGAGGCTGTTCCTCCAGAAATATTAAGTGGCTCTGCGCTGTCATTTTTTTTCTGGGTTTGAAGGCTCGCACAACCCGTAACAAGCCCTGAAATTAGAGCATAGCAAGCCAATGTACGACTCATACTCATCGTCATCACCCCTTCACTTTTAACCGACCGAGTTCTAAGCCCCGGTCAAAGCGCCGGAGCACTCATCTCAGATTAGCTTGCGCGTTAAATTCTGCTGTTCAAGTGGATCATTTTTCTCGAGAGCCTTTGGGCACCTCGCTGAGGACTGCCTGAGGGGGCGGTGCCATGGCCTGTTTATTGATTGGCCTGGCCGGAGAACCCCTCAATTGAATTCAGAGTCCGAATTTCAGTCGCGTCGCCGACCAAGCGATAGTCGGCAGCTTCAATGCCATCGGGGCGAATGAACTGAACCGCTCCCGGCCCCATCAGACCGTTCAACTCAAGCAGCGTGCGCACTTGCAGTCCACCACCGGTGAGATCCACTCGTATGAGCTTGATATCCCTCACTGCTGAGCGGACTTTTTGCGAGGCCGCGGCGAGGTGAGACAAGCCGCTATTGGCTGCCCAATCTGCGTACCAGTCGATTAAAGCTGGAGTGCCGGCAGTTCTAGATTCAGCGATTGCTGCGGCCAAACGATCAGGTGTTGAGACAACACTCCACGAAAGCTCTTCCCCCTTGGAAACCCCAAGAGGGTTTAAGGGATCAGCTTCTCCCTTGAGCATCCCAAGCCAGGCTGTGGCGCCGTACGCGAGTGTCAGCCCAGCCAAGGCTTTGGTCACTCGTGATGACGCACGAGGGTTAAACACCCCTAGGTTAATCGCTATGCCCACGGCCAGCACGCCATATAGGCCGAGCGTCAACGGATCGGGCAAAACCCGGCCGGCAATCCAAATTGCGACGATGCCCAGCAAGACGGCATTAACCTGCCTGGCCCCGGGCATCCATGCTCGAGGTCGGGAAGTCAATTGTGAGGTACCGACAACCATCACGATAACCGGGCAGACCATGCCCAGGGCGAATGCCATGATTTCGATCACCCCGCCCGCTTTGTTACCACCAGCGCGGAGATACTGCATCGAACTGGCAAGGGACTCAGGGACATACGGCGTCACTACGATGGTAGTTAGCCCTGCAAGAGCAACCGATGAAACCGCTGGGGTCAGCCTGGATAGGGCTTTGATCAACCGGTTCACTGTGTCTGGGACTGTGGCGCTGTCACGCAATGACATGGTTATGCCCAGCAGAAGCAGGATCGCCGAGCAGGGAATGAGTACTGGAGGCGACTGGAGGGCCCCCTGGATGTACACCCCAGGGCTGAACCATGCGATCGAGGCGTTGATAATGGAGTAGCCAACCAAAAATGAAACAGAAAACACCAGGCCTCGATCGACCCTGCTACGAAACGTCATTCCATTTCGAAGCAGCACGAAGCTCAATATAGGTGCCGCAGCGAGGGCCCATGGTGTGAGTACTAACCCCAGTCCTGACGCTAACGCCATCAAAACTCGCCACCAACTCCATTCAGCGGATGCCGCACTGCCGGCGCCGTTGGCAATTTGAATTTCCTTGTAGTCAGGCGGATAACAAAGGCCTTTCTCCGCACAACCTTGGAAGCCAACCCGGACGGTAAATCCCCCTGCACCATGGTTCTCGACCGGTACACGCGCTGATACAGCTCCGTGGTAGACCAGCACGTTACCGAAATAGGGATCAGTCTTGGGGTTTGGGGAGCAACGGAACAGAAAGTGCACTTAAGCCCTGCCATTTCCTCTCAGCGCCATAATCCAGGACCTTCATCTCCATCTCTCCTTGATTCCGTACTTAACTACGGAGATAGAGTCGACTCGTGGGTAGAAAACCCGAGAGGAGGCTGTTATGAAATACCTAAGACTACTGCTGATAGTTGGTGCGACTCTGCTGTCATCCACCGTATGGGCCGAGAGCGGGAGCGACCGTTCAATCGAGCGAATCGCCGCTATGCGCGACAAGGCTGAGGCGGCCTTGGTGGCGGAAACCGCCAAGAAGATTGAGCAACTGGGGGCCACGGCGGCTGGCCGGGTCGAGGCGCAGCCCGGCTGTCCGCCTGCAAAGTAGAACATGAGCTGCTGATGCAGTACTAACCTGTGGCCTATGCAAGTGCTCCTTTGGCCATTCAGCGGCGCTCAATGAGCGCCGCTGTTTTGCCAAGCGCAAGCCGACCCCGGAGGTGCCTCACGCATCGGGAAATCCTCGGTTAACGCGCGGAGTCAGCGCAGTTCCTTTTCCCCCTGCAGCGAAACGATCAGCGGACAGGAAACCGTCCCGTGGCTCGCACAACAATCGTGAACCAGCCGCGCCAACACCGACTCGATCCGCCGCAGATCCGCGAGTTTCCCCCGCACATCCTCGAGCTTCTGCTCGGCGAGCACGCGCGCTTCGTCGCAGTGAGCGCCGTCATCCAATCGCAACAGCCCGGCCACCTCATCGAGGCTGAAGCCCAGTCGTTGCGCGGATTTGACGAATTTCACCCGGGCCACGTCCGCCTCGCCGTAGCGGCGAATGCTGCCGTAGGGCTTGTCCGGTTCGGGCAACAGCCCCTTGCGTTGATAGAACCGGATGGTTTCCACGTTGACCCCGGCCGCCTTGGCGAAGGCGCCGATGGTCAGGCTTTCCACAGTGTTTTCCATACTGCTTGACTCCGTACTTGACTACGGAAGTAACCTTAAACCATCGCTCACATGCTCGAAAGGAGAAATGCATGTCTGAACCATCAAACGGGCGCGCCCCTCTTGTCGCCGGGGGGCTTGCGGCGATTCTCGCCTCGACTTGCTGTCTTGGGCCGCTGGTTCTGATCGCACTGGGATTCAGCGGGGCCTGGATCGGCAACCTGACCGTGCTGGAACCTTACCGCCCGCTCTTCATCGGTGCGGCGTTAGTCGCGCTGTTCTTCGCCTGGCGACGCATTTTCCGCCCGGCTCAAGTCTGCAAACCGGGTGAGGTCTGCGCCGTGCCCCAGGTACGCACCACCTACAAGCTGCTGTTCGGGCTGGTAACGGCCTTGGTGCTGGTCGCGCTCGGCTTCCCCTACATCCTTCCCTTGTTCTACTGATCAGGAGTCCGCCATGAAAAAACTGCTTGCATCCTTCGCCCTCGCCACCCTAGTCGCCGCACCTGCCTGGGCGGCCACGCAGACCGTCACTCTGGCGGTGCCGGGCATGACCTGCGCCGCTTGCCCGATCACGGTGAAGAAGGCGCTGACCAAGGTCGAGGGCGTGACCAAGGCCGAGGTGAGCTATGAGAACCGCGAGGCCATCGTCACCTTCGATGATGCCAAGACCAATGTCCAGGCGCTGACTAAGGCGACCGAGGACGCCGGCTACCCGTCCAGCGTCAAGCAGTAGGCGGGCATTCCGATGGCAAACCCTTTCAATTTGTTCACGCGGATCGGTGACAAAGCCGGGTCCGTTGGCGTGCTGATTTCTGCCATAGGCTGTGCCTCGTGTTTCCCCGCCCTTGCCGGTCTGGGGGCCGCGATCGGTCTGGGCTTTCTGAGCCAGTGGGAAGGCCTGTTCATCACCACGCTGCTGCCGTTATTTGCCGGGCTGGCCCTGCTCGTCAATGCCCTCGGCGGGTTCAGTCACCGGCAGTGGCGACGCGCTGCGCCTGGCCTGATCGGCCCGGCCCTGGTGCTG
Organism: Pseudomonas sp. HD6422; assembly: GCF_025377065.1. NCBI lineage: Bacteria > Pseudomonadati > Pseudomonadota > Gammaproteobacteria > Pseudomonadales > Pseudomonadaceae > Pseudomonas > Pseudomonas sp. HD6422. The sequence continues at coordinate 7,183 of NZ_JAHWIW010000003.1, read as the reverse complement.
ATAGCGGTGTATTTGATGCTGGCTCACGGCTGGCGGAGCGGCTGGCTGCTCTATATCGGCCTGGCCCTCATGTTTGGGGTGTCCATCTGGGATCTCGTGTCGCCCGCCCACCGCCGTTGCTCCCCGACGTCCTGTCCGACTCCGCCAAAATGAAGGAATAACACTATGACCAAACTACAAATCGTCGGCATGACCTGCGCCTCCTGTGTCGAGCATGTGAAAGAGGCCTTGGAGAAGATCCCCGGCGTGCATCGGGCGGATGTTTCCTACGCCAGCGGGAAGGCCGAACTGAAGGTCGACGAGGGCGTAAGCCGTGAACAGATGCAGGCCGCCGTCGAGGCCCTGGGGTATCGAGCGGCGTTCGAAGACGCCACGGCACCTACCCGCTCAGGCCTGCTCGACAAGGCGCGGGGCTGGTTGAGCGGCAGCATTGGCGCCGGGAAAGATGGCGACAGGCTCCACGTGGCGGTCATCGGCAGCGGTGGCGCCGCCATGGCGGCCGCGCTCAAGGCGGTGGAAGGCGGTGCGCGCGTCACCCTGATCGAGCGCGGCATCATCGGCGGCACCTGCGTCAACGTTGGCTGCGTGCCCTCCAAGATCATGATTCGCGCCGCGCATGTGGCCCATCTGCGGCGCGAGAGCCCGTTCGACGCCGGACTGTCCACCACGAGCCTGACCGTCCTGCGCGAGCGGTTGCTCGCCCAGCAACAGGGTCGTGTCGACGAACTGCGCCACGCCAAGTACGAAGGCATTCTGGAGAGCACGCCGGCGATCACCCTGGTACGCGGCACCGCCCGTTTCCAGGACGGCCGCACGCTCAGCGTGGAACTGGCCGAGGGCGGCGAGCGCATCGTCGCCTTCGACCGCTGCCTGATCGCCACCGGCGCGAGCCCGGCCGTTCTACCGATTCCCGGACTCAAGGACACCCCGTACTGGACCTCGGACGAGGCGCTGGCGAGCGACACCATTCCTAAGCGGCTCGCCGTGATCGGCTCCTCGGTGGTGGCGGTGGAACTGGCGCAGGCCTTTGCCCGGCTGGGCAGCAAGGTCACGGTCCTGGCACGCAGCACGTTGTTCTTCCGCGAAGATCCGGCCATCGGTGAAGCGCTGACGGCAGCCTTCCGTATGGAGGGCATCGAAGTGCTGGAACACACGCAAGCCAGCCAGGTGTCCCACGTCGACGGCGAGTTCATCCTGAGCACCAATCATGGCGAGCTGCATGCCGACCGACTACTCGTCGCCACCGGCCGCACGCCCAACACCCAAGGCATGAATCTGCAAGGCGCCGGCGTGAAGCTGGACGAACGCGGTGCCATCCAGATCGACTCGGGCATGCGCACCAGTGCCCCGGATATCTATGCGGCCGGCGACTGTACCGACCAGCCGCAGTTCGTCTACGTGGCGGCGGCCGCAGGCACCCGTGCGGCGCTCAACATGACCGGCGGCGAGGCGAAGCTCAATCTCGACGCCATGCCGGCCGTGGTGTTCACCGATCCGCAGGTGGCCACCGTGGGCTACAGCGAAGCGGAGGCGCACCACGCCGGCATCGAGACCGACAGCCGCACCTTGACCCTGGATAACGTGCCACGCGCACTGGCCAACTTCGACACGCGGGGTTTCATCAAGCTGGTCATCGAGGAAGGTAGCGGACGGCTCATCGGCGTGCAGGCGGTGGCCCCGGAGGCGGGCGAACTGATCCAGACCGCCGCCATCGCCATCCGGGCGCGGATGACGGTGCAGGAACTGGCCGACCAGTTGTTCCCCTACCTGACGATGGTCGAGGGGCTGAAGCTCGCGGCGCAAACCTTCGCCAAGGACGTCAAGCAGCTGTCCTGCTGCGCCGGGTAATGAGCGCGCGAGGTTGAAGCATGAACGACACGGCAAGCGATCTCGGCAGTCGCGACAGCCTGCGCAAGACCTGGCAGGTAATCAGCTTATGGGGGCTGCCTGCCGTCGTGGCGACCATAGCGCTTGTTCTGGCGGATCGACGCCCTGCGTTGTTCCTGGCAGCGAGCGCCGCGCTACTCGTGATGGGCGGCGCCTGCCTGGTCAACGCCGCGCGCTGTCGCCGCCTTCACTGCTACATCACCGGGCCGTATTTCCTGATGCTCGCGCTGGGTGCGCTGCTGGCTTATGGGTTTGCCCCAAACGGCGAGTATCACTCCCGGCTGTGGTTGCTCCTGGCACTAGGGGTTACGCCATTGCTCATCTGGCTACCTGAACGCCTAGCCGGAAGGAAATATCTGAGCGCCCTAGTTTGCGGGGAAGACCGGGAGTGTCGGTGATGAATGCCTACACCATATCCAGACTGGCCGAGGACGCGGGCGTCAGCGTGCATGTGGTGCGCGACTATGTGCTGCGTGGCTTGCTGCACCCCGCGCGGCGCACGGAGAGCGGTTACGGCATTTTCGATGAGCGGTCCCTGGCGCGTCTGCGCTTCGTGCGCGCCGCCTTCGAGTCTGGTATCGGGCTCGACGAATTGGCACGGCTCTGCCGGGCGCTCGATGCGGACGATGGCGCCGACTTGATCGGCTGCGTCGAGTGCCTGCTCCGGCTAGTCACGGCACGGCAGGCGGCCTTAGCCGCAGTGGCAACCCAGCTGGCCGGGCTGACTCATTGCGCCGGCGAAGGTTCTGCCTATGCGTAACGCCGATCACGTTGAGTCAAGCAAGGTCTTCCGCTGGCGTGCTTACACCTGGGGCGTGCTCGCCGCGCTCACCTGCCCTTGCCATCTGCCGGTGCTGGCATTGCTGCTTTCGGGGACAGCGGCCGGCGCGTTCGTCAGCGAGCAGTGGAGCCTCGCGACGCTCGTGCTGGCGGTTTTCTTCATCCTCTTCCTGCGAGCGGCATTGCAGGCCTTTCGGAAGCGACCGTGACCCGCTCGGAGCACGGCGCGACCACCACTGCCGAGTTGGGCAGGGAGGCTGCAGGTCGATCGGCGCTCAGTCACGGGGGGAAAGCGTTGCTAGGTTTTCTTGGACGATGGAGGAACCCCCATCATGAACACAAACAACACCTCCACCATCAGCTGCTGCGAATGCTGCAAGGACATTCCCCTTGACGCCGCACTGACGCCGGAAGGTTCCGAGTATGTCGTGCACTTCTGTGGCCTGGAGTGCTATCAGCGTTTCATGTCGCGAGCAGATAAGAGGGCGGCATCCGAGCCTGATCACCCCTGCACACAAAAGGTCAGTACCCGTCAGGACGGCTAATTCGCGCTGCACCGGAAAAGTGGCTCTTGCTGGTCGCAGAAAGCGTGAGCCCGAGGACTCCGTCAGTCGCAATCCGTCTGAGCTGGAAGTGGCATCGAGTGCGGTGCCCGGCCGATTTCGAACCCAGGCCGTTACACCTACTGGTCGTCGTCCGGATTGCGCAGCGGCCGCAGTTCGCCGCGGGTAACCTCTTCCGGCACCGCGAAGGAGTAACGGCCCAGCATGTTGATGTGCTCGTGGATCAGTGGCGAGAGCCGCGCGACATCCTCCTCCAGCACCGGGTAGCCGTGCTGCCTGAGCCGTTCTACGGCCGCCGTCATGTAGAGGGTGTTCCACAGCACGATGATGTTCACCACCAGGCCGAGGGCGCCGAGCTGGTCCTCCTGGCCTTCGCGGTAGCGCTGGCGCAGCTCGCCGCGTTTGCCGTGGAACACGGCGCGGGCCAGGCTGTGGCGGCCTTCGCCCCGGTTCAGCTGGGTCAGGGTGGCGCGGCGCTTGGACTCGTCGTCGATGTAGGTCAGGGTGTGCAAGGTCTTCTCGATGCGACCGAACTCAGCCAGCGCCTGGGCCAGGCGGGTGGGACGATCCCCTGTTTGCAGGGTGCGCATGATGCCGGTGGCCGGCACTCGGCCGAGCTTGAGCGAGCCGGCCAGGCGTAGCAGGTCGTCCCAGTGCTCGGCGATCAGATCGAGCTTGACCGACTGCCGGGCCAGGCCGTTGAGTTTGCCGTAATCCGCCTCCGGGCGCGTGCGCCAGAAACGGGTACCGCCGACGTCGGCCAGGCGCGGGCTGAAGTGGTAGCCGAGCAGGCGGAACAGCCCAAACACCACATCGCTGTAGGCCCCGGTGTCGGTCATGATCTGCGTCGGCTGCAACTCGGTCTGCTGTTCCAGCACCACGGCCAGCAGCACCAGGCTGTCGCGCAGGGTGCCGGGCACGGTGATGGCGTTGAGGCCGGAGAACTGATCGGAAATCAAGTTGTACCAGGTGACGCCCCGGCCGGTGCCGAAATACTTCGGGTTGGGGCCAGCATGCACGGTGCGCACCGGTACCACGAAGCGCATGCCATCGGCGGAGGCGACCTCGCCGCCGCCCCAGACCTGGGCCAGCTCCAGTTGGCTCTGCGCCCCCACCAGAATGGCGTTTGCCACTGACAGCGTGTCGTCACGGATATAGTTCTGGCTGACCCAGGACAGCCGGTCGCGGCGTAGCGCCTGATTGTCGGTGCGGATCAGCGGCTCCAGGCCGGTGTTGCAGGCCCCACCCAGCAGCACCGCGCAGAGGCTGGTGACCAGGTTGTCGGCCCGCGCATTGCGCTCGGACACATGGGTGAAGGCCTCGGCGAAGCCGGTGCGAGCGGCGATTTCCAAGAGGATTTCCGGCAGATCGACACGCGGCATCAGATCAGCCACGGCTGCTCGCAGTTGCAGCAGCGAGTTCGGCTCCTCCAGCTTGTCCAGTGTGCCGAGCGAGAGCTCGGTCTTGCCCTCGGCGTTCTCGCTCAGCTGGATCGCGGGGTTGTCGGGTAGGCGGGCCGCGACCGCCTGCCAGGTCGCATCCAACTCGGCGCTCAGCGCATCCAAGGTGGTGCCGGCGTCAATGGTCAGGCCCAGCGAGCGGCAGATGATCGGCCGCGCCGCCAGCCATTCGGCACCGTCGAGCAGGCCGAGACGCGGGTCGGCATAGCGCCAACTGGGCGAGACGAACACGTCGCGCCGGCGCAGGGCCGTGCGCAGCGCATCGAGCGTGCAGAACACATAGGCGCCCATGTCGAGGGAGCCATCCTCGCGGGTAATGTGCTTCTGCCAAGCCTTGGCCACGATCTCCTGCGGCGCGTCATCCTCCGGTTTCCGGCGGGGCAGGTTCAGCTGCAACCAATCCAGGCCGGCGACCACGCCTTTGCCGGCCGGGCTGAAGCCGAAGCGGATGTGCTTGAGCAGGTCGGGCAGGAAACGGCGCACACTGCGGTAGCGCGCCTCCAGGGCGAGAAAATACACATCGTCAACCGGGCGGATCAGCGCATTGACATCTTCCAGGGCTTTCTCCAGCGAGGCCCTCGGCAGGTCGTTGAACAGCCGGGCGCGCACGTTGTCATCGCTGATTGAGCTGTCCAGCACGACCTTGCACGCGGCGGCGAGCGTCGCCGCCGAGCGATCCAGGTCTTTCAGGCTGCGCATGCGGGCTTTCTTGTCGGCCTTCTCCGCGTTGCTGAACAGGTCGCGTAACAGCGCTTCCAGGACCTCCAGGGCGTCGTCGTGCGCGGTGGCCTCCAGGCACAGGGCGAACGCCACCAGTGTCGCCATCCGCCGCGACGCCGGCAGCCGGTTGATCGCCGTGACCTTGGCGGTGTTGGCGAAGCGAGCCAGGGCCGCGATACGGCTGGGCGGGATGTGCGCCGCCGCTGGCAAGGCGATGCCGATGCCGCGCACGTCATCAAGCCGGCGCAGCGCCCGAATCAGTGCGGGGCCACTGACCATCACCGGGCCGGAGCGCAGTTGATCCAGCCGGGAACTGCGGTTGCCTTCGGCGACCAGCAGCAAGTCCTGTAGCTGCTGCCGTTGCGCCTCGCTCACACTGCGGCCAAGGGTTAGCCAGAGGCGTTCTTCGACCCGGCTGCGCAGTTGGGCGATGAACCGTTCCAGAACGGTGACGCCGGGCAGTAAAACCTTGTGCGTCAGCAACCAGGTCGTCGCCCGATTGAACAACTCGCCAGGACGATCTGTCCCTGTCCAACAGAGCGCATACAGCCAGCGGGCAAGTCGAAAGCCGACGCTGGAATCAGCAAACACCCGATAGCCGTAACGCTCCTGAATCTCGGCGGCATGACGTTGACGTTGGCGGGTTTCGGCATAGGCCAGGATACAAGTTGGATCGGTAATGCCTAACTGGCGACTGAGCGCTTGCAGCACCTCTTGGGGGACGGCTGAAAAGTCGTCGGGAAAAGTGCCCAGGTAGCGGATGCTGGTCAGTTGGGTGGCGTAGCCAAGGCGGTTGTGCTCGCCGCGCAGCGGTAGGAGGATTTTGTGGTCGTCGTCGCTCAGGTGGAAGTAGCGTTCCAGCTCCTCACGACTGGGGGCATCGACATAGCGGCCAAAACCGTCGCGTTGCTCCTGGGTCAGAAAACCGACCGGCATCGATCACAGCACCTCGGCGCAGAACACGGCGGGCGTGACAATCCGCGTGCGTTCGATGTGCCCGCGTTGCAGCAGGCCGGCGCGGCGATCACCGGTCACCAGGTAGTCCGCATCGCCTGCCAGGGCCATGGCCAGCAGAAACGAGTCATCCGGATCATCGGCTTCGACCTCGATGGTCAGACGCTCCAGTACCACAGCCCGTTGCAGGTTATTGATCATGGCTCCCACTTTGGCGGGCTGAAGGATGGCCTGGAGCTTGGGGTAGCGGCTGGCTCGGCGGATTTCATCGAGCTGCATCCGCGAGGTCACTACCTCGAAACGCGCCGCCCGCCAGGCACGGTAGATCGCATCGGGCGCGCCATGCGGCGAGATCAGTGCGCTGAACAGGATGTTGGTATCCAACACGACCCGCATCAGCGCTTACGTGCCCAGTCGAGCGCTTCGTCAACCGCTTCGGTCAGCTCTGCCTCGCTCAGATGGGCATTAGCGGCCTTGGCCTGTTCGGCCGTCAGTTCCAGGATGTGGGCCCGCACCGCCTCTTCAATGAAGCGCGACAGGTCGCCTTTCCGGCCACCGCCCTGGCTGGCCAGAAACATCCGAAGCGACTGGTCGGTGTCGGCCGAGACGGCGACATTCCAGCGAATCGTATTCATGGCGTTCCCCGCTAGTAGGTGTTTGTGTGTTTATACGCCAATCACAAAGGGCTATGCAATGGTTCAAAAAAACCTTCGTTTTGCCGAACTTTAAGTGGACAGGAATCGTGTCATTTTCAGAAGACGACTGCACCAGTTGATTGGGCGTAATGGCTGTTGTGCAGCCAGCTCCTGACAGTTCAAT
>NZ_JAHWIW010000039.1:0-46822 GCF_025377065.1 Pseudomonas sp. HD6422 | reverse complement strand
ATGGCTGGCCGATCTTGGACTGGAGCTGAAACCGGCTGCGTCGGTTCGGCCCCTTCGCGGGACAAGCCCGCTCCCACTGTCTGGATGAATGATGACTGTGGGAGCGGGCTTGTCCCGCGAAGGGGCCAGGCCTGCCTACACCAGGCTAGGGTCGATCACCATCACCAGCTTGCCCGAAACCCGATTGGTCTCAAGCTCGGCATAAGCCGCCTGGGCGAATTCCACCGGGTAGGTATCGACCAGCTGTGGCGACAGCCGCCCTTCCGTGAACAGCGGCCACACCTGCTGCTGCAAATCACGCAGCAACTCGGCCTTGAACCCCTCGTCGCGGTTGCGCAGGGTCGAACCCGTGATCTGCAGGCGCTTGCCCAGCACCTGGGCCAGGTCCAGCTCGACCTTGCGCCCCCCCATCAGGCCGATGATCACCCAGCGTCCATCGCGGGCCAGCAACTGCAGGTTGAGCTGGCCATAGCTGGCCCCCACCGGGTCGAGGATCACATCGAACGGTCCGAAGCCTTCCAGGTCGTCGAGGTTCTCGTTGCGCACCACGCCTCCAGCAGCGCCCAAGGCCTGGCAGTAGTCCAGGCGGTCCTTGGAGCCGACGCTGACCCATACCGGGCTGCCGAAGGCCTTGCACAGCTGGATCGCTGCACTGCCCACGCCACTGGCGCCAGCATGCACCAGGACTTTCTCACCGGCCTTCAGGCCGCCCAGCTGGAAGATGTTCAGCCACGCGGTGGCGTACACCTCCGGCAGCGCTGCAGCTTCGTGCAGGCTCAGGCCTTCGGGAACCGGCAGTACATGACGGGCATCGACCACCACTTCCTCGGCCATCGCCCCGCTGGCAAGCAGCGCGCACACGCGATCGCCGACCCGCCAATCGGCTCCGGCTCCCACTTCCTCGACCACCCCTGCGCACTCCAGCCCCATGTACGGGCTGGCACCTGGCGGCGGCGGGTAAAGCCCGGCCTTTTGCAGCAGATCGGCGCGATTCAAGCCCGCAGCGGCCACACGAATACGCACTTGGCCCGCATCACAGGTCGGTCGTTCGGCTTCGACCCAAGCCACATGTCCGTCAACGCCTTGCAATGCCTTCACAGTGCCTCCATAGTTGAATCATATGACTGAGCCTGGGACAGCTATGTCCCAGGCTTTTTGCAGTATGCGACCGGATCTTTGGAACCGGCGAACGGAAAAGACGGCCTACTATGCGTGATCAATTGCCTCCACGTCGAATCAGCATGAAGCAATTCATTCCCAGCACCGCCCTTGCCCTGGTCATCGGCCTTGGCAGCCTCGCGCTCGGCGGCACTGCATCGGCCGCCAATAAGTGGGACAGCCTGCAGCCGGACCGCGATGAAATCGTCGCCAGCCTCAACGTGGTCGAGCTGCTAAAACGCCACCACTACAGCAAGCCGCCGCTGGACGATGCTCGCTCCGTCATCATCTACGACAGCTACATCAAATTGCTCGACCCTGCGCGCAGCTACTTCACCGCCGCCGACATCCGCGAATTCGACAAGTGGAAGACGCAGTTCGACGACTTCCTCAAGAGCGGTAACCTGGATCCCGGCTTCACCATCTACAAGCGCTATCTCGACCGCGTCAAATCGCGGCTCGACTTCGCCCTGGCCGAGCTGGCCAAAGGCGTCGACAAAATGGACTTCACCACCCACGAGACCTTGCTGATCGATCGCAAGGACGCACCGTGGATGAAGAACCAGGCCGAGCTCGACGACCTGTGGCGCAAACGCGTCAAGGACGAAGTGCTGCGCCAGAAGCTGGCCGGCAAGGATCCCAAGCAGATCCAGGAAACCCTGACCAAACGCTACAAGAATCAACTGGCGCGTCTCGACCAGACCCGGGCCGAAGACATCTTCCAGGCCTACATCAACACCTTCGCCCAGTCTTACGACCCGCACACCAACTATCTGTCGCCGGACAACGCCGAGAACTTCGACATCAACATGAGCCTGTCGCTCGAGGGCATCGGCGCGGTGCTGCAGAGCGACAACGACCAGGTCAAGATCGTGCGCCTGGTGCCGGCAGGCCCGGCGGCCAAGACCAAGCAGGTGGCACCTGCCGACAAGATCATCGGCGTGGCCCAGGGCAACAAGGAAATGGTCGACGTGGTCGGCTGGCGCCTGGACGAAGTGGTCAAGCTGATCCGTGGCCCGAAAGGCTCGGTGGTGCGCCTGGAGATCATCCCGGCCAGCAACGCCCCGAACGACCAGACCAGCAAGATCGTTTCGATCACCCGCGAAGCGGTCAAGCTCGAGGAGCAGGCGGCGAAAAAGTCGGTGCTCAAGCTCAAGCAGGACGGCCGTGACTACAAGCTGGGCATCATCGAGATTCCGGCCTTCTACCTCGACTTCAAGGCGTACCGCGCCGGTGATCCCGAGTACAAGAGCACCACGCGCGACGTGAAGAAACTGCTCACCGAGCTGCAGAAGGAAAAAGTCGACGGCGTGGTCATCGACCTGCGCAACAACGGCGGCGGTTCGCTGCAGGAAGCCACCGAGCTGACCAGCCTGTTCATCGAAAAGGGCCCGACGGTGCTGGTGCGCAACAGCGATGGCCGCGTCGACGTGCTCGAAGACGAAAATCCCGGCGCCTTCTACAAAGGCCCGCTGGCGCTGCTGGTGAATCGTCTCTCGGCCTCGGCTTCGGAGATCTTCGCCGGCGCCATGCAGGATTACCATCGCGCACTGATCATCGGCGGTCAGACCTTCGGCAAGGGCACGGTGCAGACCATCCAGCCGCTCAACCATGGCGAGCTGAAGCTGACCCTGGCCAAGTTCTACCGGGTTTCCGGGCAGAGCACCCAGCACCAGGGCGTGCTGCCGGACATCGATTACCCGTCGATCATCGACACCAAGGAAATCGGTGAAAGCGCCCTGCCCGAAGCCATGCCCTGGGACACCATTCGCCCAGTGGTCAAGCCTGCGGCCGATCCGTTCAAGCCGTTCCTGGCTCAGCTGAAGGCGCAGCATGAGGCGCGCAGCGCCAAGGATGCGGAGTTCACCTACATCCGCGACCGTCTGGCCCTGACCCAGAAGCTGATGAACGAGAAGACGGTCAGCCTCAACGAGCAGGAACGCCGTGCCCGCCATGACGACATCGAAGCCAAGCAACTGGCCCTGGAGAACGTACGCCGCAAGGCCAAGGGCGAAGAACCGCTCAAGGAACTGAAGAAAGAGGACGAGGACGCCTTGCCTGCAGAGGATGAAGACACCAAGCCGGAAGACGACGCCTACCTGTCCGAAACCGGTCGCATCCTGCTCGACTACCTGAGCATCAGCTCCCAGGTGGCCAAGCACTGAGGCAGACACTGTAACGAGAAAGGGGCGAACATGCAGGTGTTGGCCCCTTTTTTTGTGCCTGTGAGATCGAGCGCCGCGCGGGCGGCGTTTGATCTGAAAGCCACCTCAGCACTGCCGGCGAGCCGCTACTGCAAATCCACGTTCAGGCTCGGCATGCCAAACGCCGCGAGCGACGCATTGGACCCGGCGAAGTAGCCACGCCAGAAGTACTGCAACTGCTCCATGGTCTTGCCCGAGCGGTAGGCGTGCTTGACATCCTTGGTCACCAGCCCTGCCCCGGCCACGTAAACGCGTGCGCCTTGCAGGTCAGCGAACAGCTGGCGGTCCCCTACCCGCTTGAGCTCGACCTGGGGGTCGAGGTCGCGGATCCGGTTGTTGGCATAGAAACTGCCGAAGTCACTGTTCTCCAGCATGTCCGACAGCAGCAACACTACGCGCTCGTCGGCAGGCCGTGTAGCGAGGTCCTGGCCGATATCGCGCAGTGAATGGAAGATCTCGCTGCGCGGAATGTCTTCGGTGGCCTCGCGCAGGGTCTGCACGAACACCTGGCCGAACTTCTTCTGCATGAACGCCTGCTGCTGCGCCAAGCACTTGTCGAAGGTGCGTAGCGACTGCATGCCAACATCGTCACGCACCTTGCCCGCCAGCGGCGTACTCAATTCGCCGGCGAAGCGCAGTTGCATGTACTGTCCGGGCACAAAAGCCGAGAAGCTGTACAGCCGCAGCTTGTCACCCGGGCCCAGGAAGCGATTGATCTGTGCCCAGGCGGCTTTCTGGATGCTCTCTGGCATGGGGATGGTCTGGTCGACGATCACCGTCAGCTCGCGGCCGGAGCCGGCCTGGCGGAAGGCCTCGACCTTGGCGTAGGCATAGCAATCAGGAATGTCGTTGCGCTCCACTGCCTGCGTCACCGATGGCAGGCAGAACACCAGGGCGATCAGTGTCTTGAGTTTCATTCAGACGCCTTCGAAATCTTTGAGCACCTGCTGCTCGGCGCGTAGCGCGAGCACCGCGACCTCGTCATAGCCCTTGGTCTGGCAGACCTTGCGCAATTGTTCCTCGCTGTAGATGGTCAGGTCCTTGTTGCGCAGGGCATCCAGCGGCGTGGCAACGGCGGCTGCCACAGGCTGCTCGACCGGTTGGACCGGGGCCGGGGCAGGCTCAGGCAGAGACTGCTGCTGTGGCGCTGTCGCGAGTGCCTGTACCGACTGGGCGGCGAGCGGTGCAGGTCTGGCTATCTGCGGCGCCTCGGACGCCCTCGAACGGTGGGTGGTGTCGGCCTGCTTGCGGCGCACGTAGGCGTTGAAGTCGCGACTTTGCGCACCACTGATGGCCACCGCCACATCCGGGTCGGTGGTCGGGCGGCGCGACAGTTTCAATTGCAGCATGCGCAACTTGTGGTCGGCGTGGGCACTGATCCTGATACGCTGGGTTTCCATCCAGCGCTCAAGCTCCGCAGCGTTGTTGAATTTATGGGTATATTCCCAGGCTTCCTTCGACTTGATTCCGGCAAAACCGAAGATCGATGCCAGCCAGACGCTCACCGCCTGGATGGCGATGTAGATCACCGACAGCACGACGAAAGTGATCAGCGAGGCGCTACGGATCGCATCCATCTTGTCGGTCAGTGTGCTGTCGCTGGCCTGCTGGTTCAAGGCCGCCGAATCGTCGGGCAGTTCGAACGGGCTGGCGCTGGTCTCGGCGCTCTGCTGGGCGAAGACGTCGGGGTTGCCGACCATCTCGGTCTCGATGCTCTTGAGTTGGTAGGCGCGGATGCCGAAGGCGGCGCAGGCCATGATCAACACCACCAAGGCACAACCGATGATCCAACCCCGTTTCGGGGTGACCGTGTGGTTGGTGTTCAGGCGGTTGAGGATACGGTTGTAGTCCTTGGCATCAGCATCGCTGTAGGTCTCGTCGATGCGTATCACTCTCTGCTGCTTCAGCGCCTGGTTACCGCGTTCGGGATCGCTCTCCCACCAGTGCCGGGCCTTGCTCACCAGGGTGTTGTGGTGGATGGCGCGGCCAGCAGCTTCGGCGAAGCCTGCGGAAATGATCGACAGCAGGAACGCGGCCATCCAACCCAGGTAGGTCTGGTCATTGCTGGACAAGTTCTGGTTGATGAACGGTACCAGCACGTAGGCGAAGCCCACCGCCTCGAACAGGATCAACAGGAACACCAGCACCAGCACCCACAAGGGGCGCTCACGACGATCGCTTTCGCCGATGGCATCCAGGTAGGCGCCGCACTTGTTGTAGTAGTCGGCGTTCTTTTCACCGACGTCCTGGTAATAGTGGTAATAGTCGTTGCACAGCGAGGTTTCACTGAGCAGCCACTTGTGATCGTCGGTGCTGGTGTTCTTACGGGCCAGGCGCGCGACCGTGCCGATCAGCGGCAGGCCGTGCCAGGCACGCATGACGAAATACGCCACCTGCTCCCAGTAGATCTTGATCGCGATGATGGCCAACAGTGTGGACAGCACGGCGCTGCTGATCAGCTTGTTGGCCCATACCAGGGCCATCAAGGCATTGAAACTGAACTCTTGCATCTCTGTTCCCTTGTGTCAGGTGCGAACCGGTACGAACCGGGCGATATAGGTTTCGCCATTGCGCAGTGGGTAGAACAACGCGCCGTCGGTGGCTTGCGCGCTGCCCTTGCTGAACACCACGTCCATGCACGACACCGGCGCCTGCGGATCCTTGAGGAAGACCCGGTAGAGCACACGGTCCTCGCCTTCGTAGGTGTTGGCCACCGCATCGGCCTTCACCAGCGCCTTGCGATTGCCCTGGCTGTAGTCGGTGACGACCTGGATGAACGGCTGGCGGTCGACGGCGGCATCCACGCGCAGGATCGACACCGGCGAGATGGTCACCAGGTGGCCATTGACCGTCTGCGCCCAGACACGGTTGTTGTAGCCGGGCAGGTAGTCGGTGGTGAGGTGGGTATCCAGCGCCTGGCCGCTGGCCAGGTTGATGACCTTGCCGCTTTCGCGTGGCTGGTCGGCCTCGCAGCTGCTGACCGGAATACTGCTGGCATAGGCTGAGGAAACCAGCGAAAAGCCACCGGACTTGGGCGTGATGGTCTGGCCAAGTGTCCACTGGCTAGCGCTCACCGCCGTGCCGCCGAAATCGACCACAGGCCCGCTGTGCGGCGTGAATACCGGTTTGACTGGTTGAGTCGAACGCTTCCTGGCAACGGTTTCGCTGACCGCTGGCTTGGACGCCTTGGCGGGCTTTGGCTGGCTGCGAGCCGTCGGCGCCTTGACCACGGTCGCGGTGCCATGGGCGAGATACTTGGGGTTGTTCTGTTCGGCGTTGACCCGCTTGACCAGAGTCGCGGTGTCGTTGACCTCGACGAACTCGACCCGGCGGTTCTTGCCGCGCTGCATCGGGTCGGCATTGTCGGCGACCGGCCGCGATGCCCCGGCGCCCTGGAAGTACATGCGCTGGGGCGCGATGCCCTGCTCGGCGAGAATACTCGCCACGGCGCGGGCGCGACGCTCGGAAAGCTGCTGGTTGAAGCTGGCGTTGCCCGTGGCGTCGGTGTGACCGACCACCAGGATCGCCGTCTGCCGCTGGCCGGTGAATGCGCTGGCAAGCTTGCGCACCTGGCGCTCGCCCTCGACGCTGAGTTGAGCGCTACCGACCGGAAACATGCCCTGGTCCTGCACCTGGGCCACGAAGCCGGCTTCCTGGGGCGCAGCGCTGGCGGTGGCGGCCGAGGTGTTGAGGGTCTCGACGTCGACCTTGAGGTGCTCTTCTTCGGCCAGCCGCTGCAGACGGTCAATGCGGTCCTTGTAGGCCAGTGCGGCGCCGCAGCCTGCGGCTGCGCCCAGCAGCGCACCCCCGATGATGGCACCGTCACCCTTGTTGCTCAGGACTCCCGCCGCCGCCCCGGTCAGGGCACCTAGCGTGCCGCCGAGCAAGCAGTTGGTGGTGCGGCTGTGTGTGCGCGAGAACTCTTCGACACTGGCGCAGCCACTTACACTGATGGCAATCGCCACGGCCAGGGCGGTGCCATGCAGGTGCGGGCCATGCAGGGAAAGCGATGAAGGCGACAAACCGGTCTCCTGAGATTGTCCAAGCGCTCAGGGCGACCATCAGGCAAAAGCTGCTGGCTGTCGTTCTTCCCTGAACGAAAATGCCGGATTAGGGCGGGCAAAGTGCAGCGGATTTCATCACAGCAATAATGTCATTTCAATATTGTTTAGCGATATCTACGCCGAATGATGGCAATTTGAGGCCGTCCGTCATCAAACAGTCATCGCTCTGTCGTGAAATACCTGGGCCGGACATGCCGTTGTCCTGGACCCTCATTTTCAGGAACTCGTCATGACCGTCGCCGAACAGCTCAGTGCCTTAAGCGCCATTCTGGCTCATCGCCGCATCCACAGCCTGTTCCAACCGATCGTCAGCCTCGCCGGCCAGCGGGTGATCGGCTACGAAGCGCTCAGCCGCGGGCCGTCAAACAGCCCCCTCCACTCGCCGCTGAATCTCTTCGCCATCGCCCGCCAAGCCGGCCACCTGACCGAGCTCGAAGCGGTATGCCGGGAGAACGCCTGCCGCCGCTTCAGCGAGCAGAACCTCGAAGGCAAGTTGTTCCTCAACATCTCCCCCGAGTCGCTGCTAGAACCGCACTACCCGTCTGGGCGCACCCTTAAGTTGCTCGAACAGGTCGGCGTAGCTCCAGGCCGGGTGGTGATCGAGTTGACCGAGCAGACCCCAACCGACGACTTTCAGTTGCTGTCCACCGCTCTCCACCACTACCGCGACATGGGTTTTTCGATTGCCCTGGACGACCTCGGCGCGGGTTATTCAAGCTTGCGCCTGTGGTCGGAGCTACGTCCCGAGTATGTGAAGATCGACCGCCATTTCATCGATGGCATTCATCTGGATCCGCTCAAGCGCGAGTTCGTCGGCTCGATCCTGCAGATCGCTCAGGCGTCCAGGGCGCAGGTGATTGCCGAAGGTATCGAATTACCCGAGGAGTTGGCGGTGTTGAGCGACATGGGCGTCGACCTGGTGCAGGGCTACCTGCTGGGGCGGCCGCAGGAAGTGGCGATGCGCGAAAGCCCACTGCTGCCGATGGGGGAAATCGATACGCAGGTGACCGCTCAACCGCGCGTGGGGCTGGATGTCACGCTGGGACAGATGATGGCGCTGTTTGGTCGATGTGACGGGCTGGATGAACTGGAGGTGCTGGATGCCGCTGGGCGGCCTTGTGGGGTGATTCACAGATATGCCTTGCCCGCAGCGGCCCCTTCGCGGACTTGGCCAAGACAGACCACTGCAGGCAATCTCAGGCTTTCGCGGGATAATTGTACTCAAACACCCTGACCACCTCGGACGCATGCCAGGACGCCGCTTCCATCCCGTCGACCGGCCCGGAGAAACGACCCAGGCGCTCCACGCACTCGAAGAAGCCGGTGCGTGGCAGACGGCTGGCTCCTTGGCTGATGACCAACGAGCTGCGCAGCGGCTGCTCGGCTCGGGCATCGAGCACCGCCAGGTACTCCAGCGCGGCTGTGAGCGTCTGCATCGCCGGAGTGGGCAACTGCAGGCGCTCGAGCAGTGCGCGGTAGGTGAGCAGATGGCGTTGACGACGGGCCAGGTCAAGCTCGTCCAGCAGGCTCTGCCAATGCTGGCGGCTGATCCTGACCTGGCTCATGACGGCTCGCTCCAACCGGCCACGCCCAGATGCCAGGCCAAGGCTCGGCGGATGGCAGCATCGGGCTGGCGTTCGCCGGACTCGATCATTGCCAGATAGGCCGGACTGACACCGACATTGCGTGCCAGTTGCTCAGGCGCGATGCCCTTGGCCTGACGCAACTGTGCCACTTCACTGAACGCCGGCAAGCTGACCGGCTCGCGCGGGGCAGCCGGCTCGCTGGCCGCGACCACCGCCGGCGCCTGCCCTGCCGCCTTGAGCAAGGCCTGATACTGCTCCCAGGGAACGACGGCGTACTCCGGCTGACCGTCCCGGCTGATGACCTGAATTCCCATTACAACCCCCTCACGTAGGACTACAGCATGTAATCCGTAGGCATAATCCTTATGCCAATTATATTACCAAGCTCGGGAGTCTGTGTGCTTCAGGGCGAAATCAATGGGTATTGCGCTCCAGACGCAAGGCTTCCGGGGTGTCTGGCAGACGCTCCACCACGCGCAAGCGTTCCGGCGCCTGGCTGTCTCGCCAGGCCTTGAAGCGGGCCAACTCGTCGGCCACGGTCTTGAGCACCCAACCGAGCACGGCAATGTCATCGAGAAAGCCGACCCCCAACAACCAATCGGGAATCGCGTCGATAGGACTGACGAAATACAGCAGTCCGGCCACGATGGTCACCAGCGCCTTCGGACTGATCGCCCGGTACTCGCCCCGCCACCACGCCAGGCACAGCGACTGCAACAGCCGCACGTCTTCACGCAGCTGGCCGAGACGCGGACCCTTACGGGCCACGGCAAACAGCAAAGCCGGCAGCCGGCCGCGGCTGAGCAGACGCTCGGCCAGGGGCAGGAAACGGGCGAAATTCCAGGGTGCGCTCATGGAGCCTCCGACAGCGAGAGGTTATCCACATTTATTGTGGATAACCTTGTGAACAGGGCGAATTTTCCGACGTCAGGTGCCCACGAGGCAAGGGCCCCGGTCAGATCGGGCGTTTTTTACACAGCGGTTTCAAGACGCGCAAACGTTTTAGGCCGCATAGCCTAGGACCGTCCACGCCCAGGCAGGTTCGTTTCGAGCAGAAACGACAACGCCCCGTCGAGCGGGGCGTTGTCGGCAGAGCCGGGTATTACTTGGCCGGCGCTTCGGCAGGTGCTTCGCCTGGAGCGTCGCCCTGCAGTTGGGCCGGATCCTTGATGCCGAGCAGTTCGAGGTCGAACACCAGCACCGAGTTGGCCGGGATCAGCGGGCTTGGGCTCTGGGCGCCATAGGCCAGTTCAGCCGGGATGAACAGCTTGTACTTCTCGCCGACGTGCATCAGCTGCAGGCCTTCGACCCAGCCCGGGATCACGCCGCTGACCGGCAGGTCGATCGGGCTGCCACGCTCGACCGAGCTGTCGAACACCTTGCCATCGATCAGCTTGCCTTCGTAGTGGACAGTGACCACATCGGTCGGCTTGGGCTGCGGGCCGTCGGCCTTCTTGATCACTTCATACTGCAGGCCCGAAGCGGTGGTGACGACACCTGGCTTCTTGGCGTTTTCTTCGAGGAACTTCTTGCCGGCGGCGGAAGCTTCTTCGCTGGCCTTGGCCAGGCGCTCTTCAGCACGCTTCTGCAGCGAGGTGAAGGCTTCGACCAGTTCGTCGTCCTTGATGCGCTGTTCTTTCTTGCCGACAGCGTCTTCGATGCCAAGGGCCACCGCTTTCGAATCAAGGTCTTCCATGCCTTCCTGAGCCAGGCTCTTGCCCATGTTCAGGCCGATACCGTAGGAGGCTTTCTGTGCCGGAGTTTTCAGCTCGGGTGTGCTGGCTTGTTGATCACAGCCAGCCAGTACCAGGCCTACCAGGGCAACCGCAGCCGCCAAACGATGCTGTTTCATGCTATTTCCTTGTTCATGCGCCATAGGGGCAATCAGGGTAAAGCCGCGAGCTTAGCAGGCGGCCATGACCAATGGCTACCGGCATAAGAGCGGGTTGTAGTCCATAAGTTCAGTGGTTAAAAGCTTATTCATCTGCCGGCTCGCAGCCAATGGCCAGTATTGACCCTGGGTGCCGGTTTTGCCTGGTGTATCCGCCGATTTATTTCCCTTGGGGCGAAACGGTGTGGCGCAGCGCATTCAGGGATACAGACCCTCCCGATACTGCCCGGCTACCTCGCGCAGCACCTCGCACATCCACTGCCCCGGCAGGCTCTGTGCCAGCGCCGCATTGCGACAGATGCCCACCGAGCCACCCTGCTCGCGCACGCCCAGGTCAAGCTCGGCCAGTTCCCCGCTGCGCAGGTCGATCAATACCGCATCGCGCGGCGCCACCCATACCGCATCGCTACCCAGCAGGTAACGGCGGCTGAGCGCCAGCGACAGGGTTTCCAGGCGCTGCGCCGAAGGCTGGATGCCACATTGCACGAACAGGCTGTCGGCATGCTGACGAATGGTGGTGCCCGGTGGCGGCAGCACCAGCGGGTAGTGCCCCAGCCGTGCGCGCTCGACCGGAGTACCGTTCAGCAACGGATGGCCGGGACGTACCACCAGGGCCATCGACTCGCTGTACAAGTGCTCGAAAGACAGCCCCTGGATCTGCGGACTGTCGGTCATGCGTCCGACCACCAGCTCTAGTTCGCCCAGGTGCAACTGCCCGAGCAACTGTGCACTGACGCCGGTGACGACACTGATCAGCAAGGCCTCATGGCGCTGGTGCAGGCGGCACAGCACCTCAGGCATGAGCAGGCCTTCGACCGTCGACAGCACGCCGATCCGCACCTGCGAAGGCGCTCGCGCCTCGCCGCGCAGGCTGCTCACGCCGTCCCGCAAGGCTTGCACGCTGGGGCCGGCGTACCGCATGAAACGGGTGCCGGCCGGGGTCAGTTCGACACCCTGCCGGCTGCGCTCGAACAGGCGCGTCTCGAGCAGATCCTCAAGCTCCTTGAGGGTCTTGGAAATCGCCGGCTGGCTGATGGCCAGGACATCAGCCGCCCTGGCCAGACTGCCCTGCCGGGCAATCTCCAGGAAGCACAGCAGATGACGGTACTTGATGCGGGTGTCGAGATTCATGCGGCAAGCTTACCGCATCGCCACCTGCGGCGTATCCGGGTCACGTTGCTGGCGGCGGAACTGCCCTGGCGGCAGGCCGTGGATCTGGCGAAAACGCCGGGAGAAATAAGCTTCATCGGCAAAGCCGCAGAGCCGCGCCACCTCGCCCACCGGCCGGCTGCCATTGAGCAGGTAGTTGCGCGCCGTGTGCATGCGCCGCTCCAACACCAGTTCACTGAAGGTCTTGCCGATTTCCTTGCGCAACCAGTGGGTCAGGTAGGTCGGCGACAGATAGGTCGCCGCCGCCACCTTCTGCAGGTTGAGGTCGGGATCATCGATGTGCCGGCGCAGGTAGTCGCTCATGCGTCCCAGGGCGGCGCGCCGGCTCAGTTGCGCGGCATTGCCCTCGGCCAACGCGCGCAGGGGCTCGGCGTACAGGCCGCAGACCTGACCGATCAATTGCAAGAGCAAGCCCTTGAGCATCTCGCGGCTGCCGAATCGGCGGTTGCCATCGAGTTCGCGCATGCGTTCGAGCATCTGCCGCACCTGGGCGAATTCAGCGTCATCGAGGCAGAAATCCAAGTGTTCCTGAAAGCGAAACGGCGACAGCTCGGGGGCCTGCAGGATCGAGACGTCCTCCAGATCCATCGGGTCGCAGGCCAGGTGCGGCAGGAGGAAGGTCTGGGAGAAGTTGATCACCATGAAATCGCTGTCGGCCGGGTGCGGGATCACGTGGACCCGATGCGGCAGGATGAACGCCAGGGTATTGCGGCGAAACGGGCGCTGCACGCTGCCGATGTGCTGCACGGTGTCACCGCCGAAATTGATCTGGATCTGGAAGTACTCGTGGCGATGCGGCGCAGTCTCGGCGCAGCGGCCATGCTGGTCGCGGATGTGGAAGTCCATCAGCTCGCTGCGCTGCTGCATGAGGTAGGTCGGGACCTCGTGCTTGGGGGGCATTGGGCTTTCTCCGGTCGGTAAGACGATGGGGTGCCTGTGCGGGCCCTTTCGCGGGTAAACCCGCTCCTACAGGGCCTGCGCCGCTCGTGTAGGAGCGGGTTTACCCGCGAAAGGGCCCGCACAGGCACCCGATAATTCTGACCGGCATCCGGTCTAACTGGCAACAAGTTGTACGATGTCTAAGCTCGAAAACGTAGCCACCCGTTCAAAAAACCATACCCCTCGAGATCTCTTAAACCCCTCTAAACCAAGCTTTTCAGCAAATCAGGCGCGCCGAACCCCCGCCCGCATATTTGTTGGACAACGCAGTCTAGGCTGCGCCTCTCTGCAGAAAACGATCTAAACCACGCGTTGCATTTCGATAGTTGTACGACCACCTTAGAAAAGGGACTGCAGCCCACCTCACCCAACAACAACAAACGAGGTCGACTCATGTCGAGCACGCCAACCTCGCGTACCACGGCGACGTCGTTCGCCCTGGACGCGGCTCCATCGCAACGCCTGCCCACTCGCCGCCGCTGGTTCATGCTGTCACTGCTGCTGCTGGCGACCATCATCAACTACGTCGACCGGGTCAACATTTCTATCGCTGCACCGTTCATGTCCAAGGATCTGGGCCTGGACAAGGTCGAAATGGGCCTGATCTTTTCCGCTTTCGCCTGGACCTACGCCTTGGCCTTGGTGCCTGCCGGTTTCATCGCCGACCGGTTCGGCTCGCGCCTGACCTATGGCGTGTCGCTGATCAGTTGGTCGGCGGTCACCGTTGCCCAGGGCCTGGCCAGTGGCTTCGCTTCGCTGTTCGGCCTGCGCCTGGCGGTCGGCGCCATGGAAGCTCCGGCCTTTCCGGCCAACAGCCGCGCGGTGACGGTATGGTTCCCCGCCCGCGAGCGCGGCATGGCCAGCAGTATCTACGTCTGCGGCCAGTACCTGGGCACCGCGCTGTTCACCGGCGCGCTGCTGTGGCTGGCCACCACCTATGACTGGCGCCACGTGTTCTACAGCACCGGTGCGATCGGCATCGTGTTCGGCGTGCTGTGGCTGTGGCTGTACCGCGATCCGCTGAGTTGCAAGAAGGTCAGCAAGGAAGAGCTGGCCTACATCGAGAACGGCGGCGGTCTGGTGAAAAGCAGCCAGCAACGCACCCGCTTCGACTGGCGTCAAGTCGCCGAGCTGTTCCGCTATCGCCAGGTGTGGGCGATCTGCCTGGGCAAGTTCGCCAGCACCTCGGCGCTTTACTTCTTCCTGACCTGGTTCCCCACTTACCTGATCGAAGAACGCCAACTGACCCTGATCAAGGTCGGCATCTTCGCGGTGATGCCGTTCATTGGCGCGACCGTGGGTATCCTCCTGGCGGGTATCGTTTCCGACCTGCTGATCCGCCGCGGCTACTCGCTGTCGTTCGCCCGCAAGCTGCCGCTGGTGGTGGGGTCGATGCTGGGCATGTCGATCGTGCTGGTCAATTTCACCGACTCCAACGTGCTGTGCATCGCCGTCCTGACGTTGGCGTTCTTCGCCCAGGGCATCGCTTCGTCGTCATGGGCGGCGGTGTCGGAGGTGGCGCCCAAGGAGTTGATCGGGCTCACCGGTGGCATCACCAGCCTGGCGGCCAACATCGGCGGCATCGTCACGCCGATCGTGATCGGCGCCATCGTACAGGCCAGCGGCTCGTTCGCCATGGCGTTCTGGTTCATCGGCGGCGTCGCGTTGATGGGCACCCTTTCCTACTCGTTGTTGCTGGGCAAGTTGTACCGGATCGAGCTGAAGGCGGCGGCCTGAGTCGAGCATTGCAGGGGCTTTGCCGGCCTCTTCGCGGCTAAAGCCGCTCCTACAGATGGATCGCAGTCCTGTAGGAGCGGCTTTAGCCGCGAAGAAGCCGGCAAAGACCAACGCAGCTCCCCGGATTAGTCCAATCCAACCCCGTTTTTGTCCAACTTTGCTCGCCCGCCGCTGTTTACGCTGCCCACTCCAGCACAGAGGAAGTCCCCATGTCGTATCTGTTCAATCCGCCGCCCACGGTCAGCCTGCCGATCCATGGCAGTGCCACGCGCTTTCCCGTCGGTCGGGTGTTCTGCCTGGGCCGCAACTACCCCTGGCCCGAGTCTTTCGGCCCCGCGCCGAGCGAGCCGATGTTTTTCATGAAGCCGGCCTGCAACATCGTCCAGGCCACCGGCGAGCTGCCGTTCCCGCCGCAAACCGACGAGTTCTGCCACGAGATCGAGTTAGTGGTGGCGATCGGTGAAGGCGGTGCCGACATCGCCTCCGAACAGGCCCTGGCCCACGTCTACGGCTTTGCCGCGGGCCTGGACCTGACCCGCCGCGACCGCCAGCGGCAGGCCAAGGCCGAAGGGCTGCCATGGGAAGGCGCCAAGGTATTCGAGGCTTCGGCACCGATGACCGCGATAGTGCCTGCCAGCCAGTGCACCTGGCCGCTCGATGCCAGCCTTTGGCTGCAGGTCAACGGCCAGGAACGCCAGCGCGCCCATCTGTCCCAACAGACCTGGCCGCTGGCCGAGGTGATCAGCCGACTGTCGCGGCTACTGCCACTGCGCCCCGGTGACCTGATCATGACCGGCAGTCCGCCCGGCGTGGCGCCCTTGAATCCCGGCGATGTGATCCACGCCGGCATCGACGGCATTGGCGAACTGCACCTGCAGGTCGGTGCGCGCGCCAGCGTTTCCCGCACCCACGCCGCCTGAATCCCTGGAGTTCCCATGAGCCCTACCCAGAACAAGAGAGTCGCCTTGGTCACCGGCGCCGGCAGCGGCATCGGTCGCGCTGTCGCCCTCGCACTGCTCGAGGACGGCTTCTGCCTGGTCCTCGCCGGGCGTCGCGCCGAACCCTTGCAAGCGCTTGCCGAGCAGGCCCGGGCCGCCGGTGGCCAGGCCCTGGCCGTGCCCACCGATGTGCGCGACGAGCACAGCGTGGCCCAGCTGTTCGCCACTATCGAGGAAGTGCATGGCCGCCTCGACGTGGTGTTCAACAACGCCGGCATCAACGCTCCGGCCGTGCCGGTCGACGAACTGCCGCTGGAGAACTGGCGCAACGTCATCGCCACCAACGTCGATGGCGTGTTCCTCTGCGCCCGCGGCGCCTTTGGCCTGATGCGACGCCAACAGCCTCAGGGTGGACGAATCATCAACAACGGTTCGATCTCGGCGCACACGCCACGTCCGTTCACCGCCCCCTACACGGCCAGCAAGCATGCCGTGCTCGGCCTGACCAAGGCACTGGCCCTCGATGGCCGGCCCTACAACATCGTCTGCAGCCAGGTGGACATCGGCAATGCCCTGACCGAGCTGTCCGAACGCATGACCCGTGGCGTGCGCCAGGCCAATGGCGAGATCGCCGCCGAGCCGATGCTCGACGTGCGCCACGTGGCCGATGCCGTGCGCTACATCGCGGCACTGCCGCTCGACGCCAACGTACTGAACATGACCGTGATGGCCAGCAACATGCCCTTCGTCGGGCGCGGCTGACCTCCCTTGCCTTGAAAGGAACTGCTTGATGAAACCGCAAATCCTGCAACTGAGCCCCATCCTTATCCCAGCCGTCCGCGAGCGCCTGGAATCACTGTTCACCGTGCACCGCTACTTCGAGCAGGCCGACAAAGATGCCTGCATCGCCGCCCATGGCGCCCACATCCGTGGCGTGGTCACCGGCGGGCACACCGGCATCAGCCAGGCGCTGATGGCACGCCTGCCCAACTTGCAGGTGGTGGCGGTGAACGGCGTGGGTACCGATGCAGTGGACCTGGCCTACGCCCGCGACCGCGGCATCCAGGTGACCGCCACCATCGGCGCGCTGACCGAGGATGTCGCGGACCTGGCCATTGGCCTGCTGATCGGGGTGTGCCGTGGCATCTGCAGCGGCGATCGCTTCGTCCGCGCCGGGCACTGGGCGACCAGTGCAACGCCGCTGGCACCGCTGCCGCTGGCGCGCCAGGTCTCGGGCATGCGCATCGGTATCGTCGGCATGGGCCGAGTCGGCCGCGCGGTGGCGCAGCGGGCTGCCGCGTTCGGTTGCCCGATCCGCTACACCGATCTGCAGGCGCTGGACGTGCCCTATGGGTTCGAACCCGACCTGCTGCAGTTGGCGAAGGACAGCGATGCGCTGATCCTGGCGGCAGCCGCCGACAAGGGCGAGGCGTTGATCGGCGCCCAAGTGCTGCGTGCATTGGGTCCGGAGGGCTACCTGATCAACATCGCACGCGGCAAGCTGGTGGATGAACCGGCGTTGATCGCGGCGCTGCAGGCAGGTGAGATCGCCGGGGCGGCATTGGACGTGTTCGCCGACGAACCGCACGCGCCAGAGGCGTTGTTCGAACGGGACGACGTGGTGCTGCAACCGCATCGGGCCAGTGCCACGGTGCAGACCCGCACGCGCATGGGTGAAATGGTGGTCGATGGGTTGGTGGAGGTGTTTGCCGGGCGTAAGCCGCAGGGGTTGGTGATCTAGATAGCTTGAACCGGCCTGTTCGCGGCGGTTCGCCGCCGCGAAAGGGCCGCTACGGACAACCCATCAGGATCAGCCCACCGCCACCTCCACCGCCCCTCCATTGAGCCGCACGGGCCACACCCGCAACCGCTGCCCCTCATCCTCCAGGCAGCGGCCACTCGCCAGGCTGAAATGCTGCTTGTACAGCGGCGCCGCCACCACCAACTCCCCCTGCAGGCTGCCCACCAATCCACGGCCGATCACATTGGCTCCGGAGCGTGGATCGCGGTTGTCCACCGCATACACCGCCTGCTCCTGACCAGGCAGATAGAATACCGCCACCTGGGCACCCTCGAGCCATACCACCACGCCGGAATCGGCGACCAGGTCGTCGGCCTGGCACACCGCCTGCCAGTTCGGTTGGGGTTGCACAGCAGCATTGGACAGGGTCATCAGACAGCCTCCTCGACAGTGGGAATCAGGTGCAGCGCGGTAGCGGGACGCCGTTGTTCACGCTCGCGGACGAAATGCACATCCGGATCGGCACGCCGGTCGTTGACGAAGGTGCGGAAGCGCTTGAGCTTCTCCGGATCTTTCAGGGCGTTGGCCCATTCGCATTCATACTGGTCGACCACATGCTGCATCTGCGCCTCCAGCTCGGCGGCCAGGCCGAGGCTGTCCTCGAGAATCACCTGCTTGAGGTAGTCCAGGCCGCCATCGAGGCTCTCGCGCCAGACCGAAGTACGCTGCAACTTGTCCGCGGTGCGGATGTAGAACATCAACACACGGTCAATCAGCCGCACCAGGGTTTCGTCGTCCAGGTCGGTGGCGAACAGCTCGGCATGCCGTGGGCGCATGCCGCCATTGCCACAGACGTACAGGTTCCAGCCCTTGTCGGTGGCGATCACGCCGATGTCCTTGCTCTGCGCCTCGGCGCACTCGCGGGTGCAACCGGACACTGCGAATTTCAGCTTGTGTGGACTGCGCAGGCCTTTGTAGCGATCTTCCAGGCGCAGGGCCATGCCGACGCTGTCCTGCACGCCATAACGGCACCAGGTGCTACCGACGCACGATTTCACCGTACGGGTCGATTTGCCATAGGCATGGCCGGTTTCGAACCCGGCCTCGATCAGCTCGCCCCAGATCAGCGGCAGCTCGTGCAATTGGGCGCCGAACAGGTCGATGCGCTGGCCGCCGGTGATCTTGGTGTAGAGGTCGTATTTCTTCGCCACCTGGCCGATCACGATCAGCTTGTCCGGGGTGATCTCGCCACCGGGAATACGCGGCACCACCGAGTAGGTACCGTTCTTCTGCATGTTGGCCATGAAGGTGTCGTTGGTGTCCTGCAGCGGTACCAATGCCGGATCCATGATCGGCTGGTTCCAGCACGAGGCCAGTATGTTGCCCACCGCTGGCTTGCAGATGTCGCAACCGACATGGCCCTTGCCGTGGCGGGCGAGCAAGTCTTGGAAAGTGCGGATGCCCTCTACGCGCACCAGGCCGTAGAGCTCCTGGCGGGTGTAGGCGAAGTGTTCGCACAGGCTCTTGTCCACGGTCACGCCGCGGGCAGTGAGTTCGTGCTCGAAGACCTGCTTGAGCAAAGCCGCGCAACCGCCGCAGCCGGTGGCCGCCTTGGTGCAGCCCTTGACGGCGGCAAGATCGCTGCAGCCGCTGTCGATGGCCGCGCACACCGCGCCTTTGCTGACGTTGTGGCACGAGCAGATGGTCGCGCTATCAGGCAATGCATCGGCGCCCAGGGCAGGCGCCCCACCACCCTGCGGCAGGATCAGCGCGGCCGGGTCGGCCGGCAGGGCGATACCGTTCTGGGCGTACTGCAGCAAGGTGTCGTAGTAGCTGTTGTCGCCGACCAACACCGCACCGAGGACCTTCTTGCCGCTGGCATCCACCACCAGGCGGCGATAGGCGCTGTTGGCTTCGTCGATGAAGCGATAGCTGCGCGCACCCGGCGTGGCACCGTGGGCATCGCCGATGGAGCCAACGTCCACGCCCAACAGCTTGAGCTTGGTGGACATGTCGGCGCCGCTGAATTCACCGGCCACCTCGCCCATCAGCAGCGCGGCAAGGTTACGCGCCATGCTGTAGCCGGGAGCGACCAGGCCGAACACGCTGCCGTTCCAGGAGGCACATTCACCGATGGCGAAGATCCGTGGGTCGCTGGAGCGGCAGTGGTTGTCGATGACCACGCCACCACGGGCGGCGATGTCCAGGCCGCAGGCGCGGCCAAGAGCATCCTGCGGGCGGATGCCGGCGGAAAATACGATCAGGTCGGTTTCCAGGTGCTCGCCACCGTCGAAGTTCATGCGGTAGCGGTAGGTTTCACCGGCGCTGATCGACTGGGTGGCACGTGACAGGTGCACACCTACGCCCAGGGCTTCGATCTGGGCCTTCAGTGCAGCGCCACCCTCGCCGTCGAGTTGCACCGGCATCAGCCGGGGAGCGAATTCCACCACATGGGCTTCCAGACCGAGGGACTTCAAGGCATTGGCCGCTTCCAGGCCAAGCAGGCCGCCGCCGACCACCACGCCACGGCGAGCGTCGCTGGCTGCGGCGCGGATCGCGTCGAGGTCGTCGAGGGTGCGGTAGACCAGCCGGGCGTGGCCACTGGAGCCTTCGATTGGCGGCACGAAGGGATAGGAGCCGGTCGCCAGGATCAGCTGATCATAGCCATAGCGCCCCTCTGCGGTGATCACCTCCTGGCGTTCGCGGTCGATCTCCAGTACCGCTTCGCCCAGGTGCAGGTGCACCTCGCTGGCGCCGTAGAAGCCAGGTTCGCACAGGGCCAGGGTTTCGGCACAGCTACCGGCGAAGTACTCCGACAGGTGCACACGGTCGTAGGCACGCTGGCGCTCCTCGCCGAAGACACGCACCTCGAAGCGCGCCAGGGCGCCGCGTTCGACCAGTTGCTCGACGCAGTGGTGTCCGACCATGCCGTTGCCGACGATGACCAGTCGCTCTCGTTGTCCGCCGTTAGCTGTTGCCTTCATAGCCGATCCTCGATCAAAAAAAAGGCGCCTGGAGCCGAAGCTCCAGGCGCCTTTGCCTGTATTCATCACGGAGTGGTGCCCGGAATGGTCGCCGTTGACCAGTGGGCTCTGTTGTATCTGGGTTAAAGCAGGGAGTGTGCCAAGTATATGTCTGTGCCGGCCTCTTCGCGGGTAAACCCGCTCCTACAGGGGGCTGGCCGTGCGAGGTTCCTGTAGGAGCGGGTTTACCCGCGAAGAGGCCAGCACAACCAATGCACATCCACAGTGCACCCCTCCCCATCCTGGGGCACTTCAATACACATCACGCCGATAACGCTTGGCCCTGCCCAGCTCCTCGACATAGGCAGCAGCCGCCGCCAGATCCATGCCGCCATGCTCGGCGACGATCTCGCGCAAGGCTGCATCGACGTCCTTGGCCATGCGCTGGGCATCGCCACAGACATAGAAGTACGCTCCGGCCTGCAGCCATTGCCACAGCTGCGCACCTTGCTCGCGCAGGCGCTGTTGTACGTAGATCTTCTCGGCCTGGTCCCGCGAGAACGCCGTGTCCAGGCGCAGGTGCCCCGCAGCCTGCCAGGCCTGTAACTGGTCTTGGTAATAGAAATCGGTGGCGGCGTATTGCTCGCCGAAGAACAGCCAGTTGCCGCCCTTGGCTCCCCGCGCCTCACGTTCTTCGAGGAACGCGCGAAACGGCGCGATACCGGTGCCGGGCCCTACCATGATGACGGCCACATCATCGTCCTCAGGCAGGCGAAAATGCTTCGACACCTGAGGGAAGATCGCCACTTCCAACGCCTCGGCGCGGTCGGCCAGAAACGTCGAACAGACTCCCTTGCGCCGGCCATGGCGCACGGTCGACACGGTCAGGTGCACCTGCCCGGGATGGGCCAGGGGGCTGGAGCTGATCGAGTACAGCCGCGGCTGCAACGGCTTGAGCAATTCGAGCCAGGTAGTCAATGGCAGATCCTGGGGGAAGGAATGCAGGACATCGACCAACTGCCTGCCCCACAGCCACTCCTGCAACTCGGCCTTGCAGTCAGGGTGCAACAGCCGCTGCAGATCGGCGGCGTTGTGGCTGAAGACCTGCAACTGCTGCGGGGTGATCTTGGCGATTTCCAGGTGGGCTTCCAGCGCCTGGGCCAGGGGCATCGTCGGCTGTCCCTTGAGCTCGACCGGAGTCCCACCGTCCAAGCGCATCAGGCCGAGCAACTCCTCGACCAGCGCCGGACAGTTACGTGGCCATACCCCCAGAGCATCGCCGGCCTGGTAGGTGAAGCCGCTACCGGCCAGGTCGAACACCAGCTGGCGGGTCTCCTTGCTCGCGCCTGGGCCATTGAGTACGCGGTTTTCCAGCAGGCGTGCGAGGTACGGCCGTTGCTTGCCATAGGGCGCAGTCGGCGCCGGTCTCGAGCCTGGGGCAACCGCGGCACCGTTGTCCAAGGCTGGCAGCAGGGCTTCCAGCCAAGTGGTGAACGCCTCGTCGTAGTCAGGTTCACAGTCGACACGTGGCAACAAACGACGCCCGCCCAACTCAGCCAGACGCTGGTCGAGCTTGCGGCCAAAAGCGCAGAACTGGTCGTAGCTGGAATCGCCCAGGGCCAGCACGGCGTAAGGCAGGTCGGCGCAATGGGCACCTTCCTCGCCTTGCAACGCCTGCCAAAAAGCCCCGGCGCTATCAGGCGCATCGCCATCGCCGAAGGTACTGGCGATCAGCACCACGCTGGCGGCGCCTTGCAACTGTCGCGGACTGACCCCATCCATGCACCCGAGCTGTACGGCGAGACCGGCGCTGCGCAGCCGCTCGGCGCAACGCTCGGCCAAAGCCTCGCTGTTGCCGGTTTGCGAAGCCCAAAGCAGTCGGTGATGCGCTGGGCCGATCAGCGTCTCGGGCGCCGCCGTCGACTGTGCGAACAGTCCCGCCAGCAAACCATCGACGAACAGTCGCCTGGAAGCCGCCAACGGTGCATTGACCGGCAAGCGAGGCACACCTTCGGCACCGGCCTGATCCAACCCGAGCAAAAAGCCTTGCAGGTAGTGGCGCTCGTCCTCGGTCAGCACAGGGGCAGGCAGTGCGTCCAGGCCAAGCAGGCGGGACAAGGTAGCGGTCGGCATGCGGGCAGGCTCCGGCAGATGAGGTGTGGCGCTCAGCTCAAGGGCATCGATGCGCTCGCCGGCGACCCGCTCCAGGGCCACGGCGCAGTGTTTGAAGGCCGGCTGCAGGGACTGCGGGTCGACCGCGTCGCAGGTCACGGCGTTGATTGCCAGTCGCTCACCGAACACATCGTTCCAATGAAACGGCACGAAACAGTTGCCCGGCATCACACGGGTGCTGATCCGTGCCGGCAACACGGTTTGGCCGCGACGAGAACGGACGGCTACCTGGTCCTGGTCGCGCAGCCCCAGACGCTCGGCGTCCTCGGGGTGAATCTCGACGAAAGGGCCGGGCTCGAGCTTGTTCAGCGCCGGCACCTTGCCGGTCTTGGTCAGGGTGTGCCATTGGTGCTGGACGCGGCCGGTATTGAGTACCAGTGGATAGTCGTCATCTGGCAGTTCGGGAGCAGGCAGCCAGGGCCGGGCAAAGAATCGCGCCTTGCCGCTGACTGTCGGAAAGGCCAGCGCCGGCCTGTTGCCCTGGGTATCGAGTAGCAGGTGCTGGCTGGCGCCGTCGTTGAGATAGCGTAGCGGGTTGCGCCGGTCGGTACGGCCTGGGGCGCACGGCCATTGCCGCGGGTTCTGGCGCAGCTCGGCA
The DNA here is from genome assembly GCF_025377065.1 of Pseudomonas sp. HD6422. Taxonomy (NCBI): domain Bacteria; kingdom Pseudomonadati; phylum Pseudomonadota; class Gammaproteobacteria; order Pseudomonadales; family Pseudomonadaceae; genus Pseudomonas; species Pseudomonas sp. HD6422. The sequence continues at coordinate 23,661 of NZ_JAHWIW010000039.1, read as the reverse complement.
TAGTCGATACCGCGCAGGTCGTAGCCGCTGGCGGGGTTCCAGAAACGCCGGATTTCGTCGAAGACGGCCTCGGCATCGGGGTAGTCGAAGGCGTGGGCATAGCCCATGGCGCAGGCGACGCGGGCGATGATTTGCCAGTCGGGCAGGCTCTGCCCTGGGGGCATGACGGCACGCGGCATCAGGGTCAGGTTGCGTTCGCTGTTGATCATCACCCCCTCGCCTTCGGCCCAAAGCGCGCCGGGCAGCAGGATATCGGCGTAGCGGTTGGTCTCGGTGTCGAGAAAGGCGTCCTGGGCGATGACCAGTTCGGCTGCGCGCAGACCGTCGATCACCTGTTGCCGATTGGCGACGCTAGCGACCGGGTTACTGCAGATGATCCAGCAGGCCTTCACCTCGCCCGCCTTCATCTGCTCGAACAAGGCGACCGTGCCTTCGCCCCCCTCGGCGCGCAGGGTCCCGGCGGTGAGGCCCCATTGCTGTTCGACGAAAGCACGGTCTCCCTCGACCAGGGCCGAACGCTGACCCGGCAGGCCGGGGCCCATGTAGCCCATCTCGCGTCCACCCATGGCGTTGGGCTGGCCGGTCAGCGAGAACGGGCCGCTGCCCGGACGGCAGATGGCGCCAGTGGCCAGGTGCAGGTTGCACAACGCATTGCTGTGCCAGGTGCCATGGATGCTCTGGTTCAGACCCATGGTCCAGCAGCTCATCCACTGCCCGGCATTGCCGATCCACTCGGCTGCCTGACGCAGGTCGGCTTCGGCCAGACCGGTGATAGCGGCGACGCGTTCGGGGGTGTAGTCCTCGAGAAACGCCGGTAGTGCTTCCCAGCCTTCGGTGTACCGGGCAATGAACGCGGGATCAGTGTGGCCGTTGTGGTGCAGCAGGTGAAGCAAGCCGTTGAGCAACGCCAGGTCGCTGCCAGGGCGCAGTTGCAGGAACAGGTCGGCCTTGTCGGCGGTGGCGGTGCGCCGGGGGTCTACCACGATCAACTTGGCCCCGGCCTTGACCCGGTCGAGCAGGCGTAAAAAGAGAACCGGATGGCAGTCAGCCATGTTGGCACCGATCACCAGGAACACCTCGGCATGCTCGAAGTCCTGATAACTGCCTGGCGGCCCATCGGCGCCCAGTGAGAGTTTGTAGCCGGTGCCGGCGCTGGCCATGCACAAACGCGAGTTGGACTCGATATGACGGGTGCCGATGAACCCCTTGGCCAGCTTGTTAGCGAGGTATTGCGCCTCCAGCGACATCTGCCCGGACACGTACAGTGCCACGGCGTCGGGCCCATGGTTGTCGATGATGCCGCGCAGGCGCTGGGCAGCCTCACCGATGGCCTGATCCAACGCGGTACGAAGCGGTTCCTGATGAGGCTGTTGGCGCACGTAGGCATCTTCCATGCGGCCACGGGTCAGAGGCAGGTGGGCGGTGAGGCCTTTGGTGCAGAGGCGACCGAAGTTGCTCGGATGCTGCTTGTCGCCGGCGACCTTGCTGACTTTGCCGTCGGCCACGGTCATGACGATGCCGCAACCAACGCCGCAGTAGGGGCATACGCTGCGCACTTCACTGGTGGTCATCGACGTGTCTCCCTTCAGAAACGCGAAAAGGCGCCGGCTGCCCCGGCTTGCTTGGCAAGCGGAGCAACACGGCGCCTTTGTCGTGGATGTGTGGGGGCCAATCGACGTTGACGGCCCTGGATGAGGAGATCAGCAATTTATGGGCCAGCTGTATCGGCCCTTTCGCGGGCAAGCCCGCTCCCACAGGTTTACCCCAGGCTTGAAGGACGGCATGGATCCTGTGGGAGCGGGTTTGCCCGCGAAAGGGACGGCACGGATAACGCACCACTCGGTGGCAACCGGCAGCGCCATAGCGCTATGCTGGGGCACATTCCAGCACGAGATACTGCCCTCCGCTCATGTCCCAGGTGATCCTCAAGACCCCCGAGCAACTCGACCTGATGCGCCGCGCCGGCCAATTGCTGGCCCAGGTGTTCGCCGACCTGGACGGTTTCATTCGTCCCGGCGTGACCACCCTGCAGATCAACGACCGCGCCGACGCCTTCATCGTCCACACCCTCAAGGCCCGTCCAGCGAGCAAGGGCCAATATGGCTTTCCCTACTCGCTCAACACCTCGGTGGATCACGTGGTCTGCCATGGCATTCCCAAAGCCGACGAGGTGTTGCGGGAGGGCTCGATCATCAATGTCGACATCACCCTCGAGCATGCAGGCTACATCGCCGATTCGTCGAAGATGTATCGCATCGGCAGGATCAGCGACGAGGCCGCGCGGCTGGTCGACACGACCTATGAAGCCCTGTGGAAAGGCATCGCCCAAGTACGCCCTGGGGCGACACTGGGTGATATCGGCCATGCCATCCAGACTCATGCCGAAGCTGCAGGCTACAGCGTGGTACGCGAGTACTGCGGCCACGGTATCGGCAGGCAGATGCACGAAGGTCCGGAAGTGCTGCATTTCGGCCACCGCGGCATGGGGATGAAGCTCAAACCCGGAATGGTGTTCACCATCGAACCGATGATCAACCAGGGTGGGCGCGGTACGCGGACGCTGAAAGATGGTTGGACGGTGGTGACCCGTGACCATGCCCTGTCGGCACAGTGGGAGCATACGGTGGCAGTGACCGAAGAGGGGGTCGAGGTGCTGACGCTGCGCGAGGAGGAGCGGCACCGCTGAGGCGACAGGGGCCTATGCCCCCGTATCCCGGCGATCCGGCGTAATCTGCGCAAAGACAGAAACAAAAAAAGCGACCTTAAGGTCGCTTTCTTTGTGGCTTCCGGGTGTTCAGTGGGCCCTGGAAGCTGGAATATGGCGCAGCGGACGGGACTCGAACCCGCGACCCCCGGCGTGACAGGCCGGTATTCTAACCGACTGAACTACCGCTGCGCTATACATCGAGTGGTGGGTGATGACGGGATCGAACCGCCGACCCTCTGCTTGTAAGGCAGATGCTCTCCCGGCTGAGCTAATCACCCTTTCGTCTCGGTGTGGCGCGCATTCTACGGACGACCCCGCACCCTGGCAAGCACTTTTTAAAACTTTTTCAAAAAAATTTTTCAGCCCTTTCAACGACCTAGCGCTACCGCGCATTTCTTTCCTTATATAGGGCTAATGGCCCTCTGACAGGGTTGGCCTCGGGACGCCGCTCGGAGAATAATGCCCGCCTTATGCATTAAGGAGAGATTCCCCCTCATGTGGTTCAAGAACCTGCTGTCCTACCGTCTGACCCAGGAAGTACCGTTCGAGGCGCAAGCCCTGGAGGCCGCCCTGGCCACCAAGCCTGCCCGCCCCTGCGCCAGCCAGGAGCTGACCACCTACGGATTCGTCGCGCCATTCGGCAAGGGCGAAGATGCTCCCCTGGTGCACGTCAGCGGTGAGTTCCTGCTGATTGCCGCGCGCAAGGAAGAACGCATCCTGCCGAGCAGTGTGGTCAACGATGCGGTAAAGGAGAAGGTCGAAGAGATCGAGACCGAGCAGATGCGCAAGGTCTACAAGAAGGAACGCGACCAGATCAAGGACGAGATCATCCAGGCCTTCCTGCCGCGCGCTTTCATCCGCCGCTCGATGATCTTCGCCGCCATTGCCCCGCGCCTGGGCATGATCCTGGTCAACTCGGCCAGCGCCAAGCGCGCCGAAGACCTGCTCTCGACCCTGCGCGAAGTCATCGGCTCGCTGCCGGTACGCCCGGCCACGGTGAAGATCGCACCGAGCGTGACCATGACCGACTGGGTCAAGTCGCAACAGGCAGCCGAAGGATTCTACGTGCTGGACGAGTGCGAACTGCGCGACACCGCCGAAGACGGCGGCATCGTGCGTTGCAAACGCCAGGACCTGACCAGCGAGGAAATCCAACTGCACCTGAGCACCGGCAAGGTGGTCACCCAGCTGGCCCTGGCCTGGCAGGACAAGCTGTCGTTCGTGCTCGACGACAAGATGGTGATCAAGCGCCTGAAGTTCGAAGAGTTGCTGCAGGAGCAGGCCGAGCAAGATGGCGGCGATGAGGCAGCACAGCAGTTCGATGCCAGCTTCCAACTGATGATGATGACCTTTGCCGAGTTTCTGCCGGTGCTGTTCGAAGCCCTGGGTGGGGAAGAGATTCCGCAGGGGGTCTAAAAGCAGCTGGAAGCTTCGAGCTGCAAGCTACAAGAACAATCAAAAGCATTAGTACGGTGTCCGATGCGGCACCGCACTGTCTTCACTTGCAGCTTGAAGCTTGCCACTTGAAGCTGAAACCGGAGGTTTTCCATGCGTGCCCTCGCCGCCTTCAGCCGCTTCGTCGGCAACACCTTCGCCCTCTGGGTACTGGTGTTCGCCTGCCTGGCCTTCCTGCAACCGCAGTGGTTCATCGCCCTGAAGGTCGCCATCGTACCGCTGCTGGGCCTGGTGATGTTCGGCATGGGCCTGACCCTCAAACTCGACGATTTCGCCGCCCTCGCCCGCCAGCCGTGGCGCGTGCTGCTGGGCGTGGTCGCGCACTTTCTGATCATGCCCGCCATAGCCTGGGTGCTGTGCCAGCTGTTTCACCTGCCGGCGGAAATCGCCGTGGGCGTGATCCTGGTCGGCTGCTGCCCGAGCGGCACGGCATCGAACGTGATGGTGTGGCTATCCAAGGGTGACCTGGCACTGGCGGTGGCGATCGCCGGGGTGACTACCCTGCTGGCACCGCTGCTGACCCCAGCCTTGATCTGGTTCCTGGCCTCGGCTTGGCTGCCGGTGTCCTTCATGGACATGTTCTGGTCGATCCTGCAGCTGGTGATGCTGCCGATCGTGCTCGGCGTGGTCGCCCAGCGCTTGCTCGGCGCCCGAGTGCAACTGGCGGTGCAGGTGCTGCCGCTGGTGTCGGTGGTGAGCATCGTGATGATCGTCTGCGCGGTGGTTGCCGCCAGCCAGGCGAAGATCGCCGAATCGGGCCTTTTGATCATGGCCGTGGTGGTACTGCACAACAGCTTCGGTTACCTGCTTGGGTACCTGACCGGCAAGCTCTGCAAGCTACCGCTGGCCCAGCGTAAATCGCTGGCCTTGGAGGTGGGCATGCAGAATTCCGGGCTGGGGGCAGCCTTGGCGGCGGCGCACTTTTCGCCACTGGCGGCGGTGCCCAGCGCGCTGTTCAGTGTTTGGCACAATATTTCCGGGGCGCTGCTGTCGACCTGGTTCAGACGGATGCGAGCGCCTGCGGATGAGGTCGACAGCGCAGAGCCGGCCAGGCATTGATGCAGACTTGCCCAAGGACGGGCAAATGTGCACTATATTGCCCACTGTGAGGACGACCTCACGACGCACCGCGTGACCATCTCGGGGACGGCCCCATCATTGACAACGATGGAGACTCACCATGTCCTGGATCATCCTGTTCTTCGCCGGCCTGTTCGAGGTCGGTTGGGCGGTCGGCCTGAAATACACCGACGGCTTCAGTAAACCGCTCCCCACTGCCCTCACCGTCGCCGCCATGGCTATCAGCCTCGGCTTGCTCGGACTTGCCATGAAAGAGCTGCCGCTGGGCACCGCGTATGCCATCTGGACCGGTGTCGGTGCGGTCGGCACGGTGATTGCCGGCATCATCCTGTTCGGCGAGTCCATGGCCCTGGTGCGGCTGGTCAGCGTGGCGCTGATCGTGGCCGGACTGATCGGGCTCAAGGTCAGCGCCAGCTAAGTCTTCCACCTGCCATGAGGTTGATTCGGATTGCCTGGGGCTTTGGGGCTTTGAGATTGGATGGTTGGTCCGAGGGATGTAGCGGCGCTACACAAAATGGATCTCCCTCCAATCTCAATGCCAAGCCAGCCGCGAAGAACCTGAACCCCCTACCTAACGCACACCACCACGCAAGCGGCTCACCTGCTCCCGCAATGCCTCGGGCTGCGCCGCCTCCACCGGGATGGCGGCGCCCGCCACGATGGTCACCCGCGACCACAGGCGCTTGAAGAAGCCCTTGGCCGGGTCACGGCTGAAAAAGCTCCCCCACAGCCCCTGTAATGCCAGAGGAATCACCGGCACCGGGGTTTCCTCGAGGATCCGACTGACCCCGCCCTTGAACACATCGATCTCGCCATCGCCGGTCAACTTGCCTTCAGGGAAGATGCACACCAACTCCCCCGCCGCCAGGTACTCAGCGATGCGTGCAAACGCACGCTCGTAGGTAGCCAAGTCTTCGTTGCGCCCGGCAATCGGGATGGCCCCCGCCGTGCGGAAGACGAAATTGAGTACCGGAAGGTTGTAGATCTTGTAGTACATGACGAAGCGGATGGGCCGACGGATCGCCCCTCCCAGCAGCAACGCATCGACGAACGAGACATGGTTGCACACCAGCAATGCCGCGCCTTCGTCTGGGATGCGTTCGAGGTCGCGGTGCTGCACACGGTACATCGAGTGGCTGAGCAACCAGATCAGGAAGCGCATGGTGAACTCGGGCACGATCCTGAATATGTAGGCATTGACCAGCACATTGAGCAACGACACTACCAGGAACAGCTGGGGAATGCTCAGGTCGGCCAAGCCCAGCAGGACCATGGTCAGCAGCGCCGACACCACCATGAACAAAGCGTTGAGGATGTTGTTGGCCGCGATCACCCGGGCCCGCTCGTCCTCGGCCGTGCGCGCCTGGATCAGCGCGTACAGCGGCACGATGTAGAAACCGCCGAACACTCCCAGGCCGACGATCGATACCAGGATCCACCAGGCTTGCGGCATGCCCAGCAGCGCCAGCCAGTCATGTGGCGTGGCTGCGGCCGGCACGTCACCGGAGTGCCACCACCAGAGCAGGCCGAACACAGTCAGGCCGAACGAGCCGAAAGGCACCAGACCGATTTCTACCTTGCGACCGCTCAGACGCTCGCACAGCAACGAGCCCAGGGCGATGCCGACCGAGAACAGCGTGAGCACCAGGGTCACCGCGGTGCTGTCGCCGTGCAGCCAGTCCTTGGCGTAGGCCGGGATCTGCGTGAGATAGATGGCGCCGACGAACCAGAACCACGAGTTGCCGACGATCGAACGCGACACTGCAGGGGTCTGCCCTAACCCCATGCGCAGGATCGCCCAGGACTGCTTGAAGATGTTCCAGTCCAGCACCATCTGCGGTGACGCCGCGGCGGCGCGGGGGATCCAGCGGCTGGCCAGGTAGCCCAGTACCGCAGTGCCGACCACCCCGCCGGCCACCACCGTGGCGTAGCTTTCGGCCGACATCATTACCCCGGCGCCGATGGTCCCGGCAAGAATCGCCAGGAAGGTGCCCATCTCCACCAAGCCGTTGCCACCAACCAGCTCCTGCTCGCGCAGGGCCTGGGGCAGGATCGAGTACTTCACCGGGCCAAACAGCGCCGAGTGGGTGCCCATGCCGAACAGCGCCACCAGCATCAGCGTCAGGTGGTGGGTGACGAAACCCAGGGCTCCGATAGCCATGATGACGATCTCGGCCAGCTTGATGAAACGGATCAAGGCGTCCTTGGCGAACTTCTCGCCGAACTGGCCGCCCAGTGCCGAGAACAGGAAGAACGGCAAGATGAACAGCAGCGCACACAGGTTCACCCACATAGCGCTGGCGCCTTCGCTGAAGCCGAGCTTGAACAGAATGGCGAGGATCAGTGACTGCTTGAACAGGTTGTCGTTGAAGGCGCCCAGCGCCTGAGTGATGAAGAACGGCAGGAAGCGTCGCTTGCCGAGCAAGGTGAATTGCGAGTGTTGACTCATCGTCCTCGTTCCCTGGGGGCTTTTTCATTGGAGGCACTTCTGGCCTTCCAGGCCACAAATCTGCATGGGAAACCGTGAGGCAGCAATTGATGGCATAGAGCCACTATTTTTATTGAAGTAAAAGTTCAGATTCTGTTACATCTGCCGATAATTCATATAGATGAATGCATCTAATCAGAAGGAACAGACCCTCGGTCTCCTCCCCCGCTAAGAAAGGAGCTCAGCAGCATGTTTACCTGGTTCGGCGATCTGAAGATCGCCAACAAACTCTTCCTCGGCTTCGGCCTGGTACTGGCCCTCACGCTGATCCAGTCGTTGATCAGCTGGAACGGCATGGGCAGCCTGGTGCGCCGCAGCGAGGTGGTCAGCGACGTCTCCGGACTCAATGATGCCCTCGGCGATCTGCGCGAGGCGCGCTTGCGCCATGCCATGGCCAACGGCAGCGAGTCTGAAGGCAAGGCCCTGCAGGCGGCGACGGAAGCTTTCGAGCGGCCCTTGGGAAAGCTGCGCCAGACCCTGGCCAAGCCCGAAAACCTGGCCCTGCTGAGCCAGGCCGATCAAACGCTGAAGGCCTATGCCAGTAACCAGGCGCTGAGCTTGCAGGCCTACCAGACCATGCGCGCGGCACAAAAGAAGATGGGTGTGTTGGCCACCAACGCCTTCGCCAGCATCGAATCGATCCGCAAGCAGGTTCGCTCGTTGCCCGACGCCGAGCAACGCTTCGCCCGTATCGAGGCGATCAACCAGATCCGCGAGAACCTGATCCTGCTGCGCTACCACGTGCGCGGCTACACCGGTAATTCCAATGCCGACACCGAAAAGCTGATGAACACGCAGATCGCTACCACGGTGAACGACTTACCGGGGCTGGTGGCGCACTTCAATGGCAGCTTCGCCGGTGAGTTCCAGCGTCTCGAGCAGCAGGTGCATGCCTATGCCGAGGCGGTCGAGGCATTCCGCGGCCAAGTCAGCAAGCTGGGTGACTACCGTGCCGCCATGGGCCACGACATCGATACCCTCACCGATTTGATCGGTCAGCTGCTCGACTCGCAGGCGCGATCAGTGGAGCAGGACAGTCAGTTCGCCAGGACCCTGCAGATCGTCACCACCCTCTTCGCTCTGCTGCTCGGGGCCCTGGCCGCGATCATCATCGGCCGCCAGATCAGCCAGCCGTTGCGCCAAGTGTTGAGTGCCTTGGAACAGGTGGCCAGCGGTAACCTCAGTGAACAGCCGAGCACCCGTCGCCGCGACGAGGTCGGCCAGTTGCAGAACGCGCTGCAAGGCATGACGGGCAACCTGCGCCAGCTGATCGCCCAGGTCCGCGATGGCATTTCGCAGATTGCCAGCGCCACCGAAGAGCTCTCGGCGATCACCGAGCAGACCAGCGCCGGCGCCAACAGCCAGAAGGTGGAAACCGACCAGGTGGCGACCGCCATGCAGGAAATGGCCGCGACCGTGCACGAGGTGGCGCGTAACGCCGGCGAAGCCTCCCAGGCGGCCAGCGCCACCGACGAGGAGGCCCGCGAAGGCGACAGCGTGGTCAACCGTGCCGTGGCCCAGATGGGCCGCCTGGCCAACCAGGTGGACGCCACCGGCCAGGCCATGGGCGCCTTGCGCAGTGAAAGCCAGCGTATCGGCAAGGTCATGGACGTGATCAAGGCGGTGGCCGAGCAAACCAACCTGCTGGCGCTCAACGCCGCCATCGAGGCGGCGCGTGCGGGCGAAGCAGGCCGTGGTTTCGCCGTGGTGGCCGACGAAGTCCGTGGGCTGGCCCAGCGCACCCAGGCCTCGACACTAGAGATTGAATCGGCGATCGGCAGCCTGGAGCAAGGCACCCTGTCGGTCAGCGAGTTGATGGAAGAAAGCCAGAGCCTGACCGAGAGCAGCGTCGCCCTGGTCCGCGAGGCGGGCGTGGCACTGGAGGGCATTACCCAGCGAGTGTCGGCGATCCAGTCGATGAACCAGCAGATCGCCGCGGCCTCGGAACAGCAAAGTGCGGTCGCCGAGGAAATCAGCCGCAGCGTGGTGACGGTACGGGACATTTCCGAGCAGACTGCCGAGGCCAGCCAGCAGACGTCGGCATCCAGCGTCGAGCTGGCACGCTTGGGCAGCCAGTTGCAACAGATGATCAGCCGCTTCCGCCTGTAAACGTCGGGGCACACATCACCGCAGCCAAGATTAATACCAGACAGTTAAGCAATATGGGGCCGCTTTGCGGCCCCATGATCGAGATTAAACCAGGGCTGCGGTTTCGGTGTTGCCAAACAGCCTCAGAGCACGAACGTCAGGACCAGATTGAAGCCCAGTGCCGCTACGAAACCGATCGGCGCCGCCTTGAACAACAGTTGTGGGAACAGCGAACCACGGCTCTTGTCGTTGCTGCACGAGCCCAGGATCAGGCTGCCGCCCGAGGAGAACGGCGAAATCGAGGTAGCCTGCGCGCCAGCCACGATGGCGATGAACAGGATCATCGGCTCGATGCCCATGCTCTGGGCAATCGGCATCACCAGCGGGAACAGCGCCGGGGTCACGACGCCCAAAGTGCTGGAGAAGATCGACATGAACGCCGCCACCACGCCGAATACCACCGGCACCAGAATCGGCGGAATGCTGCTGCCGATCCAGGACGCGAGAATGGCGATGGTACCCGCCTTGATCGCCACGGAAATCAGCATACCCACGCCGCAGATCATGATCAGCGTCCCCCAAGGCACGGTAGCCATGGCCTTGCGCTCGTCACCGAGCTTCAGCAGCAGCGCGATCACCGAGAAGATGCTGGCGATCAGGCCGATGTCCATCTTGGCATTGATGAAGCTGACGGTAGCGTTGTCAGGCAGGATGATGCTTGCCACAGGCGCTGCCAGCACGATCGCCATCATCGCCAGGGTCAGCCACAACGTGGTCTTCTGCTGAGCGTTGAGCGGCTCTGGTGCCGTGGCGTTGAAAGCCGATGCTTTCAAGGCACGACCATGGCCGGCGAGGAAGACGAACGCCGAGATCACCAGCAACGGAATGATCAGGGTGCTGGCGAAGATACCGGCTGCGTTGATGAACGCCTGGTTGTCACTGATACCGGCATTGGTCATCAAGCCGCGGAAGATGATACCGCTCTGGCTGGACATGAAGTTCGCGCCGCTCAATGCACCGTAGTTCACCGCCATGCCACCGACGATCAAGCTCATGCCGGTGCGCTCGCAGAGCAACAGGGTGATCGGCGCCATGAATGCCAGCACGGTGTAGTAACCGGCGCCCATGGCAGCGATGAGGGTAGCGGCGAAGAATACCGCGAAGGGCAACAACTGCGGCATCGCCCGGCATCGGTAGATCAGGTGTTCGGCGAGCTTTTCCAAGGTGCCGTTGACCGTGGCGAAACTGTAGAACAGGCAGACCGAGAAGATCACGAAGAAGATCTTCAGCGGCCACATGCCGATGATCTCGGACGGGCTCAGGCCCATGCCGAAGCAGCCGATCAGGTAGGCGAAAGCGATGGCGAACAGACCGATGTTGATCTTGGTCTTGTAGCCGAGGGCGACGGCCGCGACGATGGCGGCGACGACGAGCATGCTCATCATGTTGAAGTGTCCTGTTGTTGTTATCGAATTATCAGCGGCAACGGTCGAAGCCGAACAGCTTTACCGGGTTGTGGCATAACACCTGGGTGCGCTCGCCGGCATCGGGCAGCAAGGCCTCGAACAAGGCGTACTGCTCGGCATAGCCGGTCTGCTGCTCGAACTGGGTATTGGGCCAGTCGCTGCCCCACAGGAAACGCTCGACCCCTCCGGCGGCCTCACGCATCTGCGCCAACAGCACCTTGGCCTTGGCCAGGTCGGACTGGCTGCGGTAAGCGGCTGACAATTTCAGCCACAGCTTCGGTTCGGCGAGCAGGTGCAGGAAGATCCGGTGGCTGTCGTTGTTCAAGTCGATACCGTCGGCTGGCAAGCCAAAATGGTCGATCACCACGTCCACGCCACAGGCCAGGATCGACGGCACGATCAACGCCAGGTCAGCGAAGCCTCGTTGAATCTCCACTTGCCAACCGCGTTGGGCCAAACGCTTGAACAAGCTCGTCCACTCAGGACCGGCATAGTCGGCCAGGCGCTTGCCGATCAGGTTCAGACGGATCCCGACCACGCCCGCTTCCGCCAGGTCATCGAGTTGCTGGTCGCTGATGCTGGCGTCCACCACCGCTACGCCACGCAAGCGCTGGGGATAGCGGCGCAAGGCCTGGAGCATGTAGTGGTTGTCGGTACCCAGGAAGCTGGGCTGGATGAGCACGCCGTGGGACAGCCCATGACGATCGAGATGAGCGAGGTACTGCTCGATCAGCGCGTCATAATCCGGGCTGTATCGACGATTCGGAACCATCGGCAGGTCCTGCCGGAAGATATGGGCGTGGGTATCGATACCACTGATGCGGGGCAGATGGGGGCTGGTCATGGAGTGATCACCCTGGTCGATTGTTATGGCGGCGGCGAGGCGTCGCGGATTTTTATAAACATGTAGTCATATATATGAATATATGAACATATAGCCAGCCGTGTGGCGCTGTCAATCAGCGAACGATCAGGGGTAATCAGAAAGCGGCGCCCCGATCCAGGGGCGCCATCGACCATCAACGAATGTCGATGCGGTAACGGAAGTGCTGGGCATGCCCTCGCGACCGGCGCCACTCGAGCGGGTTGCCGGCATAGTCGCGGGCCAGGCGCTCGATCACCACCACCGGGGTTTGCACCGGCAGTTGCAAGAGGCGGGCATGCTCCTCGGCGGCCGCTTCGGCGGTGAGCACCTCTTCAGCCGAAGCCACCACCTGGCCGCACAGGCTTTCGTAGATGGGATACAGCAAAGGCCCCATCGTATTCAGTTCGACCTGCAACAACGGCTGGAACAGTGCTCGCGACAGCCAGATCTCTTCTGCCAGCACCGGCTGGGCGCCCAGCAGACGCACACGCAGGATTCGGATCGCTTGCTCGCCTTCCTGCAGGCCCAGTGCCTGGGCAGCGACAGCCGGGGCTGGCAGCGGGTCGACAGAGAGGATACGGCTGTCAGGCATCAGCCGTTCGCCATGGGCACCCTCGAACCGGAAGAAACGAAACAGCGAGGACTGGAACTGCGGGCGGCGGATGAAGGTGCCACGGCCCTGCTGGCGCTCCAGCACGCCTTCGGCCACCAGGGCGTCGACCGCCTTGCGTACGGTGCCGACGGACATGTCGAATTCACTGGCCAGTGCCGCCTCGGTGGCGATCGCCTCGCCTGGGCGCCAGCGGTGATTGGCGATCTGAGCGATCAGGTGGTCACGCAGCAGTTGGTAACGGGGTAGTCGGGCATCACCGGACAATTGGGGCATGGGACGCTCTCGGTTTTTCATGCAAACATCTATAGGTCTGACCGGTTGAAAGGATTCCCGGTGGGGGGGCTGCTGTCAATCCTCCGTCGCCAGCGCTGATGGTCAGGGCCTACAACCAATGTCGGCGCTGACGAACCGTCGCCTGCATGCCAGACTGACTGATCGGGACCGCGTTATCTTTCTTGCTCCGGAGTTTCCATGTCGTTGTCCAGCGGGCTGATCGCCGTGGTCGCCCTGGCCTATATGGCCATCATGTTCGCCATCGCCTTCTACGGCGACCGTCGCAGCACACCATTGCCGCCGCGCCTGCGTGCCTGGGTGTACAGCCTGTCGCTGGCGGTGTACTGCACCAGCTGGACGTTCTTCGGCGCGGTCGGCCAGGCCGCCGAACAGCTCTGGGCGTTCTTGCCCATCTACCTGGGCCCTGTGCTGCTGATGATCTTCGCGCCGTGGGTGCTGCAGAAGATGGTGCTGATCAGCAAACAGCAGAACATCACCTCGATCGCCGACTTCATCGCCGCACGCTACGGCAAGTCGCAGAGCCTGGCGGTGGTGGTGGCGCTGATCTGTCTGGTCGGCGTGCTGCCGTACATCGCATTGCAGCTCAAGGGCATCGTGCTCGGCGTCAATCTGCTGATCGGCGCCAACGCCGACGCCACCGGCACCCGCGTGCAGGACACCGCGCTGGTGGTGTCGCTGGTGCTGGCGCTGTTCGCCATTGTCTTCGGCACCCGCAGTTTGGACGTCACCGAGCACCACCGCGGCATGGTCCTGGCGATCGCCTTCGAATCGCTGATCAAACTACTGGCCTTTCTCGCCGTGGGCGTGTTCGTGGTCTTCAACTTGTACGATGGCTTCGACGACCTGCTGGGCCAGGCGCGCCAGGCGGTGCAGCTCGACAGCTATTGGCAGGAGACCATCAATTGGCCGTCGATGGTGGTGCAGACCGCCGTGGCGATGATGGCGATCATCTGTCTGCCACGGCAATTCCACGTTACCGTGGTGGAGAACATCGAGCCACAGGACATGCGCCTGGCGCGCTGGGTGTTCCCGGCCTACCTGGCTTTGGCGGCGCTGTTCGTGGTGCCGATCGCCCTGGCCGGGCAGATGTTGCTGCCGGGCGCGGTGATTTCCGACTCGTTCGTCATCAGCCTGCCGCTGGCCGAGGCGCATCCGAGCCTGGCCCTGCTGGCGTTCATCGGCGGCGCCTCGGCGGCTACCGGCATGGTCATCGTCGAGGCCGTGGCGCTGTCGACCATGGTTTCCAACGACATGCTGCTGCCGTGGCTGTTGCGCCGCAATAACGCCGAGCGCCCGTTCGAAGCGTTTCGCCATTGGATGCTGTCGGTGCGCCGGGTGACCATCGTGGTCATCCTGCTGCTGGCCTATGTCAGCTACCGCCTGCTCGGCTCCACCGCGAGCCTGGCGACCATCGGCCAGATCGCCTTCGCCGCCGTCACCCAGCTGACCCCGGCCATGCTCGGCGCGCTGTACTGGAAGCAGGCCAACCGCCGCGGCGTGTTCGCCGGCCTGGCGGCAGGGATATTCCTGTGGTTCTACACCCTGGTGCTGCCGATCACCGCCCAAAGCCTGGGCTGGTCGCTGGAACTGTTCCCGGGCCTTGCCTGGCTGCACGGCAACCCGCTGAACCTGCCCATCACGCCGCTCACCCAGGGCGTGGTGCTCTCGCTGGCAGGCAACTTCACACTGTTCGCCTGGGTCTCGATCCTGTCGCGCACGCGGGTTTCCGAGCACTGGCAGGCCGGGCGTTTCATCGGCCAGCAGCCTGCCCGCCTGAGCAGCAAGCCGTTGCTGGCGGTGCAGATCGACGACCTGCTCAACCTGGCCGCGCGCTTCGTCGGTGAAGAACGCGCACGGCAAAGCTTCATCCGCTTCGCCTACCGCCAAGGCAAGGGCTTCAACCCCAACCAGAACGCCGACGGCGACTGGATCGAACATACCGAGCGCCTGCTCGCCGGCGTGCTCGGCACGTCCTCCACGCGCGCGGTAGTCAAGGCAGCCATCGAAGGCCGCGACATGCAGCTCGAAGATGTCGTGCGTATCGCCGACGAAGCCAGCGAGGTGCTGCAATTCAACCGCGCCTTGCTGCAAGGCGCCATCGAGAACATCAACCAGGGCATCAGCGTGGTCGACCAGAATCTGCACCTGGTGGCCTGGAACCGTCGCTACCTGGAACTGTTCAACTACCCCGACGGGCTGATCAGCGTCGGCCGACCGATTGCCGACATCATCCGCTATAACGCCGAACGCGGCCTGTGCGGGCCTGGCGAAGCACAGGTCCACGTAGCTCGCCGCCTGCACTGGATGCGCCAAGGTCGGGCGCATTCCTCCGAGCGGCTGTTCCCCAACGGACGGGTGATCGAGCTGATCGGCAACCCGATGCCCGGTGGCGGTTTCGTCATGAGCTTCACCGACATCACGCCGTTCCGCGAAGCCGAACAGGCGCTGCGCGAAGCCAATGAAAGCCTTGAGCAAAGGGTGGCCGAGCGCACCCACGAGCTGTCGCAGTTGAACCAGGCGCTGAGCGAAGCCAAGAGCCAGGCCGAGGCGGTCAGCCAGTCCAAGAGCCGCTTCCTGGCCGCGGTCAGCCATGACCTGATGCAACCGCTCAATGCAGCGAGGCTGTTCTCCGCCGCACTGTCTCAGCAGGCTGAGGGCGCCATGAATGAGGAGGCGCAGCAACTGGTGCAACATATGGACAGCTCGTTGCGCTCGGCCGAGGAACTGATCAGCGACCTTCTCGACATCTCTCGCCTGGAAAACGGCAAGGTCACGCCCGACGCCAAACCCTTCGCCCTCAACGAGCTGTTCGACACCCTGGGGGCGGAGTTCAAGCTGCTGGCGGCGGAGAAGGGACTGGAGTTCCGTCTGCGTGGCAGCCGCCTGCGTATCGACAGCGATATGAAGCTGCTGCGCCGGGTGCTGCAGAACTTCCTGACCAATGCCCTCCGTTACGGCAAGGGACCGATCCTGCTGGGTGTGCGCCGCCAGGGCCAGCGTTTGTGGCTGGAGGTGTGGGATCGCGGACCGGGGATCGCCGACGACAAGCTGCAGGTGATCTTCCAGGAGTTCAAACGCCTGGACAGCCATCAGACCCGCGCTGAAAAAGGCCTGGGCCTGGGCCTGGCGATCGCCGACGGCCTGTGCCGGGTGCTGGGTCATCCGCTGGAGGTCCGCTCGTGGCCAGGCCGCGGCACGGTGTTCCGAGTCAGCGTGCCGATCGCCCATCAGGCCGCTCCGGCGCCGGCCCTCGCGGTAGAACAGAGCGCTCAACCACTGGCTGGGCTGCAGGTGCTCTGCGTGGATAACGAAGAAAGCATTCTGATCGGCATGCACAGCCTGCTCAGCCGCTGGGGCTGCCAGGTCTGGACGGCACGCAACCGGGAAGAATGCGAGGCGTTGCTGACCAAGGGCATGCGCCCGCATTTGGCGCTGGTGGACTACCACCTCGACGACGGCGAGACCGGCACCGAGCTGATGGGCTGGCTACGCACGCGCCTCGGCGAGCCGGTTCCGGGTGTGGTGATCAGCGCCGATGGGCGCAACGAGACCATTGCCTCGGTCCATGCCGCCGGGCTCGACTACCTGGCAAAGCCGGTCAAGCCGGCGGCCTTGCGCGCCCTGCTCAACCGTCATCTGAGCCTGGCTCAGTAACCGCCTCGCCGGCCAGCGCCTCGTCGGACAGTGCCCGCTCCAGCAGGTCGGCCGGCAGACTCTTGCTCGCCCGCGCGCCGAGCAGCTTGAGCTGCTCGCTGCGGCTGACGAGGTTGCCACGCCCCTCGCAGAGCTTGTTGCGCGCCGAAGCATAGGCTTTGTCCACCTGCTGCAGACGACTGCCCAGCTCGTCCAGATCCTGGATGAACAGCACGAACTTGTCGTAGAGCCATCCTGCGCGCTCGGCGATCTCCCGCGCGTTCTGGCCCTGACGCTCCTGTTTCCAGAGGCTGTCGATGACCCGCAGGGTCGCCAGCAGCGTGGTCGGGCTGACGATGACGATCTGTCGGTCGAAGGCCTCCTGGAACAGGTTGGGCTCGGCCTGCAAGGCTGCCGAGAATGCCGCTTCGATAGGCACGAAGAGCAGGACGAAATCCAGGCTGTGAAGACCTTCGAGACGGCTGTAGTCCTTGCTCGACAAGCCTTTGACATGGCTGCGCAACGATTGCACGTGTTGCTTTAGCGCGTTTTCGTCGTTGTTGCTGACGAACTGTTGGTAGGCGGTGAGACTGACCTTAGCGTCCACCACGACCTGCTTGTCGCCAGGCAGCATGATCAACACATCGGGCTGGAAGCGTTCGCCATCGGCGCTTTTGAGGCTGACCTGGGTCTGGTATTCACGACCTTTTTCAAGCCCCGCGTGCTCCAGTACCCGCTCGAGAATCAGCTCGCCCCAGTTACCCTGGGTTTTCTGCCCCTTGAGCGCTTGGGTCAGGTTGGTGGCCTCGTCGGACAAGCGCAGATTGAGCTGCTGCAGACGTTCCAGCTCCTTGCCCAGGGAGAAACGCTCGCGCGCTTCTTGCTGGTAGCTCTCCTCCACACGCTTCTCGAAAGCCTGGATGCGCTCCTTCAGCGGGTCGAGCAATTGCCCCAGGTGCTGCTGGCTGGTCTGGGCGAAGCGTTGCTCGCGCTCGTCGAAGATCTTCGTGGCCAGGTCGGCGAACTGGGCACGCAGCGTATCGCGGGCCTCCTGCAGATCGTCCAGGCGCTGTTGGTGACTTTCCTGCTGCTCGCGCAGCTCGGCTTGCAGCCCGGCAGCCTGGACCTCGAGCCGACGCAACTCGGCCTCGCGGTTGGCACGCTCGAGGTTCCAGGCATGGGCGGCATCGCGGGCGTTGTCGCGCTCGATCTGCAAAAGCTCCAGTTCGCGGCCTTGAGCGGCCAACTGGGCCTGCTTGACGGTGTTGGCTTCGCTGAGGTCGCTGATCTCGTCGCGATTGGCCTCGAGCTGGGCTTGCAGGCCTTCCTGGGCAAGCTGCGCGCTGTGCAGGCGCTCCTCCAGCAACGCGTGCTCCCCCTCGCGGCGGCTATAGCGACGCTGTTGCTGGATGACCCAGCCCACGCATGGCACCGCCGCCATTACGATGCCCAGCAGGATGCTGGTCAGATCCACTGCCATGGTTACCCCGATCGATGCTGATACAAATGCAGTGCAGCTTATCAGCCTGACGGACGGGCTGCCTGTGCCGCATCACCCCTCAGGAAACCACAGCCTGAGCAAACCACGCGCCTCCTGCGAGCCCTGCCCCGCGGCCAGCTCCAGCCAGTACCGCGCCTGCTCCGGCTCGCTGGACTGGCACACCCGCGCATACTCCAACTGGGCCCGCCGGTCCCCGGCGCGGGCTGCCTGGCGCAGCAGTTCGTGGCCAATACGCCGATCACGGGAATTTCCGCAATCGCGACAGAGCATCTGTCCCAGGCGACTCTGCGCCACAACCACGCCCTGGCGCGCCGGCTGCTTGAGCAGGCGCCCGGCCAGATGCTTGACCTGGGGTTTGTCCCCCAGGCGCGGACTGTCGAGCAACCATAAGGCCACTTTGAGGGAAAAACGTTTGGCAGGCGCCGCCGACGACGGTGCAGCGGGTGGGACGAGTGATTTACCGCGAAACTTCATGACCAGGCAGCATGGCAATTCGAAAAGCGCGCCACTCTACTCTTTTTTCGGTCTTCAGGCGCGCAGATTCCCATTGGATGGAAAAAATTTTAAATGATCTTTTCTTGACGCTTCCGATCGTCGGACCGGACAGTCAGTCGATGCCCGACAATTGTCGGATGGTCCTGCAGATTGCTGGCACGCCCGTTCTAGAGCAAGCGCTTTGGACAATCCACAGTTCCTGTGGATAAGTCGGTGGACAACGCCTCTAAAGGGCTCTCAAACCCCCGTAAAACGGGGGCCTCAGTCAAACTGACGATTTTTTCACCAGCAAAAAATAGTGTTTTTTTTCATTGACTTAAGGCGCTAGTCAAGTCATTGGCGAGCGTCTGTGGCCTTGTTGCCGACCCGTTACAACCCGCACTGCAAATGTGCACAACCGGCTTGGTTGGCGGACGATGATGCACTGAATCAGCACATCGTGGCGGTTCCCGGATCGTTCACCCCCTTCACAGCCATGGTGATTGACGCCATAATGTTCGGCTCCCCGAAGCACAAGTGAAAGTGCTTGCCAAATACCTGCATCTGCGCTAAGGTGCGCTCCGTTAGTACCCAGCTGAAAGTCAATTCCGGCCATTCGAGTCCTTGCTGCCCATTCTTCTGTGCGCGTCACAGAGATGCCCGCCGCTGAAACCAGGACCGGCCAATCGATGATTCACTCGCCAGCCTTCCGCTGCCCAAGCACGAATCACGTGACAGATTGATCAGGATCCAGCCCGGCAGCCTAGAACCTTGGCCCCGGAGCATTGCCTGCCTTCTGAAGTACCTACCAGTCAGCCCAAGCGCCCCTATTTGATTGCGCCCTCTCTGGCTGCCCTGTTCCGGTCAGGTTCGTTCGTCCCTTAATAAAGGCGTCA
The DNA here is from genome assembly GCF_025377065.1 of Pseudomonas sp. HD6422. Taxonomy (NCBI): domain Bacteria; kingdom Pseudomonadati; phylum Pseudomonadota; class Gammaproteobacteria; order Pseudomonadales; family Pseudomonadaceae; genus Pseudomonas; species Pseudomonas sp. HD6422. The sequence continues at coordinate 4,101 of NZ_JAHWIW010000039.1, read as the reverse complement.
CTGGAACGTTTCTATCATGCACGGATCTTAATCCCCGTGTTTAAAGCAGGAACATCCAACAACATGCACACTCATCATCAAATTCAGGCTGCCATTGGCACCCTCTCCCAGGCCTTTTCGCCGTTGAAATGCCTCATCGTGGCTCCCCGCAAGGGCAGCTTCAGTTTCACCCTGGTGGACGAGCACGGCGTCGCCTGCCACACCGAGCGCCTGTACCCAGAACAGTACAGCCGATCGGAGCCATTGCAGGCGGTCATCGCCCGTACACGTCAGTCACTGACCGCGTGAGTGGCGAATACCTTGGTATTCAGCCGCTGAATGCAGCCGTCTCCCGTACAGCCATTGGTTCTTGGCGTAATTGCCACAAGGCATATGGCGCGGGGCGACGGGCCGCAATCGATTTAAAAACAGCCTTTTACACCCGCATTATCACACTACACTTCAACTCGAGCGGTGCGAGCCGCTTCCGGCGGGCCTGACCATTCACTAGCTGCCAAGCTCCAGCGCCCGTCGGCTCATTACTGCTCGAGGGCATCATGAGTATTGCCGCGAAGGAATTGTGTCAGTATGTGATCCGGCCAACCCTGGTCTACCTCAACCGTCATTGCGCCAGCGCTGAAGCTTTGTTGCTGGGCGTTGCCGCCAGCCAGTCGGCCCTGGGCTCGGTACTGCATGATCGGCGCGGGCACGGCCTGTACCGGATCGGCGAGCAACGTCACCAGGCCCTATGGGACCAGTACCTGGCCCGCGACCCAGACCTTGCCAGCCTCGTCCGCGGCCTGGCCAGTCAGCACGCCTTCCTCGGCGGCCCTTACCTGGAACTGGCCGTCAATCTGCGTTACTCCACCGCCATCGCCTGGATGCTCATCGAGGAGCACGCTGCGCCATTGCCGGCGGCCGACGACTTACTCGGGCTGGCACGAATCTGGCGCCAGGTGTTCCATCCGCAAGGCCGCCTGCGCGACTTCACGGTCGCCTGGCAGACCTGCGTCTCGCAAAAGATCCCACAGGCCTCGTAAGACTGGTCCTACATTGTGATGAGATAAAAAGGAATTTTGGTCGGATTGTCCTACAAAAGCGCTCTATCTCCTGCGTTTGAGCCTATAGCGCGGCGCGTGATTTGTTGGTAGCTTTTCGCCCCGGAGACCTCAAGGAGTTCTAATAATGAAAAAAGCAATGCTCAAAACCTCCCTCGGCGTAGCCGTTGCCGTCGCTTCCAGCCAACTGCTCGCCAGTGGCTTTGCGCTCAACGAGCAAAGCATCAGCGCCATGGGTACGGGTTTCGCGGGTCGTTCTTCTTCTGCCGAAGATGCCAGCACCGTGTTCGGCAACCCTGCGGGCATGTCCCGCCTGAAGCGCGAACAGTTCACCGTGGGCGGCGCAGCCGTCATCGCAAAAACCGATATTTCCGGGCCAGGCAGCAACCTCGGGGGGGAAACCGATGGTGATATGGTGCCAACCGTTGGCGTGCCCATGGGCTACTACGTCAAACCGCTCGACGATCACTGGAGCGTCGGCTTCGGTGTCTACGTACCGTTCGGCCTGGTAACCGACTACGGCAGTGACGACGCCGCCCGCTACTGGGGTAAAAAGAGCCATGTCCAGGTCGTCACCTTCCAGCCGACCGTCAGCTATGCCTTCAACGACAAGGTGTCGATCGGCTTTGGCCCGACCATCAACCGCATCGAGGGTGAGTTGGGTTCGAGTCTGATCACCCCCTTCAGCCCTGGCAGCAACGACGGCGAAGTGAAAATCAAGGGTGACGACACCGCCGTTGGCTACAACATCGGTATCCTGGTCCAGGCAACCGACCGTACTCGCATCGGCCTGACCTATCACTCGATGGTCGATTACAAGCTCGAAGGCAAGACCCGCGTCAGCACCCCGCTGATCGGTCCCTACGACGGCAGCAAGTTCGACGCCACCCTGAAGATCAAGACGCCTGAATCCGTCGATCTTTCCGTGACCCACGAACTGGATGATCACTGGACCCTGTATGCCGGTAGCACCTGGACCCGCTGGAGCCGTCTGGAAAACATCACCGTGCAGAACGATGTCCCAGCACCGCTGCAAGGTTCGGCGTTCGAGACCATCACCGAGGAACAGAACTGGCACGATACCTGGGCCCACGCCATCGGTGCCTCCTACCGCGTCAACAAGGAGTGGGTACTGCGCACCGGCTTCACCGTGGACCAGTCCCCGACCAACAACACCGACCGTTCTCCACGCATTCCGACCGGCGACCGCAAGGTCTTCAGCCTGGGTGCCGGTTGGAGCCCGAACGACGACATGACCATCGACGTGGCTTACTCTTATCTGTGGGAAGAAGACACCAAGGTCAACCAGGTCAGCGCCACCAAAGGCAGCTACCAGGCCAAGTACGAAAACAGCGCTCACGGTATCGGTGCTTCCCTCACCTACCGCTTCTGATCGCCACCCGCTGTATGGAAAACCGCCCTCGTGGCGGTTTTTTCACGTCTGGACTTGCCAGCTGTCGCCGAGCGATTCGCGCAGGTATTCCATGAATGCACGCACCTTGGGGGTGATGGCGAATCGGTCGGCCAGGCACAGATAGACGTCCATCGGCTCTGTCTGGGCATAGGCCTGACCACTGTCGCTGTACTCGAACAACGGCACCAGTGCGCCCGAGTCGAGATACGGTCGAACGATGAACTCTGCCAGTCGAGTAATCCCGCCATCATTGAGCGCCATTTGGGCTAGGGCATCGATGTCGTCACTAATCAGCACGGCACCGAACTCGGCCTCGAAGCGCAGACCGTCACGGACGAAGCCCCAGCGCAGATAGCGGCCGTCGACCGGATAGCGAAACACCAGACAACGATGACCACGCAAGGCCTCAGGTGTAGCGGGCAGCCCGGCCTTGGCCAGGTAGCCGGGAGATGCACAGCAGATGAATGGAATGCGGGCTATCTGTCGCGCGAGCAGCTGGTCCTCCAACTGCGGGGCGATGCGCAGGCTGACATCGACATCTTCGCGAGCGTGATTCACCCGACGGTCAGTCATTACCAATTCTATCGAAAGCAGCGGATAGCGAGCGTTGAACTCAGGTATCAGCGGCGCCAGCACATGCCGCCCGAAGGCGGACGTCGAGGCAATGCACAGGCGACCTTGCGGTTCACTGTCGGGCGTGGTCACCGCTTGCTCAGCCAAAGTCAGTTCACGTTCGACCTGGCGGACCCGCTCGTAGTACAGGTTTCCAGCGGGGGTCAGAGCCATACTGCGCGTGGTGCGGCTGAGCAGGCGAACCTGCAGGTGGCTTTCCAGGCGCGCCAGATTCTGGCTGACAGCTGCCGGAGTCACGCCCAGAACACGCGCACCGCCGGCGATGCTGCCGGCCTCGACAACCTTGACGAAGCTGCGGATGGCGTTTAGCAGGTCCATGGCGCGCCTGATGATTCGTAAGAATTAATTTATAAAGAACTTAGCGTAGCAGGTCTACAGGACGCGTTCCCAACGTTGCTAACCTGCGATCTCACCCTTCATCCAGGAGTTTGCATGAGCAACCTGTCCCAGCCCCGCCCTCGGCGCAGACTTCGCCCGGCGGCCACGCCTTACGTGTTCGCGTTCTACATGTCGTCGATCATGGCGTTGTTGATGTGTTTCGTCATCACCGCAGCGAATGCGGGGGTGAATCCGGACTATTTGAGCAATGTGCTGAAGGCTTATCAATTGGCGATGCCGGTCGCGTTCGTCTGTGTACTGATGGTCCGCCCCATCGTGATGCGACTGGTCGCCCTGACCGTGCACCCACACTGACTCGGCGGCTTTGGCTCTGGCTTTGGCTTTGGCTTCTAAGTGCGCGGTAGCTCAGACGCCGTCGATTGCGACCTCAGGGCGCGCCGTAGCGAGGGGACTCCGCAGCGCAAGGGACGTATGTGGGTGAGTCATACCGCCAGCCTTTTTTGGGGCTCTTCACGGATTAGTGGGGGCAGGGTTTTGGTTTTGGGCTCTCTGGGTTCTCTGGGGGGTTGGGGCTTTGGGCTTGTGTGGCTGATCCAAGGGATGTAGCGGCGCTACTGGCCCCTTCCGCCTTTACGGCGGGCAACTTTTTTCTTGGAAAAAGTTGCACAAAACCGCTTG
>NZ_JAHWIW010000038.1:0-48584 GCF_025377065.1 Pseudomonas sp. HD6422 | reverse complement strand
ATTGAACTGTCAGGAGCTGGCTGCACAACAGCCATTACGCCCAATCAACTGGTGCAGTCGTCTTCTGAAAATGACACAGTTAGGGTATAGCTCAGGCTGACATCCAAACAGGACGCCCTAGTCCGGGGGTGACTCGCAGAAATTGCCCTCTTCCTGTAGACTGTTGCGGCCATTGAGTTACTAAAGACACTCGATAAGACCTCATGCTTACCCTGCAAAACATGATCTGGCTGCCTACGCCGCCATAGCGCTTCGCCCCCCCGCATCATCTGTGACTGCTTGCTCTGCCAGCGGTCGCTTTCTGCTGTGCTTTAGGTTTTAACACCCGCCACAGCTCCTCTACATCCGACATTTGACCTCGTATCGACCAGCTGCACTTGGCCTGCGCCATGCTGTGCTGCGCGATCCATTGCCTTGGGAATTCTGATGCTCCACTCGTTAAAACAAACCTGGTTATCCAACATCCGTGGCGACATCCTCGCCGGTCTTGTGGTCGCACTGGCCCTAATCCCTGAAGCCATCGCCTTCTCGATCATTGCTGGCGTTGACCCTAAGGTCGGCCTTTACGCCTCTTTCTGTATCGCTGTGGTGATCGCCTTTGTCGGTGGCCGCCCAGGCATGATTTCGGCCGCAACGGGTGCCATGGCACTGCTGATGGTGACTCTGGTCAAGAACCATGGTCTTGAATATCTGCTGGCCGCCACGCTGCTATGTGGCGTGCTACAAATTGCTGCTGGCTACCTGAAGCTCGGATCGCTGATGCGCTTCGTCTCGCGCTCGGTGGTGACCGGTTTTGTCAATGCACTGGCGATCCTGATTTTCATGGCTCAGCTGCCCGAGCTGACTAATGTCACCTGGCACGTCTACGCCATGACAGCCGCAGGCCTCGGCATCATCTATCTGTTCCCCTATGTCCCCAAGATCGGCAAGCTCATCCCATCGCCGCTGGTGTGCATCATCGTGCTGACCGCCGTCGCCATGTCGGTTGGTCTGGATATCCGCACGGTCGGTGATATGGGTGAACTGCCGGATACGCTACCGATCTTCCTCTGGCCTGATGTGCCGCTGACATTCGAGACGCTGGCCATCATCTTTCCTTATTCGGCAGCACTGGCTGTGGTCGGTCTGTTGGAGTCGATGATGACCGCGACCATTGTCGACGACCTGACCGACACCCCGAGTGACAAGAACCGCGAGTGCAAGGGCCAGGGCGTGGCCAACATTGCTTCGGGTCTGATCGGCGGTATGGCTGGCTGCGCGATGATTGGTCAGTCGATCATTAACGTGAAATCCGGCGGTCGTTCTCGCCTGTCGTCTCTTGCCGCAGGCGTATTTCTGCTGCTGATGGTGGTTTTCCTCGGCGACTGGCTGAAGCAGATCCCAATGGCTGCGCTGGTGGCAGTGATGATCATGGTGTCCATCGGCACCTTCAGTTGGGATTCGCTGCGCAACCTGAAGAAGCATCCGTTGTCGACCAACATTGTCATGGTCGTCACCGTGGTGGTCGTGGTGGCCACCCACAACCTGGCCTTCGGCGTGTTAGCCGGCGTGCTACTGGCTGCGATGTTCTTCGCCAACAAGGTTGGCCATTACATGGCGATCAGTTCTTCGCTGGACGAAGCCGGCGAGCATCGTAGCTATAACGTCACCGGTCAGGTGTTCTTCAGCTCGGCTGACAAGTTCGTCGCAGCCTTCGACTTCAAGGAAGCCCTGAACAAGGTAACCATCGACCTGAATCGTGCACACTTCTGGGATATCACCGCTGTTGCAGCCCTGGACAAGGTAGTCATTAAGTTCCGCCGTGAAGGTACTGAAGTCGAAGTGCTGGGCTTAAACGAGGCCAGCGCCACTATCGTGGATCGCTTTGGTGTTCACGATAAACCTGACGCCATTGATCAACTCATGGGCCACTGAGAAGGAGAACAACAATGACCCACGTAATTGCCTGTATCGACGGTTCCACCTCGGCTCCAGCTGTTTGCGACTACGCGGCCTGGGCCAGTCTGAGCCTGGAAGCGCCGCTGACCTTCCTGCATGTGCTGGATCAGCGCCAGTATCCGGTTGCAGCAGATTTGAGTGGCAACATTGGCCTTGGCAGCCGCGAGCACCTGCTTGATGAGCTTGCTTCCCTGGATGAACAGCGCGGCAAGTTGGCCCTTGAACAAGGGCGAATCATGCTTGCAGCCGCGAAAGAACGGGCCGTGAATGATGGTGTGCGCGCACCGGAGTCCAAGCAGCGACATGGCGATTTACTGGAGAGCTTGCAAGAGCTGCAAAGTGAAACGCGCTTGCTGGTTATCGGTCGCCAGGGCGAGTCTAGTGGCGGTCTGAGTCAGCATGTCGGAAGCCAGCTGGAAAGCGTTATTCGTATCATGCACCGGCCAATCCTGGTCACCCCGGCCAACTTCCAAAAGCCCAAGAGCGCGATGCTGGCATTCGATGGCGGCGCTACAACCCGCAAGGGTGTGGAGATGCTGGCAGCCAGCCCGCTGCTGAAGGGGCTGCCGATCCATCTGGTCATGGTTGGGCCCGTGAACGACGAAGCGTCCGCGCAGCTGGACTGGGCGCAGAAAGTGCTGATCAACGCCGGATTTACCGTTCGCGCTGAGACTCGGAGCGGTGAAATAGAACGTACCCTGCACGCCTATCAGAAAGAGCATGGCATCGATCTGCTAGTGATGGGGGCTTATGGACACTCACGTATCCGGCAGTTCCTGGTCGGCAGCACCACTACCAGCATGCTCCGTACCACCACCAGTCCGCTGTTACTGCTGCGCTAATGAGCCTGGACGACGCCCTCGATCTTGCCCATTTCAAGACCCTACTGGAACAGCGGGCTGCCGAGCTGGATCGATTGCTGGGAGACGCTGAGTCTCGCTCGCAATCGGTAGAGCTGGATCAAAGCAAGGTGGGGCGTCTATCGAGAATGGACGCACTCCAGCAACAAGCGATGAACGATGCGATCCGCAGTCGTGCACGGCATGAACGTGTCCGTCTCCAACTGGCCCTCAAGCGCTGGCACGAGGGCGACTATGGCTGGTGTAACCAATGCGGCGAGTTGATCGCCTCGGGCCGTCTGGAGTTCGATCCGGCCACGCCGTTGTGTATCACCTGTGCCAGCCGCGCCGAGTCGGGTTGAAACCATCACGGCTCGTGGCGTCAGTCTGATTTAACGAGGCTTCTAATGTATTTGATGGCTAAAAACTGGCTGGGCCGAACACGGAAAGTAAGTGTTTGGATGTGGGCGCTTGTATGCCTTGTGTTGCTCACCGTATTCCAAGTACGTACTCATCACCTTGATGATCGTCTGTACTTTTGGATCAAGACCCACTGGCACACAGACGATTGGCAGGAGCGCTCTGTGTGGCTGCCTGGCTATCGGGTTGAGCTGGATGCTAAGGCGGTTCCCGGTGTGGACAACAACCTTTCGGGCCTGACCTTCGATCCTGACCTAAATCTGCTGTGGGCGGTTACCAATGGCCCGAACGAGCTGCTGGCCCTCAGTCGTGACGGTGACGTGGAGCGACGTTACAGCCTGGATGGCTTCCACGACGTGGAAGCGGTGTCCTATGCCGGCAACGGTCAACTGGTCATTGCCGAAGAGCGGCGGCAGAGCCTGGTTATCGTGGATATCCCCATCGACGAATACGGTAAGCTTTCTCCTGATCGACCATTGAGCCTAGACCAGTATTCAGCGCTAACCTTGGCGCTTGGCAAGGAGGACAACAAAGGCCTTGAAGGGCTCGCCTACGACCTAAAAGGTGATCGTTTGTTTGTGACCAAGGAGCGTGACCCCCGGCAATTACTGGAAGTGAGCGGCCTTCGTGCCAGCCTGGAAGGAGGCGTTTCCCTGCACGTCCGCGACATGTCCAACCTAGTAAAAGACAAGGTGTTTGCCACTGACTTGTCTTCGGTTGTATTCGATCAACAGAGCGGCCATCTGATCCTGCTCAGCGACGAGTCGAAACTGCTGATTGAAATGACCGACGAGGGCAAGGTGGTGAGTTTCCGCTCCTTGGCGAGGGGGTTTGCTGGTTTGCTGAAAGGTATACCCCAAGCCGAAGGCGTAACCATCGACGATGAAGGGTATTTGTACGTGGTCAGCGAGCCGAACTTGTTCTATCGCTTTACCCGCGAGACAGATTGACCAGTCAACAAGCTACAGTCAGGCGTGGCCGGGACGCTTGAACTGTTAGCGTACGATTTTTTCCGAATTCTGCGGGCTCCCCTTAATGATCTGGGATAGCGCTACAGGATTGCCTACATTTCGAATTGCCCCTGTTGTAGTGCTTTGCTCTCGATCCTGTCTATAGGCCAGCTGTGCTTGGTTGCAGGTTGCGCTCTGAGTAAACGCGGTCCCAGCGTTGACTGTGCTTGCGTCTGGCGTCCAGGCAGAGCAGTTGAAGGGCGAACCACTATTCGTCCACGGAGTGTACAACGAGGCGATCGCAACCCAATTGTCCGTGAACGGAATCAGGATAGAGGCTATTCCGCCCTCAGAGCTGGTCGCTGTAACCGTTGCATTCCCAATCACCGGTACCGACTTAAGATTGACCTGCGCCACGCCATTCTCGTCTGTTACAGACGTGGGGGCAGATAAAGTTCCGAGGCTTGTGGTCCAATTTAACTGTGTTCCCGCGCCGGTGCTGACGCCATAGTAGTCGGTGACCAGCGCTGAGATGGTTGTGTACGATCCGTTGGCCGGGATGCTCGGTGGAGCAGCAGAGAGGGTGATAGTGACGGGCAGCTCGCATGATTGCCAACCCGTTCCGTGAGAACAAACTACGGGCTGCCAGCCACTGGCACCTGCTCCAGAAATCCTGATCTTCTCCCAGGTAGAAGCCATCCCGAGCGCGGGCCAGGTGGAAAGGGCAAATGCGAGGGTCGCTAAGGCCATCGGTATTCTACGACGAGCCCGATCACGCGGCCGTTTCACTCGATCCTGATTCATCACTAACCCATTGTGGCTTGCGTAATTTGCGGTCAGCAGGTTGGCACCCGAGTCCAAATAAGACAAGCCAAAATAGTATTGCCTTTTCAGCCAGCACAACCTTAGGCGCCTGAAATTCGAGCCATCGTTTTGGTTGGAGTCTGGGCTTCCACATGTAGAGAATGTGCGAGCTGGGCAGCCGCCTAGTCGCCTTGGAAGGCCAGGGTGGTATCTCTAGAGGTGATAGAGCGCAATGCTAACCCTTTTGAAAAAATTGAGTCAGGAAGAAGGCGACGACTCGACCATCAACGTCAAACGGACGACGGTGGTCACGATGGTAGTCATTATCTCGGTGGTGTTTGCCGCGATGGTGCTTCTGGCCTTTTACGCTTCGTTCAAGGCGCTGAACGCAGCTAGCGAGGTAGACGGCGCCTGGCAGACTCAGCGAGAAAGAATTCTGAACATCGAAGCCAAGGCGGTTCAGGCCAGTACGGACGCCCAGGAAGTAAAGCTGGCTCAGGCAGCAATTCAGCAAGGCTTGCTCGAGGCCGGTAAGCGGATCACGGCTTTAAAACAGTCAGTTGAACAGGCCACTTCGTACCGGTCGACTATGGCTGCAATCGATGCCGAGAAAGCCGCAGCCCTGGCACAAGCTGATGCAGTCAAAGCTGAGGCTCGAAAGGCTGAAGAAGCTGCGGAGCAGAAAGGTGTTGAGAACTTCGATCGCTTGCTGCTGACTCGCCTTCAAGTCCATTGGGTTCGCCCGTCCGCGGCCCCTGCAGGCTTAGCAATCGAAGTTGTGGTGCAGTTCGCCGCAGACGGCACCATCACCAATGCGCTGGTTCCAAAGACCAGTGGATCTCCAGAGCTGGACGCTTCGCTTGTGAAAGCCGCGGCGGATCTGGGTAAGATTCCTGAGATCGCCACAGTCAGTCGACCCCTGTACCTGAAATACCTGCAGCAGCGTTCTATCAAGTTCGAAATCTGAATGGTTGGCCATCCCCCAGCGCCTGGCTGGGGGCTGCCTTCAAACAAGAGGCTCCCTTGAAGGAGGGTCAGCGAATAGGCTTTGCTGATCTTCTAGCGACTCACCTTCCGGCAATTCATAGTGGATTACATCGTGTATGGCCTGTGCTTTCTTAGGTCCGATGCCCTTTACAGCACACAGGTCCGTCATCGATGAGGTCATGACCTTGAACACTGAACGGAAGTGCTGAAGCAGATTGCGAGCAGCGACAGGGCCGCATCCGCTTAATCCCTCAATCGTGAACAATGCCTGGCCAGCGCCGGCTGATACCCTACCCTTGCGCATTGGAGGGGTGTACCCCTCGCCTTCCATCTCGTGCTTCACCATTCGGTACAAGATGAACGCCGCTCTCTTGGGCGCCTTATACCAAACCACGGTCTGGCCAAGAACGACGGACAGGTAGCTAAGCGCTCCGTCCAAGGCGTCTGGATGAGCACTGTGTCTGGTACTGAAGATGTCGCCTTCAATCAGCCAGATGACTCGTTTGAAGTGCATACCCATCTTGTGGGCTTGGTTGATGTAGCGAGAATCAAGGACTGATGCAGCAAAATCCGCTGCCGTCTTGCGCTCTACTACCAGGTCAGCGCTGAGCACGTAGGTGCCGGTCTCTAAATTCCCCATCTCGACCTCGGCTCCGAGCTCCCTCAGAGCTTCCGGGATGCGGGTGCTCAACTCCCGAGCGTCGACAAATAACTTGACCATGTCAGTTCCTGGTCCTGTGAGTGTGTACTCCCAATATAACGGCAATTCGACTGCCGCCTAGCTAGAGCCGCCGCTCGGAAACCAGGGCTCCTCGGGAATTCCATGCCCCTGTTTTGACTTTGAGTTTGACGTGAACCGAGTACTCTGTGCACACCAATTACGAGGTATGTGCGGTGTCCGAAAAGCATCTGGCGCTTCTGGCGTCGACTATATCGATGGTCCTGGCCACAATGTCTGCGACAGCCTTGATCATGGTCAATTCTGTACGCTCTGACTTGAACTCACAGCGTGAGGCCTACGCTGAAGCCAGCCAGAAGCAGGCGCTTATGCTGGAATCCCAGGCGAAGCACATTCAGCAGCTACAGGCCATTGTGGGGCAGCTCAAGAGCAACCAGCTTGCCATGCTCCCCTTCCTGGATCCTGAGCGTCGTCACGTTTCGTCCGACAGTCCAGAGGCCCCCGCCCCTATTGCTGAACTAAATCAGTCTCCGGTACCGCCAGAACCGCTGACGACAGCTTCCGCCAAAGTCCAAGCTGTATCTCGAGATGTACCTCCTCCGCGGGTAAGTCTGCCGGCACAAGGGATACCTGTGACCATTGCCAAACCGTCGGCCAATCCCCGGCCGGCTGCACCAACTCCCCCAGGCGTCAAAATTTTCCCTGCACCTGAATCACGCCTGGTAGCACCCCCGCCTGCGGCCGAAACTGGAGCGCCCCAGGCAAATGCAACGCAGGGTGATGAAACAATCCTTGCTGCACTACAAACCCCCACTATGGGAATGAAAACTCACCCTGTACTCGAGCAGGTAAAGGCACCCGCGCTCGTGAAGGAACCACGGGTGACCAAGCGGCTTGAGAACGTGGATGGAATTCTGGTTGAGCGGATCATTTCCAACTGGAAGCGCCCAGCTAGTGCGCGTAATGGGATGGCCGTTGTCATCGATATCAAGATGGCCCGTGATGGCGGTGTTCGATCGGCAACTGTTGTGAAATCCAGCGGTGATAGAGCATTCGATCAGTCTGCTACCTCGGCGATCAAAGCAGTGAAGGCAGTACCTGAGATGTCGCAAGTCAGCGACAGCACCTACAAACAGTTGTACAAGGAACGCCGCGTGAGATTCAGCCCTGAGGATCTTTCGGGATAACCGCTATTGAGGTGATAGCCGGCCGCTGGCCGGTTTTTTTTGCTCAGACGTACGCATCGATGATTACTACGGCATCATCGCAATTCAGCTTCGGCCTGTGTCTGCAGGTCAAGCATGTCCATGATGCTGAGGGCGTCGATATCGCGAGTGATGCGCCCGAATTCAGGAACCATCCCGTTACCGCGCATGAGGATCAGTGACGGCAACCCAGTAACGCCGTATCGTTCCATTAGCGCCTTAGAGCCCTGCTCTGGGATCTGGATGTTGAGCAATCTGTATCCGGCTAAGGCAGGGTTAATCGACGGGTTCAATGCTCCCAGGCCCAAAGCTGCGGTGCATGGAGTGCAGTCGGGAGCGGTCCAAAGAACCAGGGTACGTTGGTTTGCGCCTATTGCTGCGTCGACCAGGGCCTTGCCCTCTGTTATCGATGTGGCTGTCTTCCAATGACTGCTGGGGGGGATACTCACCGAAGTAGCTGCTAGCAGAGGCGTTGTAGGCGATGTATGACCGGCAACGCCTCCCCCTATCGTACTTGTCCCATACACGACAAGGAACGTCCCTAGAAGCTGCCTGAATGTTATTGGCAGCCGACTCTCTTTTCTGAAGAACATTAGCGCGCCCGACAGTGCAGCCAGGCTGCCGAGCCCAATCAAGCCTTCAGGGGTCCATGTGTAAGCCGGCACGGTTACGACGCACGCGAATGTAGCAATCGCCCCTCCTATCGCTGCGAGCACTCCCTTCCCTTCCCCACCGATTGTCCCTGCGATGGAGTTTTGACTGAGGAGCATAGGGGGTCCTTTGTTTGAGGGCGGGCCAATGGGTTTGAGTGAATCGTCATGTGCTGGCGCGGCGCTGTAAGGTCATTGCTAGAGCCAATCCTAGGGTTCAGTACCCAATCGGGCAAACCAAACAGATCTATTGGATTTCGGACTCACGTCATCGCTGAGGCCTCGGCCGGGCCTTCGCCAATTTGATGAGACGGTGCGCAAGCATTGCCCACATTAGGTAAGCCTCAAGCTTTGCTGTGTACGTAGTCCCAGGTTTGCGGTTGCTCCCCCCGGCGTTGAATAGCTGGCGCTGAGCACTGCACAGAGCGATTCGAAGGACCAGATTTGCACGAATTCCCTTGATCCTTTCGTGTGCGTCCCGCGGGCTCAAATCTGTGAGCCCGAACAGGGGCAGCTCTGAGTACCTCATGCTTTGGAGGTTAACGCCATTCCACATCAGCGCGGCGGTCCAAGGGTTGCGGGTTGGCTGGCCACTGACTTTCGAGCAGCATCTACAACGCACCTGCCATCTCCGCTTTGGATTATCAGCATTGCTTTGGCCAAGTACCCCCTCACCTGAGCAGGTATCACACAGCGTCAGGTCAACCTCAAGGGGGTTATGGGGGCCGTAGGCTAACGTGGGTGTCTCAATCTGGTGCTGCTCGGAGCTGAGTTGTGAGCGCAATTTTTCTATCTGCCCAGTTAGATCCAGCTGGTGCTGTTCTGGGGACAATCCTTTCATAGCGGGCATTCCTTGCAACCGGCTCCGGCCGGTCTGTTACAGCTCCTTGCAGAGCAAAGGGGTGGAAGAAAGTCGACGCCAGATAGTGTCGTAACCCTCATTGTGGGAGGCGTCGACGGCAACGATTTCAAGGCACTTCCCCTCCAGCTGCGCGCTGTACGCTGCGGCTACCGAAGGAGGTACAACCCGATCACGCATGCCGACGATATGGCGCTGAGGAATTTCGCGCAGGCGGTCTTTGTACTGCAGTGGGGTAAGTGGGGACTTGAGGGGAGTCAACTGATGAAGCTTGCCCCAGAAAATCGGGTCGACATTGCCTGCGATTGTTTGGACCTTGTTAACGTCAGATCGCATGCTGGCTAGAACCAATGCGACTTCTCCCCCGCCGGAATGTCCGACCAGCTCAAATGACTCGACCTGAAATCGGCTTTTCAGGAGTGAGAGTGCTGAGTTCATGGATTCGATTTCAGGCCTGTCGAACCGGGAGTGGGTCCAAACGTCAGTAGTGCAGGCTTTGGTGGTAACGAATTGGCAGGGACGGGCGAGGTAAGCAGCCGGGTTCAGATCGCCGGCCGCGAAGCGCAGCATGATCGAGGTATGAGGTGTAGGGTCAGTACTGGGTTGAGAAGAGGTTGCCCAGGCATGGCCATCACCTTCGATGTACACACGCATGTGCTTATAGCTTCCAGCCGCTGGGATCATGGACTGGATCGGGAAACCTGTGGCCGTAAGTACTGCCGGCTTTAAATTCCCTGTGGCATAGCTCGAAAGCTCGACCTTCGACGCACATCCCGAAAGTAGTGACACGCTTGCTACGAGGCTGACTGCAATCAGTGATTTGAGCATTCATGTCTCCTTTGATGTTGCAGTTCTCGATAGCACCCACTAGGTAGCTATCGACAATTGCATCAGGGTTAAAAAAACGGCCAGCAGTGCTGGCCGTTATTAAAATCAGACGGTTAAGACTTAAAAGTCATAACGAGCGGACACCGTGAAGGTATCGGCGTTGAAGTCAGTTTTCTTGAGGTAGCTGTAGTTGGCGCCTACAGTTACCGCGCCGATCGAGTACTCGGCACCCAGGCCCAGCTCGTAGCTATTGCGCGCGGTAGAAGCGCCAGAGCTAACGAATGGAGTGCCACCCAGGGTGTAGGTGCTGGTAGTGTTTGCCTTGTCGCCGATGAAGTCGTGGTAGACCATGGCAGTTGCGGTTGGCTTTAGGGTGCCGTCCAAGAAGTTGAAGTCTTTCTCGACACGGACACCGCCGCCGATTTCACCCACCTCGATACGCTGGCCACCGACGCTGAGGGCCGCGCTCGAACCTTTCTCGGTGTAGCCGTCGATTTTCAGATTGCTGTAGCGCAGAGCGGCTCGTGGTTCGACCAGCAGGCCGTTGTCGAAGTTGAAGCCGTAGCCACCCAGCACGTTGATGCCGAACAGATCCGCATCGTAGTCGCCCTTGGCAACAGTGGTAGCGATGTCGCGTTTGCTGGTGTTTTCGTTCTTGCCGACGGTCACGCTGGCGTCAACGAAGGCCGGTCCTTGAGTCCAGCTGCCGTAGGCAGTCAGAGCATAAGCATCAACGTCCGTCTGGTTGCCCAGGCCGTTCACTTTCGAATTGATGTAGCTGTAGGCAACACCCAGGGTCAGGTCAGGGGTCAGCTTGCCGTCAGCGCCGACCACGATGCCGCTGCTGTAAGCGTTGTAGCCGGCAACACCATCACGAGTCCCTTGGTCAGCGTTGGAGTACAGGCCTTTCACCCATACGCCAGTTTCTTGCAGTACATCACCGGAGGACAGACCGCGGACTTCGGCATTTCGGCCGTTCAGGGCGCTGGATACCAAGGTCTGGCCACCCAGGGCTGCCTGGGTCGAGCCACCGTTCACGTTTGGAGACAGCTGTTCGGCGAGACGCGCCAGTTCGGCTTCGTCGGCATTGGCAAAGGCCTTGAACACGGCGTCGTTAGCATCCAGCTTGCCCAGGACGCTATCAGCGAATGGGCGGATAGCATTGGAGGCGTTGCGGGATGCGCCCATGCCAGCTAGTTGATCCGCTACCGATGTGCCCGACTTGCCAGCAACGGTCGCAGTCACGGTTTCGCCGTCTACGTTGAAGTCAATGATATCCAGCAGCGCGGAGTTGCTGACCACCGACAGGCCGTTGTCAGTCAGGGTGCCAGCTTTCACGAGGGTGTAAGTGGTGCCGGCACGGTTGCCGGTAAAATCGCCAGGCGTTGCGGTAACGCCGATGGTGCTGCCGCTTGCGAAGTTCGCTTCGCTACCGACGCTCAGGATAGGGTTGGCCGGGTTGGTTTCGTCGCTGACGCGCAGTTGCAGTGTGCTGCCGGAAGCTACATTCAGGTCGCCGGTGAAATTGGTTTCGGTCGAGGCCAGATACAGGGTGCCCGATTTTACGTCCACCAAGAAGGCTTCGATCTCTTTGCCATTGAAGGTGCCGGAGCCTGCGACTTGAACCAGCTTCATGCCTTCCATATCGCCGGTGATGGTGCCGCCAGTCCAGTCCAGTTGAGTCTGGAAGTTGCCGTTAATCGACTTCTCCCCACCCAGGATCAAACCATCCTTCTGGTGGATGACGAAGAGGTTGTTCGAGTTGTCAGAGCCTCCTTCGTTCGGATTGAAGTCAATGCTCTCGACGCTGATGGCGGTTCCGGTCGACATGATGCTGCCGGTGTTGATGATGCCATTGGAATCGGTCTTAACTTCTGGAGCCAAGGCGTCGACCAGGCGAACTCCGACAGCATCTTCGCCGGAAGCCTGAATGGTGCCGGTATTCAGCACCGAGTTGAACCGCATGTCTTTGATTACAACTCCCGAGGTATCGTTGCCGCTTGCAGCGATGATCCCTTGGTTGATGACGTCATGTCCGAAGTTGATGCGGTCGAGCTCGATGCCCGAGGAATTGTCGCCGGAGACGAAAACCGCCCCTTTGTTGATGACGTCCTTGCCGATAGTGCCCCGGTCCAGGGTCCCATCCGAAGTGAACGCGTAAATGCCCTTAGCACCAGTTCCGTCGACCGACAAAGTGCCCGCGTTGACCAGGTCACCGCCGAGTTGAGTGTTGCCCACCTCGATCCCGCGAGGAGTGTCAGAGTCGATGTTGTTGGTCTCGCCAACCAGGGTGATGTTGCCGTTGTTCGTCAGATTGCCACCGATGCTGGCGCCGTCGACGATGATGCCGACCGGGGCAATACCAGTCAGCTTCATGTTGCCGTTGTTCGTGACGTTGCCGCCAACGGTGGTAGCGACAGCGTCGGCGTCATCGGAAGAGTCAAGATCCAAGCCGTCGATGAATTGACCGCTGCCATAAACGTTAGCGTTGTTGGTCAAGTCTCCGAGGATTTTCACACCTTCAAAGCCTGTCCCGTCCTCATCTGGTGCGCGATTGGCCTCCCCGGATAGGGTGACGTTCTCGAACACGGTTCTGTTATATGCCACCTCAGTCGCACCGCTAACGTCTTTGTTCAGGTCGCTTGGCACTACTACAGCGAAGGCATTTACGGATGCAGCGGAGATGGCTACTGCCAGGATGGTCTTGCTCAGGGTGTGTCGGCTCACGTCTTGAATCCTTGCATTGTTAGGAGGGTCCGGCGTCCGTAGGGTTTCCAAATCGCCTCGGATGTCGGCTGCGAGAAAGAGCATAACGACCGAAATCGAATCGACCAGTCAAAACGAGGTCGAGAAATGCAAAAGCCGCAGTGTGGCGTCCTGCAGGCACTTTGCCTGCAAAAGCCGGATGCCTTGGTAGCACAAATGCCGTTCGTCTGACAAAGGGAACTTTCAAAAAACTCGTAACTCATTGTATTTACTGGTTTTTTGATCTAAACGTTTGTTTGAGGCCCTCAGTGAGGAATCGAAATTTTGTGTGAAGGGTTTCACATACGAAGGTGGCAATGTACTATCGCACCCCGAAGCCAAAGAATTGGCTCATAAAGTTTGACGTGCTGGGAATTATCCCGCCGCCAGACACACGTGTAGAGGGGGAGACCTGGTCTCTCTGCCTGTAGTAAACGGCACCGAAGGCTGGGGGAGCACCCCCACTATTCGCTAGGGAAAGGTCGCACCCGAAATTCGGTGCGATCCCCATCCCAAGATCTGCCTGCTGCTTGGCCAGAGTCCAGTCACGGACGGCCCCCTCACAAACAAACGTAGGGGGTGAGTAGTGATGATGCAGCATCTGGATCCGACAATAGCTGACCAAGCGAAGGCGGCGGACAACGCGGCCCTTGGCGTATTCCACACCAAGGTCCTTGAGCTCTGTGACAAGTTCTCTATTAAGGAGGCCGCCCGCCTTCTTCGCGTCAGCACCGGATACCTGAGGACGTACTCAAATCAGCGCAACATTACCTACGCTGATCGCGACAACCGCACCCCCGCTCAAAAGCGCGAGATCAAAAAGCTCTGGGATCATTATCTGATTCATTATGAGCTGCGCCAGGTAGAGGCGCCGACAGCGCCAGTTCAGCCTGGTGATCTTGAGATCACCCCCGGCATGGAACTCAAAGGGCGCAAAGCCCTGGTTAAAGGTCAGAATGCATTCCTGGCTCGGTGCAATGAGCTCGCAGAGCTGTTCACCGTTGCAGAGGCGGCTGACATCCTTGGCGTAAGCCACCGCTTCCTAAAAAACTTCGCGTACAACGAGCAAATCACTTTCGTTGGCGGCCCTTCGTTAGACGTCAAGAACGAGTTTTACGATCGAGCTGCTGTGCTGGCTGGGCAGAACGCTCAAATCCAGGATGCGGCTAGAGAACTGAACGTGACGACGCGCTACCTGACTGGGTATGCGAAGCACTGGCAGCTCAACTTCGTGCTGACCGATGCTGCTGCGGCAATTGCTGCAGAGGGCGACTCTGACGGCGACCACTCTTACATGGCAGACATGTGCCTGGACGATGCTGCTAATGAAGTGGCAGTGACTGAAGTAGCAGTCTCCACTACTGCCGCACCTTCCGCACCTTCCGCACCTTCCGCACCAACCGCTGCCATCCAAAGTGAAATCCGATCTGAGGGTCTGGAGGTTCAGTTCGGGTTTGGCGTGCCATCAAATGCTACCCCGTTGCCTGATGCAGATCAGCTCGCTCTCGCCGAGTTCACACCTACCCTTCCTGTAGCCACAATTGATGAAGGGATTCTTTCGCTACCCACTCCACCACTCCCTAGACCGCCTTCTACGAGACTACGTCTATCGCGATCTCGAGCGCAAATTCGCTCTCGAAGTCGATCTCTTGGAACGATCACGCTGGAGCGATTCGAAAATACAGGAAACCTGTTTCTGCCCTCGGGTATCCATCCTCAACCGGTACCTCGCTATGGAATCCCATCTGAGCTGTGTTAGCGGCCGAACTGGCTTGGAAATTTGGGGCTCGCCGTTAGGTTGAGCCCCTCCTATCCCGACCTAAGGACCAGTCATGGAAGTAGCGGTTGATTCAGTTAGTTGTAGAGAACCGAGCAGTTGTGTTGCTGTGCAGGAAGTGAAGGCTGGAGATGGTTCGGATCGCCGTGCTGATGGCGGTGCGGGTGGTAATGGCCCCGGGTTCCATTTCATCGTCCCCACTGCCTTTCGGCAAAGCGTGATAAGCCAGGTGGCTTGGACAACCTGGTACGGATCAGCCAAAGCGTTAGCTGAGGTCGCAGATACTCTCATGAGGCTACGCGACCCGTTACTCCATACCGTCAGGTCCATGGCCACGCTAAACGTCCCCAAAGGAATGAGTGCACCGACAGGTCACATCGTACTCAGCTACCTCGGAATCGCAGAGCATCGTGAGTTGGTTGAGGAAGTAATGGGCGAAGCATTCGCCCGGGTCGACCTCTTCTCAAAGCTTGAATACAACCTAGGCCAGATACTGGGCAATGAGCGACGCGACAAGCTCCGATTCTCTGTTCAAACGGCGCCGGCTGAAGATCTAGTCAATACGATCCAACAGAGCTTCCCCGTGCTGACCAGCCTCTTCCATGCAGGCGCATTTTCCCGACAACTCGCGATGCCTTTGCTCTACCTGGGCGCCCTTAGCGAGCGACTGATAGATACCAATGCAAGGCCATCACAGAACGAACGTGTTCGGATCGAGATGGCCATCACGGTCCTGTTCTTGGAATTGCCGCCGTATATCCCAGGACTGATTTTCAGCACTTGCCCGCACATTATTAAGCTTTTCCCTGATCAGGTCATGCAGGTAAACCACCTCATGGTCGCCGCCCGGGGACCCCTTGATCCGTGCCTCCCTCTTTCATCTCAAATGTCGACTGAGGGTTTTTCGGCCATCGTCCAAGAGCTGGTTGCGTTCAACGCTTCATCCCAGCCTCGATCAAAGCAAGTCATTCCGCGGTTATTGGAGATGGCAGAGGCTAGCGCTCTGTCACTTCGGAATGGTGAGAACGCTCTGTCGATCGCCTATGGGCAGTTCTGTGAAGATTTGGCAGTGCCCCGTTGGAAATCGCTGCTCGAAGCTCTGGGTAAGCACGCAGAGTCGATGGAGCTGCAGTTCGACCACAAGTTATTTCCGCGCGATCTCGTGGGCCGGAGTATAGAGCAACCTCGTAGCGTATCAATTGAAGCGATCACATTGCTTCGCGGCTTGATCGCCTTGAACAATGCTCAGTTGGATGCCGACGGATTCATCCAGCGCGCCGATAAAAAGCTAGCCAAGGCCCGAGAGCTCGAGGCACAGATATCGGGCCTTAGTGCCAACCTTACCGCAAGCGCGATGCTTAAAATCGCATCACTGGCGCAGGCCGGCAGCGACGAGATCATGGCCAACCGCGAGTGGTTCAAGGCTGAACTCGAAGGTTTAGTGCCCTTGGTTCGCGGCTGGCAGCGTTTCTACGAAGATTGGGATCGCCTGCTGCGTAAAGGGCCTCCAGGCACAAATAAGCAGCCTACTGCCCTGTCGGTCGTAGAGGTGCTACCTGTAGCCAAACCAGCTGAATTGCCGGGGAATGAAGCCCTGCAGGCTCAGGTCGCCGGCCTGCAGGAGGCCCTGAGTGCCAAGAATGCAGAGAACAGTGAGATGCGCGCGGAATTGTATTCTCTTCGAACGTTCAAGGAGACCCTCAGCCTCCCTATGCACCGTCCTGAGCCACTCGAGTTAAACATGGGCCTGATGCGTCGCATCGCAGCCCGTGATGGAATCACACCGCTTGATGTACTCCTCTACATCGAGACCATCGCTGAAGGGCGAGTGGTGATTCTTGACTCGGCGTGGAAGTCGGCCAAAGACGCTTCGACCTTTCAGCATACGGAGCGGATGCTTGAGGTTCTGGATGCGATGGTATTCCCCTACTACGAGTCCCTGATGGCGGGTAACCCAGATGCCACAGCTCGGATGATCCTGGGAAGCTCCTATTCTGCCAACGAATCCGAAACGGTGAGCACAAATCGCCGGTTGCGCGGGCTTCGAGAGTTTGAGTACCAGGAAAAGGTCTATTTTTTCGAGCGGCACCTGAAGGCCGGCAGCGGTACCGGTCTCGACGGCATGAGAATCCATTTCGACATCATCGATAGGAAGGTCGTCATCGCTTACGCAGGGCCTCACCTGGAGTGTGCGACGACCAATTGATGTGGAGTTTCAAGAATTGCCGTCGGCGTCCTGATGCTCAGAGGGCGACGACGGACTTTTCTTTGGGACCAGGCTTTTAGCCCTCGGTGCTTTCTTGATCAGGACCTTGACCGGGGGCGAGCTCTTGCCAGGCCCCTCCTCGGTTGATTTCACCGCCATTGGCGCCTTCGCCGCACGTATTTTACGGACTGGGGCACTAGTAGGAATCGCTCCTATTTCTGCCTTACGTTTGGCCTTGCGAGCTTTCTTACGGGTGAGATGATTCCCTCTCCCTTTGTATTCAAGGAAAAGTGGAAGGATCTCTTCGGCGCGCACAAGCGCAACGTATGACTTTGGGATCAATTTCGGAATTTTCTCTTGGCGAGTAGCGCCTAGGAGAAGGCATTTCCGATCGTGGTCCACGATCTTTCCCTGTAGAGCCCTGCCCGAATCAAGGTAGACCGTGATTAGGATCTGGTTCCGCTGGCAATAATCGAGGAAACGGTCCTGCTCATTGGTCGAGCGGTCATACTGCGGTATGGGCCGGTCAGGTTGCTCATTCGTCATGCGGCCATCCTGGTCGCTCTGTTTGTGGGACATAGCTCGTGCAACAGTGTTGTGAACGCTAAAGCACACATTCTACGGGCGAAAGTGATGGCATAACAGTGCATGCCTACCTATTGATGCCGCTATCTGTCTGAAATTCCATGGATTATCGTAATAAAATCCCGCCTGTCAGACAGAGCCGAGAGCTGGCAGAGGCCGGTGCTCGTTAAGACATGCCTATTTCGGCTAGCATTTTGAGAGGTTTGAGGCTTCGAATTTTCCGTTCAATATACCGGGAACACGTAGGAAATTCCCTACAAAAGGGGGTTCCTTACATCTTGGGCGGCCCTTCAGCATTCGGACTTATCATTTGATGACGAATGAGTTTTCGCTTGCTGGGCGCTGCGTCTACCCTGTCAATTGATGGCAAAAGATCAGCCAAAATCTGCCTATCGGGAACAGCCCACTCATTTGTTTTCCTGGTAAAGGCGTGAGTGCTCCCGCCATTGTTCGGACAGGCGCAAGACCAAATTCGCGATCTTTCCTGGCTCCATTGAAGCGCGCTGGGAGGCCTCTTACGCATGGGCACGGAGCGAAATGACGTACCACGGCTGAGAAATATTTCGCGCGGCTATGGTCCAGAAAATGGCTGAAAATCCGAGATCATCGGTGGTGTATACCTCGGCATTATCCAGGCTCAGAAGACAGAATATGGCGTACCCGTAGGCTGCCGGCCGTGGGGGCATCCAGGGCTAATGCTAGATGATTTCTGGAACATCGATTTGGCTTGTGACGGAGGCCAACATAGTTATTCTCTTCGGGTCACCAAGCCGGCCGTGGCATCGCCCTGGCCAGTCCGATATGGGTCTTCGTGCCCTCTCAAAAGGAATGCCTATGTTCGCGTCAATGATCAGCTCTCTCGCTCCACCAATTGCTCTGGTTTCTTCGCTTCACGTAGGGGTTGAGGCTGCGAAGGACATCTATGCGCATCTGCCGGCACCTGAACTCGCACTGGCAGCAGCGCCGATTTCTCCTCAGGTCCTTTCCGAGGCAGACGTGCCAGCACTCAGCAAAGACATGTCTCCGGAGGCCATGAATGCGCTATGCGATTCCCTGGTTAAGGCTTATGCCCGAGATGGAGCCACTCCGGCAATCAGTGCCGGCTTACGCCAGTGCGTAATCGCCCCAACCCCAGCTCCAGAACTCACATCCGACGGCTCAAAGCCGACTGGTGTACTCTGATCCCCTTCAAGACTTGAGCGGCCTGCCGGCCGCCCATGCTGCAGCATGCCAGTAGCGTCACGTTTGCAGAGACATGGATATTCAGACCTGAAGTACTGGCGCGGATTGGACCCTTTCAGCCGTACCTGCGGTCAACGAAATGCTGCGATCGGAGGGTGGGACGCTCAGGCCGTACGGAGGACCCTAGCGCAGTGAGTGCGGGATTTCGAATGCTAGGAAAGTTTTCTGCACCGATTCACGGTAGCGGGTAGAGGCCTTCACAATGTCTGCGGTGTCCTTGTTATCAATGGACTATGCAATGGCGTGCAATTCCTCGGCTGTGAGGTACTGGGCTGGTAAGCCGGCATGCTCCCCTTTCAAACTCGCCCAGTGATTGTGCCTTGCTCGAGGCTGATCCGAAGCTCAGAACGTCGGTGGAGAGGACGGACGGGCGTATGCGGAATTGCCGTGCTTCCTCAGCAGTGCAACGTCACGATCAAAACGATGATGCACGTTCGGTCAATTAGACAGCCGTGACGTTTTGTTGATCGTCACCGGGATCATTTCTTCAGCATGCATTAGGGCATCGCGCGTAGCGCTGTAGACTCCATCCTGGCCACCGCAGATCTGCAACCTTTCTTGCATCCCGGCCGGACTGGATAGCTACGCTGGCGGCGTCTCCAACCGTATCCATGGCCACTGTCACGCCTGCACGTGCGCTGTCATACAGCTTACCGGCGTTTTGACTTGCCAGGCTGCCAGGGCTTCTGTAGCTGACTTCACTTGTCTCGAATATTCATCATTTGATGTCAGCTTCAGGACATGGCTGGAGCAGCAAAATAGACAACCGACACCACGATGGTAATGATCACAACAAAGCCCAAAACGCCCTCGAAGAACGGATGGAGCAAGCGCTTGGCACGAAACAGGTCGTTGAAAACCCATCTTCCGACTGCAGGGAAGATTCGCCCGAATCCTGACCATCCCCAGCAGAACAGTTCAATCAAGAAACTGCCCACAGCCCTCACTAAACCCTCATCTAGCATTGCATTACCCTCTAAGATAGTCAGAATTGCCTTTTTGCTTAGTCACCGCTCACCTCCTCCTCCGCCATCTCCACACCCGCAAGCCCCCCAGCATCACAATCTCCTACAGCCAGCCCGGGCGATCCCGGCAATTGACGTTAGGCTACTTGTAGTAATACATCGGGTTTCGGCTCAGTCGCCATAGGCGTGTCTCGACAATGAGGTCCAGAGCTCCGAAAACGACGATCACAGCCAAGGCCAATTGGCTTGTGAAATTCCAAGCCAGATCCACCGGGATGAAAAAGAAGAAAACGATCCATGCCAAGGTAAGACATGTGTTTCTGACCCCGGACTTCAGTCTGCTCGGGACCTTCCCTATGACTACCAGTGCAAACACCAGAGCACACTTGGTTGACATGGAGGTTAGGGTTTCACCGTCATAGAGCGGGAGGTAAAACATCAGCCCAACCCAAGCCGCGGTCAGGCTGATAAGAAGCAAGGCGCTCAGCCACCTAAGCCGTGCGATGCGTTGTTGAAGCATGGTCTGCATGAATTCTCCTTTGATTGTTGGTGCATTTCTAGCGGCCAATAGTACTCGCAGAGCACGTTTCCACGCATGGATTTTGGTATCGCCATTTTGCACGTGCCCAGCATTACGATCTGGCGCTGGTGGCAAATCAATAGCCGATGCTGAGAGTGGTTATGGATTCGGGCGACCAGCAGTAACTCAACAGCTTCTGCATGTGTCTAGCACAAGATTAATAGTCGAAAAACGAGGGCCTGTTTTGGGTTTGTCCTCGCTGGATCGACTAGTAAAGTGGCCACCTCGCTTCTGATGTGACCTTTCCGTGACAGCACTCAAGACGCTAGCCCTACCCACCCGGGGCCAGGCTTTCTCCGTATCTAGCAACGCTCCCATTCCAGTTCTAGCAGGTGACTCCCAATGCCGATCGGCTAGCCTGCATATCGCCAAAAGCCAGCTTGATCGTCCCGTCCCAACCCCGCTGCCGGAAGCAGCCGTAGCGCCGGCGACAGTTTTAATTCCCCAGCTCTCCTCCCTTCACTGCCGGCATCCCGGCCGCCGCCCGGGAATTAATAACATCATGACAGGCGCAGCCCTTTCCGAGGCCCATCCGCGTTCCTCCTGGTACATCTCCACTGTTCACCCTTTCCTTTAAAGCGCCCTGCCCGGCCGGGCCAAGGTGCGCGCCGCGTAGGAAAAGCTGGGGAAAAAGCGAAAGAAAAGATGCCAGGCGAAAGCCTGGCAAAGGAAAGAAAGGAAAAGCGGTTGTACAGGAGGGTGGTCAGGTCCAGGCCCGTGGTCGTGGGGCATCAGCCGTTAGGGGATCTCAAGGGGGACACACCTCAGCAAGTGCCCCTTCCCCTGTCATGATGTTATTAATTTGGCGGGTATATTTTGGGTGGTCGCCGTTTCCAAGGTTGGTGGCTATGCTGAGCGCTGCAGCTGGGCGCTACTCGAGGAGGGAATTTTGAAGCCTGTAAACTGGATTGCCGTCGGGATAGCGCGATGGTACGACTGCAAGCTGGGGCGGATGACCGATCGAGCGCTGGCCAACCTTGTTGGCACCACTGAGGAAAGCATCCGCCGGCGACGTGTGCTGTTCAAGATTAAGGCCTATTCGGTCGACCTGGCCATCGAGCCTTTCGCTCACCTCTTCGGCATCAAGTCCGACCAATTCATCGCTGACCAGTGTGGCGTGTCGGTAGAGAGTGTCCGCACGTATCGGAAAGCCCGGGGCATTGATCGCAAGCCCACGGCCGCGGAGCTGGCGGAGCTTTGCCCGATCGCGCCGCCAGCCAGGCCGTACCAGGCCGCTCTGGGATTGGTTCCCGATCTTGAAATCGCAACCGCCTGGGGCCTGGATGTGGAGGAGGTTGAACAAGTGCGCGTGGACCTCGGCCTCCCAGCTGCGCCTCCCCTCCCCGCCGCGCCCGCGCCGGTGGCCATCGAGGACTTCCACGGACCAGGCCTGGGCTACGAATCGCTGCTGGGCACCATGTCGGCCGCGAAAATCAGCCGAGAGGTGGGAGTACCGGTGTCTGTCATTGAAGACCGCCGGCAATTTTTGGGCATTAAACCCTATCAGCGGGTGTCGCGCGCCGAGCGATTTGTGCATCTCTTCGGTGTCGTACCGAACAATGTGCTCTCGAAGCTCGCGGGCGTCTCTGGTGCTCGAATCAGGATGCTACGTAGAGCTCGAGGCACCTAGGGGCAGCGCCCCTGCTAGTGGGCGCCGCCTCAACAGTTATCCGTCGATGAACGCACGGCCGCCCCTCAATCAGACGTGCTCAAGACAAAAAACCCGCTCATAGGCGGGCTTTTTTGTGGACGTTCAACCGTTTTCGTTTGGTATGTGTGGGAGGATGGTCCACGAACGATGCTCCCGCCATGCGCTTGTGCAGGATCAACCCTAAGACCAATCAGCACTGTTCGGGTCGATCAAAGCTGAGCCGCGCACGACCATCTCTTTCCCAGTGTCGACTCGCTCGACAATCCAGTTCCCCTTCCCCCCGTAGGAAGTAGCCTCTTTGGTGGTCACGAGGTTTCCAGACTTTACGAATCGGTAGGTAGTGAGGGGTTTGATTTGCATGGCACGGTATCTCCAAAAAAACGGTGTTGAGGCCGGGGACGTCCGATCGGGCCTTGCTACTCTACTTCAGGAGGTGGCGGGCACTAAACCCCAGCGGAGGGATTGGAACCCAAAGCTCGATCTTGAACAATCAACTGAGCCTTTAGACGCTCGAGCAACAACCCAATTCGTGTCAGGGCTTCAGCTCGGATGGGAGGCGGAGCACTCAGTAGGTCCTGCCTCAACTCGCCAATTAGCTTGCTAGGAGAAGGACAATTCAGGTGGGTGGCTGACATTACATGATCCTCTGTGAGTGGGCTGGTCAACATAACGTCTAGGCCACAGCTGACCACCTCGCTGCAGACAGATCATTCGCAGGGCGGCAGTTGGGCACCCATATCCTGGGTACCCGGTGCGCCGACTGACCTGTGTCTGCTAGATTGTACGAACAGTCCGCCTAACCTCGAAATGCGCAGAAGCGAGTTCTTCGGAGGTTTTCGAGACACCCATGTTCTGAGCAATTCTCGTTGCACGGTGCCAAAGCGGCTCTGGCGGTAGATTACCTTCCACCGCGCTTTCTACTAAGGCCTTTTGATCAGCCCACGTGTAGTACGTGCCGATTGAAAGATAGGTGATGGATTTAGTATCGGCGCTCAAGCCCTCAAACGTGCCAATCCCGTAGCTGTTGATTGTCGGCAACCCTGTGTCGAGATCATAGCCAGCGAAAACAGGGCCGCCGACTGGATAGCCGTCAGGGTGCGGAAACGCTACCGCTGCATCGAAGATCGCGCCATCAATCTCAATCCATGAATGTTCGAAAACCCCAGCCTGTGCTTGCACATCGCCGATCACGATTTCCGATTCAGCGTTGTGCTCAGCGAGCATCATGTACAGCACTGTAGAACTCGAATGACATGCACCTAACCAGTCCTCATCTGAAATGTGCTCAAGCACATGGAGGAAGACCTCAAGCGTTGCGTTTGGTACCCCCTCTTGTTCAGCAATCCTCTTGGCCGCTGCCCGCCACGTCATCATTTGGCTCATATCTGCTCCGCTGGTTTGATCGTGTCTTTATTCGTACGCGCGCTCGACAGCCGCTGGAATTCGACTTCCTCGGACTCCGTGCCGGCTTTCGCATGAAGGCTGCCACCCTTGGCAAGTCGACTATATGGGGGCGGTGGCCACCATCTGCAACCACTTGAGCGAACGGCCGAAAGAGGAAGGTAATCCTCAGCAAAGCCGCTGCTCGGATATTCAAATGGAATCGTCGCCTATGACAGTTGAAGACAAGCGATGTTTGGCCAGCCACGCCGGGCTGTACCGGCGAGCGTCGCCACTACCGAAGGGCTCTGTTCTTCAGCTGGGACTTCGAAGCAGCTAGCTCCGAGGTTGTCGAATTGGTATTCCGTAGCGCTCACCCTACCAGTACCGAATGTGACGGTGAAATCACCACCCTCCTGACCAGCGAGATCCAGTGAAAGCATCTCACTACCGCTTGTGCCATTTTCTCTGTAGGGCCAGAGGATAGCTTCGACCGGCCCTTTCAATTCTGCAGCGGCCAGCAGCGCAATAACGAGTTTGTAGAGATCAGGATTCGTCCAGAATGGAACCTACTGCACCACAAACAGCTTCAGCGAGTTGGCGCTGGGCCTCCTCATACTCCCAACGCAAACGATCGGCTCTGCATGGCTGGTCGAACGCATCCTCTGTAGCGAAGGCATGCTGGGCCTGCCGGCATTTGTTTAACAGAGCCAAAGCCTCACCTGTGAAGGTGACTGTCAGGGGACCGTCAAGCAGCGCTGGTGGATTGGTTGTCAGCGTCATTGAAGTTTCTTTACCTCATTTATCAGCGTGCTCTGGCCGCCTTGATAGAGCGGCTGGGGGTCGTAAGGGAGGCCGATCATCTAGTAACCCCATCCGCTCTCTTGGAGCTCTATGATGGCGCGATAGCGCACCAAGCACTCCTGCATCCTGCGCTCAAGAGAATCGCAAGGAAGCCCGATGTACTCCTGAATTCCTCCACTGACCTCCAAAGCGGCGTGGCGCATCTGCGCAGCGTTCTTCTGAGCTTGAGTGAACGAGTCAATGTCCGACGCGAGGGCATCGTAATGGTCCCGTCGCAGTTCCTGGATGAGTGGGAGATATCGAGCGATCGCCACCGTTAGCGCCTCATCACGCTGAGATGCATCCACTGGGGTAGCCTGGTGTGCACGGACGAGCCGCACCAACTCCAGGAGCATCTCGCCGGCGGCTTCTAGCTGCAGACGTTCGTTTCCATCCTGGTGTTCAACTGACATCCTCGGTTCCCTTCTCAAGAAATTTGAGTCCCGGCCGTCGCAGCATGTTCCAGCGGCGGGTGCTTAGCTCAACAACGTAACGTGACTGCGTTGATTTGCAATGTACGGCAGGGCGCCAAGTTAGGTCCGCCGGCCCCGACGACCTATCGCTCTGTGAGGGCTAGAACCTGCCGGATAGAGTGGGCTAATCCTTTGAGAGGGAATCCTGCCTATTCCATAGGAATATGGAGTGTGGTTTGTGGGACAAAGAAGCCTTTCTCGCCATCACTCTCTACGAGACCCAGCTGGCGGTCGGTACCGATAAGGAATCCAGGTACATCGCTGACGATCACATTACCCCCAGGCTGTTCGCACGCGATCGTGGCCACCCCGTCGTTGGGTTGAATACGCCCCGTACCATCCTTCTGCACAGTCATGCGGATTGAACACCTGCAGTCCTCCATCTGTTGAACGACATTACTCTCCATTTTCGAGAATGAACCACGCCCTTCAGCCAGGCTGCCCCATTTCTTCACGTATGCCTGCAGAACACCCTCAGTACCTGCCGGCTTTGCGATGAAGGGGAGCGCTACCAGTGATACCACCAGAATTTCTTTGCCAGGACCAGGCTCAATGACAGGCAGCGATCGGGATGGTTGGGCAGATGGTTCGCCGGCGGCAGCCAGGCCGGGAGATGTCAGCGCCAGCAGTGCAAGGGCAGAAAGTGCTTTCTTCATGGAAATCCCACTCAGGTATTGAAAAGGTTAGGGCCAGGCAACAGTTTACCCGGCAACCCATACCGGCCAGAGCCAAAACCTAACCCTCAAATCGTTGGGAGGCATCCAAGGCGATTGAGTTACACATTGTTGCGGCCGTCACGGATTCGGGTCTGAGTTGCCCATCGTCCAGAACGCACCCGTATCAGTGCGAGAAAGATTCGCAAAATCTGCTTTATCGCACAGCCACGACCTGACACCAGCCATGCGAACCCGTCCGGGTATTCACGAGTGAAGCTGCAGCCAGGCTGTTTCAGGCGCAGCTGAAGGACTGCGACGACACATCCGTCGACGTGGAGGAAAACCCGCAGGCCGAGGCTGATTGGAAGGCTAAGCTACTCGCTACCGTACTCCCTCTACGCATTTGGTGTGAGTAACTTTGAGACGCGAAGAATGAGCGCCTGAAAGCCAAAATACCGCACAATCCGCTGATTGCCCCCTACCATTTGGCAGAATGGAGTTAAGCCGCATCCGAAGTCACCCTCTCCAGCGCCAATAAGCTCTGTTAGTCACTCAATTGACACGCACCCGATTACGGGTGTGATTCATTCCTAGACATGCCTTGATCATTCCAGAAGTCAATAAGCTCCACGCCACTTATACAATTAACGCCCTCGACAAAAGAATTTAATTTCTTGATGAAGTTAGGGGTGGGGTCCCGGAGATATGAGGTATCTACTTGCATATACAGGTTATAGAACACACCAACAGATATTGCCATATCTTCATCAAGTTGGTTTCGTATGCATTCTACCGCATACCTGAGGACCTCAAATCCAACCCCCTTCAAATCAATGCGAGTCAGATCGCGCTTGAGATATTGAACAAGGAAGATTCCTCCTGCCTCAAGCTGCATATCAGCCAAGTCAAATTTGTCAAATCCAATTCCCTCATCTCCACATTCTTCATCAGCCTCCTCACTTAATCGCTCCAGGTATTTACTGACCACCTGAAGCTCCTGGCTTGAATAAATATCTGCAAGATATGGCATCTCTCGAGCATTAGAGCCACCCTCTGCCATATAGTATGATCCATATGACAATGCTAACGTTTTACCATGCCCGTCTATCAGCCTGGATCGCCACTCGTACGGCTGCACAGTTTCTTCCGCATCCTCAGTCGGATATCGGCACATTGCGAATTCAAAATAACCGTGCCGCCCTGGCTTGGTCATAACTACAGCCCCTTTGATGGAAGAGTATTCCTCATAGACCTCCTGCAGCGAGTCTTTAAGTTCATCCTGTAACTCTTTCACGTACCTATCGTAATCAGCCCTGAATGCCTCCTCGCTAAAAGGGTCAGCTGAATCATCCAAATCTTCTATGTAAGCTTTTTGGTATTCATCTATCGAAATTGGCGAAATCTCAGCTTTTATGCTAGCCACGTTTTCTTCATACCCTGCATAAACTCGAATCTGTTCATCGAAAGATCCAATGATTAGATCACTAACCTCTTTAACATCAGCTGGCCCACTAATTTTGATGTCGCTCACGATGTTTTTACTCCAAAAGCAAGATAAGAAATCCGGTAGTCTTCGCTCAGAACTCTGTCACGGTGGCAACAAGGTCAGCCCCTTCAGCGAGTCAGACCAGACCTGCACAGTTTCAACGGCTTGTGGTTGCGCAAGGATCTGCTGACGGCGCTCCGCCAGACTGACCTGGAGATCTTCCAAACGCTTCGCCGGCGTCAGGTTCAAATCCGACTTTAGGTAATCACAGAAGGCCGTACGGATATCTACCAACAAGGTCCCGGCCCTCCCCTGAAGCCACTGAGCCATGGTGACCTTCGACCAAAGCGGTGGCTGTTCCTTAACCACCTGCCTAAGCTGGGGGTGATCCAGCATGTATATGGCCGGGCCGAGCACCACCCTGGCTACCAGGTACAACTCTAGAATCCGCAAATGGTCCGCCAGACTTTCCATGGGCATTACAAAATTGGCATTAACCAATTTTTCAGCCTCTCGGGTCCACTGATCCCGTTTCTTTGCCAGGGCTTTCTCGGTCCTGACCTTAGTCTCCTTTGCATGCTCGACGTTGTACTTGATCGAGTCCAATAATCGAGCAGCATTAGTGAGTAGCTCACGTTGCTCTGGGGAAAGTCTTTCTCCCAAGCTACCGAGAAGTGAACCAGACTGGGTCAGGCTGCGGAGTTCGCGCGCGGCCGTGGTTAAGCCGGTCTGCACCGAACGCATCTCCTTTGCGGTGCGGTACAGACTCAACTTTAAGACCACATCGGTGGTGATGCCGGCAGCGCGAGTCAAAACTTCAGGTTCCTGAGCTCTGCGTTTCTGGGACATTGTTCTGCTCCTTTACTCTATAGGCACGATGAACTGTCCGGTCTGAAATAGATCGAGCGCAGCGTCATCGATCTCGCGCCATCACTCCCCTCCCGTAAGCCAATACTAATATCGGCTCATGATGCACGTCAGATGCTAGCGGAAGGGGTATTTCCTTGTTCACTCGGTGGCATCAACACCCTGCTTGTCCAGCTCTTGCTGTCGAAGCAGGTCCTGCGCTACCTGCTCGATGTAATCCAGCACCTCTGGCATTACCTTATATTCGTACTGTTTCCGACGGTTTTTTGAAACCACGCCATTGTTCGAGAGGCACATCATCACGAGGGTTGCCAAGTCACTCCCGCGGACGTCATACGTCTCATTGACCGTTCGCACTACCGTGTCATAGTTTTCAAGGAAGACCGTTTCTTCGCGAAGCTCCACCTCCAAGGCGCGCTGCGCCATAAGAAGTGTGAAATGGACACCTGGCGTAGCATCCCAGAATCGATAGATTGCGGGATCGCCAGTGAAGGTGAACGAAAACTGCCCTTGGTCGAACCATCGAACGTCCCAGAACTCCCGAGCCGGCTTGGAGAACGCCTGCAAAGTCTCCAGGTACTTACGCTCTTCCCGCTTCATTGCCACCGAGACAGGAAGCAACAAGCCGTTCTCGAGCGCACCAGCTCGACAGAGTGCCTGGTGGATCAGAAAGCGAGACAGTCGCCCGTTGCCATCCATGAAAGGATGGAGAAAGACGAAACCGAACGAGATGATCCCCGCAGCTACCAGCGGGTCGATGCGCGCCGGGGCGTCATTCCCAAAGGCCATAAGTTGATCCATCAACTCTCGGCACAGATCCGGCTCAGGAGGCACGTACGTAACCCCGGCCGCGCCCTGCAAACCACTCGCCAGGTGGTTCTGCTCATGGCGGAATGCCGCAGCCATGTCGTAGGGACTGCTAATCGTCGCATTCTGAAGTTGGACCAGGTATTCCTCACTCAGCGGAATGCGTTCATGAGCCTGGCGGAGCAACGAAATGAACTTGCGAGCTTTATCCTCGCTCGGCGACTCCTTCTCGATCGCGAAAGAATCCTGGGTCTCGTGCAGGTATGCCCATGCCAAAGCACGGTCCATCATTTCTGAGGGGAGGTTTTTAACGAAATCTTGAGCACGGCCAAGAATGTTGTGCTCGAGCAGCGCTTCGATCTCCGGAGTGCGCTCAACGGTTGCGCAATACCCAATCGTTCCAAGGCCGTTGAATTCGACCCGCCAGCGCGAGTTACGCTCACCAGGCATTGTCACGTACTGCTTGGGATCAAACAGGGGGACGAATCCACCTTTGACTGGTGAATGCTGGCGTACCTCCTCCCCCGTGAATGCCTCCCTCAGAAAGCAGGCCTTTCGGATGTAGATGCCGTTAGGAGCGCCTTCCAATTCGGCTTCGAGGCTCTCAGCTGGGATCTGAGGCAAAGCCTGAGCCAGGATCGCAAGATTCACACCCTCATGCTTAAGCGCGAATAGCAGGTGGCCAAGCAGATCATCTGGGGCTGGCACTACGTGAGGCGGTACCGCAAGGGTTTCACCGATTGCCTTGATGCGAGTAACCGGCTGAACCTTCGCCGGCCGGCGCAGAGGGAAAGCTGAAAGCCGCAGAGACTCCCGCAGCCAGGCGTATCCAGCTGAGTGCATGGCGCAGTTCCTTGATTTTTGCCTATGGCCACGCAATTTTTCTTCAGCGAGCCAAGAAAAAGATAATTTTCGGCAATTTGCCTGACTTTTTCTTAACTGGCTAGCGGTAATTATGTCCCGGGGACAGGTGCTTGGCCCCTCCCCAATAAACAGGAGTCTGCAACCGCGCGCTCCGGATGTTGGTCGAGCTGTGCCGGCTCAACTCGGCTATCCGGAATGGCCTGGCGCTCTGTTCCGGCTGATCACTACAGCCGGTCCACTCGACCTAACAAGTAAGGGGCCAAATGCTCATCCTCGTATTGCCCGTCCTCAACAGCGGTAACAATGGACCAACCATCCTGGGTTTCCATCGCTACGATGTGCCACTCGTAGGGGTCCTCAAAATCGGGATCGAATCCGGACAGCAGCAGAGCAATTTGCTTGCAGAAATCATCAGTCTGCTCGGCCAGGCCGGACGTCTCCAGCTGTCCTGGCTTCACTTTAAGATTCAGCCTCATCAACCCGAGGAGGTCCTTGCAACTGCGGCTGATCAAAATGTCCAACCAACGCCTTTCAGCATCCAGAAATGCTTTGCCAAGAAAGCAGTAGTACTCACCGCGCCACTGCAGGAGCTGTGGCCGTGCGGGAAGCAGCAGGAAGCCCAGGCTCCTCGGAAGCAAATCGCTTGAGTAATGTCCAAGGCACGCGTACTGCGCAAGTGCAACGCTGGGATTGTCGCTGATGAGTCCATCGAAACGAGGAGTCGGTAACCCATGTATGAAGTACACCTGCATAGCTCGGGTGCCGAGGGATGAATCACTGACCTGGTACGAGGGTTTGCCAATGATGCCGTCCTCTTCCAATTCGGTTGCGTCCCATCCTAGATACCGGAAAACCTCATACCAAGCATCGAGGTCTGGCTCGGATGTCAGCGGGGCCAGCACCTCCATGTTGAGAAGCGAATGATCCGCGGCGAAAAGATCTTCAATGTCGAATTGCCCTGTAGCCTCCATCTCCTCTCGAAACTGAGCGACCTCTGTTTCACCGAATTCCAGAAATGGCTTTCCTGACGACGGTGAGAGGAAATTCACGATTGCGCCTGCGACGTCAGGATGTACCTCGTGCTCTGTGAGCAACATTTCATAATATCGCTCGAGCCGAGATTGGAGTTGATCTCTGCCGACCTCTTCGTCGCATGCAGATGAAGGCAAGCTACCCATGGCAAAAACCATGATGTCCCACGACCCGAAACCGCAGAGGGATGCCAGGATGGAAGCGCACCTGTCTGACTCGAAACCACATGATTTTGTGCACGCCGCCACCCACTCTTGAGCTCGGTCGACGTCACGCAAGACGAACGGTTCAGTGGACATGATGATCCTCGCGAAACGTGTGGTTTACTCCCAATCATAGGCAGGCAACATCCACGCTCCAAGGAAAGAAAAGGGGATTCTGGCCAAAGAATGGATGCACGAATCCTATAGTGTTCGTGGGCCGGACCTCGAGGCGCGTGCCAGGCTTAGCGGCGGTATCTGCTCTCTCACAGATCGGCTAAATGGGATTTACCTGGTGCACCTTTGCGGGCCGGCGCAAAGGGCTGGTCAGCAAGGGCCTAGAATCTGGCCGCCAAAGGCGTATGGCTGGCCACTGGCGCAAAACCTTCATTTTGGCCCCTGGTCAGTCATTTTTCCTTAAGGTGCCCCAGAAAATCTTAACTCTAGCCCGTTTTCTTGATTTTTTATTTACTGATTGCCGGCCCGGTCGGATGTGAGGCGGTATCAACACCGCGTTCAAGAGCCCGCAGCTCTCCCTGCCGGCACGATCCACGCCTGGCTAATGATTCAGGGTGACCAGCGCCAGCGCCACCAGAGCCCCCACACTCCCAGCACAAATCCAAATCAATCGCTTCAGCTGACGATGCTCGGAAGTCAAAACCTGCAAGGTGGTTTCGAGCGACCTCACCAATTGAGCCTGGCCATCCAGCTTGAGATGAATGGAACTGGAAAGGTGAGACAACTGCTCGCTGCCTTGTGGAGCGTTCTCCTCGCCGGGGGCCCGGCCATGGATGGGCAGCTCAACACGATTATGCTCACCGTCACTGGCGATGATGCTGCCACCGGCACCCGCGCATGCCAGATTTAAGCACTCAATAAGGGTCTTAATCATCAAAACACTCAATGAGATCCAATCACCGGGGCGTGGTGCGAGTGCAGCAAATTTCGGCTCAATTATGTAGCCATACATCCACGTCGTGGTTACCGCCAAACCAACCAAGCTCCACCCCTTGGTGAGCCGATCCTGCAGCCAGTAGAGTGCGGCTGCCATCAGCACAGCTGCAGAGATGACCAAGGTATAACCACTGACAATGGGGTGTAGTGCATATGTACAAACGACTGTGCCTAGGAACCAGGCCAGTGCCGCGATCGCGATAATTGCAAGCTTCTTTGTTGAGTACGTCTTCGAAACCATTCTACTTTCCGTTATTGGCGCGGAGCTATCGGTTTGCCAGGGCCAGCCAAACGGACATTTGTCGCGCACAGATGTCCGCCTGACGAGCCACGGGCAATTGAATGGACCACCTTCTTTTTTCGTAGGCGACCATTGTAGGAGGGTTTTAGCTTTACAGGATCTGGAGAGGCACCATCGTCAGCAGCTTCACAATGACCACTATGCCGCCTAGGAAGACTGCACAACCAAGCGAGGCAGACAGCCACGATCCGTTGCCACCCATATTGTTGAACAGGGCATGAAACAGTCCCCCCAGAGAGAGGATCAGCACCGCAGCGCATGCGATTGCGATGCCAGCTATCTGGTATCCGCTCAAGACAAAACCTCCCCGGCCATGGATCTAGCCAAGTCGATCGCCTTGGATACCTGATCGCTTACAGAACCCTGGCCCTTCAGATCAACCTTGCCACATGCATTTCGGAGTTCGACACCAGCAGCGTGCGGCTCAACTGTGATGCGTATGTTCCAGCCGAGGGGCAGCTCGGCGGTGGCCCGCTCCATCTGTGCATGCAATGCGGCTTCATTTCGGAGATCACCTGCATCGACGACCTCGGTTGCCCAACGCTCTCGGGCTTCTACGTGGGCACCCCACGCAGCGTCCCATGCTTCGTTCGTAGCTTTGAGCTGTTCGTTCTCGGCCCTCAGCGCCCTGCACTCCTCCGCGAGGCCATCTGGGCTATCCGCGGGCGAAGCTGCAACGGGATCATTTGTCTGCCGCGATGGGGCTTCCAATCGCTTGTTTTCTTCGATCAGGGAGAGCACTCCAACTGCTAACGCGCGGTGGTGTTCGTCGCCACAAAATAGCCGGTCTGTCGTTACCCGGTTAGCAAGAGCTACCAGGTCAAGATGATTGATGGCCATGTCAGCAAAGCTCCTTTGGTACCAGGACAGTTCTTCCAAGCCGGGCGTACACAACCGCGCGCATTGATGCCACGAGTTGGCTCGCGTGCTCGAAGCACACATCAGTGCCCTTCGCCTGGGCTCGCCGTAGCACGCACTTACCGTCCCGGTCCCATTCAGCTGGACCGGTGGACAGCTCTAGCATCTCGCTCACAGGACCACCTAGTGCCCAATCCTCATGTGGGTTGTACCGGGCAATTCGCTCGGTAGCTATGTAGCGGTATCGTGCAAACGTGCGCCAGCAGTTTCCGTACTCTGGAGGTGCGACCTCAAGGTGCAAGCCGAGGGCAATTCCAACGGCCCAGCCAAGGGGTTCGCCTTCAAGGGCTGCTGTTTCCAACTCAATCATTGGCTGATCTGCTGGGTGTTGCATAGAACCACCCTGTAGCCCTGTGGGCTCGTGTCACCCTCCAGTGCAGATACCGGGCCGAGACTCGCTAGAGCCTTGAGCGCTTCCGCACGATTGGCTACAAGTGCTTTGGCCTCAGCTGCTCTCCAGAGATCAAGCCCGGTGCCTGATACACCATTGTTGCTGAACTCACTGCAAGACTCAGCGTCTTCCTTAGCCGCTTCCAGGTAGTCCTGCGTCCGGCAATGTGGGCACAGGTACGAGCAGTCGCTGGGATCAAACCCTTCGCCATCGCCTGCATACCACAGGTAACCACCCTCTCTGCAGCGCCAATCACCATCCTCGTAACCACAGTCCCCGAATGTCTCGGCGGTAGTGTTCTCTTCCGTCACATCTATTCCCTCGCGTCACTAGATGATTGTTTGTCCTTCGGTGGCGCCAACAGCACGGCGCCGGCCGTTCTAATCCTTAGGAAGATGCGCGCTTGAGGGAATCTTTCAATTGGGTAGGCAGGTTCTTGATAATCAGGGTGCCGGCGGCTTCGTCATACTCCACTTTGTCGCCCAGCAGATGCGCCTCAAAGCTGATCGAAAGGCCTTCGGCACGCCCGGTGAATCGGCGGAACTGGTTGAGGGTCCGTTTGTCGGCCGGGATCTCCGGCGACAGGCCGTAATCCTTGTTGCGGATATGGTCGAAGAACGCCTTGGGGCGGTCCTCGTCGATCAGGCTCGACAGTTCTTCCAGGGTCACCGGCTCGCCCAGCTTGGTCTGGGTGGTGGCGTACTCGACCAGGGTCTGAGTCTTCTCGCGGGCGGCCTCTTCAGGCAGGTCCTCGCTTTCGACGAAGTCGCTGAACGCCTTGAGCAGCGTGCGCGTCTCACCCGGGCCGTCGACGCCTTCCTGGCAGCCAATGAAGTCGCGGAAGTAGTCCGAGACCTTCTTGCCGTTCTTGCCCTTGATGAACGAGATGTACTGTTTGGAGTTCTGGTTGTTCTTCCACTCGGACAGGTTGATACGTGCCGCCAGGTGCAACTGGCTAAGGTCGAGGTGGCGTGACGGTGTCACGTTCAACTCGGCGTTCACTGCTACGCCTTCACTGTGGTGCAGCAGGGCGATGGCCAGGTAGTCGGTCATGCCTTGTTGGTAGTGAGCGAACAGAATGTGGCCGCCGGTGGAGAGGTTGGACTCTTCCATCAGCTTTTGCAGGTGCTCGACCGCCTCGGTCGAGTAGTCGAGAAAATTTTTGTCCCCATCGAGAAATTCGCGTAGCCATCGGCTCATTGGATAGGCGCCAGACTCCGGATAGAAGTAGCCCCAGGCCTTTCCTTGCTTCGCGTTGTAAGCGTCGTTCAAGTCCGCCAACAGGTTTTCAATCGCGTCGGACTGATTTAGAACGCTGTCAGCAAGATGAAGCACGGCCGGGTTGCCATCCGGTTTTTTATCTAAAAAATGTATAGCGCAAGCACGAATTGGCATAACTGGTCCTTAGGTTGGGTGCCGGGCGCGCCGGCATCACATGATCTTCGCGTTCTGCGAGGGAGGTTGGAATCGTGATTAAACCGGTATGAATACCCGGCGAACGGCGCTTGCGAACTCAACTAGGTCCTTTTGCTTAGCCCAAGAGGCCGCCAAGGACTCAGCACTTGGTTCACCACTCTGCGCGACCAGCAACCCATGCTCGATCGCGTTAGCCCGCTGGCCCGGGGTAAGGTCGAACCCTGTTGCAGCGATAATGAGGTCAAGCAGATCGCCAGCTTGAGTGGAGAAGGCGGCAAAGACATTCAAGACGGTAGGCTCTTGCCCACCGTTGAAATGCAAAGAAGTCAGATGGTCGTTCTGAGCTTGGTTCATATGGCCGCTACTCCTAGTCGAATAGCACCTATGATAACGGCGGAGTCGGAGGCGCCCAGCTGGAGCGCCCTCGCCGAATTCAAACCTTTGGACGGTCAGTTGCCGGGGGACGAAAAACTGCAGTCACGCTCTACTGCCTAGTCAGCACGGGGAAGGCAACAGCGAGCGCCATGACTTCACTACTCCCCAGGAGCATCGGTTTTGTCCTTGCCACCGCCCTTCCCGCTTGCCAGGCGCTCCCTGACGAATGCAAAGGCCTGCCGGCCCAGATAGCGAATACTCAGTCCGAAGATCCTCAGGAAGGTCCATGTCCAGGAAGCAACCAACCCGAGAACCAGCTTCACTTTTGCGGGCTCTACCAACCGGGTTTCGCCTACCGGCTGGTTCCAAGGATTGTCAGCTGGGGTGTCGCCGGTGTCGCGGCTGTTCCACCAGTCGGTCAGCGCCTGCATCTCATGCTGGGCCTGAGCTATAACCGCTGGATCGGAGCTACTGCTAACGACTTTGACGACTGCGAACTCCCCATTATACCGGTGCATCGTAAACCGATAGTTCGAGCAGGTAT
Organism: Pseudomonas sp. HD6422; assembly: GCF_025377065.1. Classification (NCBI taxonomy): domain Bacteria; kingdom Pseudomonadati; phylum Pseudomonadota; class Gammaproteobacteria; order Pseudomonadales; family Pseudomonadaceae; genus Pseudomonas; species Pseudomonas sp. HD6422. Next base: position 13,167 of record NZ_JAHWIW010000038.1, on the reverse strand, counting down.
CACTCTCGGTCCACTTGTCCATCGTCACATTTAGGACTGCGTTTGCACCCCATTCGCGGGCCTGGCTGGCCAGAATCTCTCGCGCTTCATTGGGGTCGTTCGATTTGCCCCACCCAGTACCAGTAATCAGCACTACCTCCATACCACGGGGAGCGCCACCCTTCGACCAAATGAAATTGTCAGGCTCCAAGTAAATTGGTGTCGGCCCTAAACCCGGTACAACCTGTTTAGCCTTCGATCCCTTTGGCGAGGGTGTCGGGACAAACGTCACGCGCTGGCCAGTCACCAATCCTTGATCGCCCAGGACATCGCTCCCGTGGACGAAATAGCGCTCGCCGTCATCGCCATTGATGAACCCATACCCTTTCACCTGGACGAAACTCGTCACAACGCCTTCGATGGTGGCGATGGCATTCTCATGAGTCAAAGCGTGCATCCTTTCAAATCCGATAGTGGGGATTCTACCGTCTATGTTGGGGGCTAGAGGATTACATGGTCAGCTTACGAACACTGCCGCTCCGCGAGGACGGGCTCCCCACACAGCCCCATGCAGAAACTCCAGATGCCCAGCTGGCTTGCAGCCGGGCGCCTTACCCTACTCAGCCTTCGAGGGTGCCGAAGTTCTGCATCAAGCCGCGGGGCTTAGCCCGTGGCAGCTCCGAACCTACATAGACGTAGCCGTGGTTGAAGGCCGCGCGGCGGCGATCAGCATCTAGGTCCAGTGCCGCCTTAACGAGGGTGATGCGTGATTGCTGGGCCACCAGCGCATCAGAATAGCTCTCAAGCGTAGCAGCAGCGTCATGGATACCATCAAGCTCAATTTCATTTGCCCACCATTGCGCTACGGCGATTTTGGCAGGGCCGGCCTTGAAGAAGCGGAATGGGCCAGCGCCTTGAAATCCAGCCCCCAGCATAATCAAGCCAATAAGCACGTCAGAGAGTGTCAGCGTGGCCAGGTAGTCGTCATCAAATGTGATGCCTTTGCAGTGAACACAGATAGCGCCAATCAACGCCAAGGGCGGGAAAACACTTAGGGCCGGATACCGTTTAAGGATCCGGTCCGACACACTCTCAAGACGCTGGGTCTGAGCTGAAGACGCCGCAGGCAACATTTCGGCAATTAGAATATTTGCAATCGCCGCATGCTGATATGGCAAAAGCTCGTTCCTACAGATCATGAGGAGCTCGCCGTTCTCCGCAAGCTTGTGCAACAACTCATGCGCAGACTGTTCCTTCCTGGCGAGAACACTGGTAGCTCGATCCTGAAAATCCAACGCTTTGGGGGGAACAAACACCTTGTTCGACACATCATGTGCGAAGGCAAACCTGTCACGATCGTTGACAGCAGGGCCGGGACGGAAATCCGGAAAAAGCGAGGGCATGTCCGACTCGTTCAGCCATGGTGTGGTTTCGTAGTACGTGCTAGTGAGCTTACCGTCAGCGCGGACCTTAATCGCTTTGCCGTCAATAGCCCAAATGTCTTGTTTTGTCCCGAGATAGGGCTGGACCATGGTGCGATACCCGGCGTAGAGGTGCGGGAGAAGCTCGAGATCTTCCGTCGGTACCATCACTTCTTTGCGGGGGTCGAAAACGGCACCAGGATTGCGGATGCCAGGCTTCAACCTGTATACCGCATCGTCACCCTTTGCAGGCTGAATCAGAGGGTCCAGCAGGGAGGAGCCGCCCTGGATGTAAGCCCCTCTCACTACAAACGAAAGGCCCTCTGCTACCTCCTCTTCAGTGAGAAAAAGCCGCGGCAGAAACCCCCCATGTGTCGTGTGCCTAATTGCACGGCCAATACAACGCCCGGATTTTTCAAAGAGCCAAACCACTTCATGATCAGAAACGGTAAGGCCATTTTGGATGTGCTGCGACAGCGGTACCCATGACTGAGGGATGAGAGTTTTGCTCAAGAAGTTGTCGATCGCTTCCTCACTGCCGGCAGGATAGAGCTCTTCAGGGTCAACGATTGACCGCTCCAGGCGGGAACCCCGGATAGCGTCGTACATTGCAGTGAAGCAAGCCCAGTTGAATGCACGGCCGTCCTGGCGCACACACAGGTCGTAGGCTGGTGCGCCAAGTCTAAAGAAACGAGCCTGTTCCTCGTGCCAGTTAACGCCAGGAAGTCCGGTTTCAGTATCACCTTGTTGGTCGGCAATCTCACACTGCCCCTTCAGACGGTCCTCCTGCTGACGCTCAACCGTGTACTGGTCAAAGCTCAACCCACGAAGTCGGGCCCGGCCAGCGCGCAGCCAGGCGTCGACGAGGGGGATATCGGCATCGAGATGCAGCTGGTAGGCGAATAACAGTTGAATGTCAGCCCGGGTGATCGACCCTGCAGCAGGAACTGGACCGCGACCGAGGCAAGCAAAAAGCTCGTGCATGCCGCTATACAAGGCGAGCTTCGCGAAGCGCTCCTTGAGCAGGTCAGGATTTTGGGTGTTTAGGGTATCTAATCCGCGGTATAGGCGTTTCACAATACCTACAAATTCACGAACGTCAGACCTTAGAAAAACAAGGCGGCCAAGAGTAAAAGGGGGTCGGTTCATCACATGTTCTCAGAAGTCGCACGAGCGAAATGCCCATGCCTACGGGTATGCACGATGACTGCGGTTGCTGGCTGACCTGGTCGGTGTGCACAAAACCGATACTTCTCGGTGTGACAGATTCCCAGTAATGCGGATGCTTCATGTAACTCAGCGTCTTGAGATCACTCGTATCAAGCCACAACGCCAGCGGCCCTTTTCAAGACCCGGCAAGCATAGGGGATAGGAAATACGTCTGGCAAGCGGGAATGATCGACAGCGACATAGAGCGGGTAGGTAACGCAGAGGTGCGACCGGGGGTAATTCAGAAGACCACTAGTAGGCAATGGCCGGTCCCCAGTGGCGATGCACGGTGGAGAGTCCTCTCGAAGCGACTATCTTGGCGTAGCTGGCGCTGATACCAAGCCACGTTGCCCCCTTTGCGTGGGCCGTCGATTACAGGCCATTTCCAAGTACGGCCGGCTCACTGACCTGCAAGCTGGGTGAATTGACGGTCGACTAAAGGAGCAAAGACTGTATTGTGGCAACCAGAACTCGTAGGTTGCCTATCCTCTCCTATGCCATCAGAAGCAGAACTGGCCGTCTATACGCGGCGGTCGCAGATAACCTACGAACCTGAAGTTTGGTGTTTTGCAGCCCGAGCGCTCCGAGCTTCGATTTTCGCCCAGGCCTCCTCGACGCTTTCGGTATGCCCGCAGTGATCGCACTGATAGCCACCCCAGTCTGGATTCGAATCGCTTTCGTGAAAAGTCATTGCCCTGAAATGACAGGTAGGCACTGGGTCATCCCGAGACGCCTCATGAGCAGCGGCGAGGTCTCGCAGGGATTGCTGAAACTCTTCGAAATTTGCGTCTGGATTCACGAGCCACCCTCCCAGCCACACTCTCCAGCTTCTCTGTTCGGTACCACCATTTCCGGTGTCATCGGATGCTCCTCGTTCATAATTGCTGGACAGCTTAACGTGTCTTACCCCACCGCCCAGGGGGTGGCGAGGCAGCTGTCTATCGGGTATCCGTCTCGAGGCGATTGACCAAAACCCACCTTCGTTATCTACTGTATATCAATACAGTTATCTTGAAGTGACGCATCGTGCTTGTAACCAGCATTCGCCAGATTACCGAGTCAGAGATACCCGGGCTGCTCCTTGTACTGTCAGGTACGGTTGCAGGCGGATTTCCGAGCCCGGCTGCAGACTACTACCTGCCGCCTATCTCCTTGGATGAGTTGGTCGAGCTGCGAGCGCCGCATGTCTTTCTTGCCGAAGCTGAGGGGGACAGCATGGCCCCGGCAGCAATTCTCACCCGCACTAAACTGATCGTCGATCGAGCACGAACCCCATACGCTGGGTTGGTCGTCGTCGCGTACGTCGACAATCAGCCAGTCGTAAAGCGGCTCGCTAAGAGGAGCGATGACACGCTGTTTCTCTCTTCCGACAATCCAAATTATCCTCCCATTGAAGGGGAAAACATTGATATTTTCGGAGTGGTTACTTGGAGCCTGACGCGCCATGTACCATAACAGACCAACATATGCCTTGATTGATGTTAATGCGTTCTACTGCTCTTGCGAAAGGCTCTTCAGGCCGGACTTAAAGTCAACTCCAATCGTCGCACTCTCGAACAACGACGGCTGTGTAATTGCGCGCACCGCAGAGGCGAAAAAGCTGGGGGTCGCAATGGGAGATCCGTACTTCAAGATCAAGCCATTACTTAAAAAACATGGAATTATCGCCTTTTCTAGCAATTATGCTCTTTATGGCGACATAAGCTCCAGAGTGCAACAAACCATAGAGAGCATGGTGCCACGAGTCGAAGTATATAGTATTGATAAGAGTAAGTTGTATAGTGCGGACGCCTAAGCTATTGAGTTCTATCTATGGACATTGTTAAGCGTCCCAGGGGCGTTGAATGGCGACGCTAGAGCGCATTCATTTCGTGCCCCATTACCTCGTGCGCAGAGAGAACGCCGTCGCATACTCCCCCAGTAGCAGCCGGCCATCCATTGAGGGCTTGCCCCAAATCTTTTGGGCAGACTATGCACCTTGGAGGGAGGCAAACCTGTGGGCAGTGGAGCGAGCAACGACTGGTGACGCTTCTCTTAAGACCGTTGCCAGTAACATGAATGGCCTTCTCAATTACGCTAAATTTCTTGAATCTCGTGATTTGCAGTGGTTCGAGTTTCCCGCTCGCAAAGCTGACCGCTGCCTGGTGCTATACCGAGGGGCGTTGATCAAGATGCGCGATGCCGGCCAGATCGGCCCATCCACGGCGTCTGAGTACATGCGCAATTGCATCATGTTCTATCGGTGGGTAAGGCATAGGGAGCTTCTTTCTCCACACGTCCAGCTGTGGCGGGAAAAACCCTACGTCGTTAAATACTTCGACCGGGTGGGGTTCGAGCGAACGATCAGCGGAACCACCACCGACCTCAGCATCCCGAACCGTAAGCGCCCAGGCCAAACGCTTGAAGATGGGCTGTTGCCAGTCTCGGAGACCGATCGCGATGCAATTCTGGATTTCGCCGCAGAGAACGCCACGCCCGAGCTCTACCTCATGTTGGCCCTTGGATTTTTTACCGGGATGCGGCTCGGCAGCATCTGTGATCTCAAGATTCAGTCTCTGGAGCGCGCCGCCCCCGACCCTTCCGCTGAAGGGCTTCTACGCCTTGCAGTTGGTCCAGGCGCAGCTCCGCCAGTGCACACGAAATTCGGTGTGACTGGCCAGGTCTGGATACCCGAAGCGTTGCGTGATGAATTGCTGGAATATGCCAAAGGCTGGCGGAGGATGGAACGAGAGGCGAAAGCCTCGCCCGAGAATCGTGATTTGCTGTTCTTGACCCGCTTTGGTAACGCCTATGGCAGGCGCGGCACCGATCAGTCATCTGCTGTGAATGTTGAGATGTCCGAGTTTCGAAAACGGGGCGTCAAAGCAGAACTACAGGTGCTCCGTAAATTCCGCTTCCATCAGTCGCGCTGCACCTTCGGTACCGAATTGGCACGTCTGGCGCTATCGGCTTGTGCCGATGTCGCTATTGTAATTGCGACGGTCAGCGACGCGTTGCTCCATGGGCCTAACTCTGAAGCCACCACCTTCAAATACATCCGATTCGTACAGGCACTGCCGATCAAACAAGCCCTCTCAAATAGCTTCATGGCGGCATTTAGCGGGATCGGCGCTGGGGCGCGGCACGATGGATAGTTCCGAATTCGACCTCACTTTCCCGATGCTTGAGTATGGGGCCACTGAAACGCCCTGGGACCTCCGGCCGCTGCTGTTTCGCGGAGGTGCAGCAGCAAAGGTGAAGCATGTGGGCCGCCAGATCGCGCAGGGCGAACTCGGCAGTCCCTTGCCGGAACGTTTCGAGCTGGTGACGCAGCTGCATGAGCACATGACTGACGACCTTGCTGGTGGCGGAAGTCGCTTCTCGGTGCAGAACAAGATCAGTGCATTGCGCCGATTCTTTGCCTGGATCGATTCAGAAAACGTGAATCTCAGTCTCGAGACGGCGGCCGACACGTTCATTCGTTGGACCGATCACTTGCTCCAGCGTCATCGAGTCGAACGCAATTTCAGCGATGGGTCCCTGTACGATCTCACCAGGCTCACGGCGACGATGCTGGACCGAGCATTGGACCGCCAAGCAAGCCTGAGCAAGAGCACACGTATTCGCAAGCCGCGCGGCAAAGGCAAGGTACATACGAGCAAAGCGGACAAGCAGAATCTGCAAAACACCTTCGCATTCGGACACCTTCTAGCTGACGTATGCGAGGCATTGACCTGGAGGGGGACAATGGCCCCCCTCCCAGTTTGTATTTCGTTACGCACCGGCCAAGTGCTGGAACTATGGTCGGGATTGCAGAGCCCCGAGAAAGTAGCGGCCCGCCGTACCAGGCCGCAAAACCAAGCGCAAATCGAAGCATCCCTGGCGGCGCGTGCCGCCCACGATGCAGATCGGACACTGCGGACCCGTTTCCCCATCGTCAATTTACGGATCGAGAGTGAATTGCTGATGTTCATCGCCCAGACCGGTCTGAACCTCCAGCAAGCACATACCCTGCGGGTTGAGCAGTTTCATTACACCAGCCACATAGACGGCTACCAGGTACGTACCTACAAAAATCGACGGGAAGGAGAAGTGCTATTCGAGATCTTTGCCAGTTATCGAGAGTGGTTCGAGCGCTATCTCGAATGGCGTTCCGAATGGTTTCCCAATGAGCCGGATGGTTTGCTCTTTCCGCTTATACGTAGCGGGGGACGAATCCTAGAAGAGGCGACGCAGTTCACGAACGTTACGCGCATCTGCCGCGAGCTTGGCATACCGATAGTGAGACCGCGAAAACTGCGCGGGACGCGCATCAACTGGTTGCTTCGGGAGTCCCAGAATCCCCAACAGGTTGCGGAGTTGGCCCAGCATACGGTGCAAACGCTGATACGCGTATATGCCGACCCCCATCCGCAGATCGCTATGGTGGAAATTACGCGCTTCCATCAGCAAACCGATCCGTCCCTTTCACCTCCTGCTCCTGGTAGATGTGTATCGGCCACACCTGAACCAGTGGGCACGATGCCGAAGAATGGTCCGCGACCCGACTGCATCAATGCTGCCGGTTGCCTGTTCTGTACCCAGCACCGGGATATCGAAAGTGAGGATCATGTGTGGTCTCTCGGTAGCTTGCGCCACCTCAAATCGCTTGAACTGGCACGCTACCGCCCATCCAGTTCGGGTAAGCACCTGACGACAGAGCATCCGGCCCTGCTGGTGATCGATCGGCTGACGGCCAAACTGCGCTTCTTCGAAGAAAGTAGCGAGGTCCGCAGGCTTTGGGTCGAAGAAGCCAGAGCGCGCATAAGTGAAGGTGACTACCACCCGGCCTGGGATGGCTTCATCCGATTGGCAGAACTGCGACAAAGATCAGCATGACGAAAAATATTCTTTCCGAACTTGGCCTCGGCATCGACTCGCCCCTAGCGATTCCTGATGCGCCGAACTACCGTCCGCCGTGCTGGCCACCGCAGCGTGATTGGCCGGTCATCATAGATGCCGCTGGCCAGGTGGTGAGCCGTTGGGGCGATGCCATTTGGCGGCTCGACCCATGGGCGGGAAAACGGCTCACTCTCAATTTCGGCGATGGCCCAGCTAAGAAATATGTCGCCGCGATCGATCCTGCGAACGCCGATTTATTGCGGACCGTAATCGGCTGGTGGCTATACGGCCCCAATGGAGCCCGTGGATACCGAGGCCTGAAAACGCGCTTCGACCAGATGCGTCGGCTGTTCGTCTTGTGCACTCAAGAAGGCATTCTCGCATCCGAACTGAGTCATTTTCCGCGCGTTGCCGACCGTCTCCCGGAGGTGCTCCAGGCTTCCCGGTCCGGTGAGTTCTTGGCATTGCTGCACGAACTGTACGAGCGGCGGGATGCGCTGGGGTTCACCTTGTTGGATCGCGCAGGGTTGGCACGCCTCGCAGCGGCCATGCCCGACCACCAGAAGCTCCAGACCCCCTATATCCCGCCCCGCATTTGGCACTATCAAATCACACGCTTGCGCGAATGCCTGGATGACTTTTTGGCGCATCGAGGCCAAGTCGAGGAGTGCTTCCGCTTCTGTCTGGCTGCCTATCGGCACAACTCTGCCAGTCTCCAAGGACAACGCAGGCCACAATCGTTCTATCCGTTTCAGTGGCCGTCGGATGGATCAAACGGAAAGTGGACTGGGCGGCAGTACTACGGCCCATTCATCGACACCGCGCATCGGTTTGGCATGGTGGAACTATTTCGTCGCTGGCTGGGAGTGAGCGACGACGAAATTCGCATTCAAACTCTGAGTCGCTACCTCAACCTCGTGAGTCGATCTGGACTGTGCTATCTGCTGAACTTCAGCCTCATGCGAGTCGAAGAGGCTTGGAACCTGCGCGCCGATTGCTTGCACATAGAACGTGATCCGCAGTTTGGCGACATCCATGTATTGTGCGGACGAACGACCAAGACGATGTCGGATTCTGAGGCACTTTGGGTGACGTCCCCGTCAGCTCAGGTGGCAGTTGAAGCCATGCGTGTGGTCGCAGACCTCCGCGCAGAATGCGACTCTCCCCCCGGCGAGGCCTCGGTGCCGGATGATCCGGCCAAGCGCTATCTGCTTGATTATTGCCTTGAACCGTGGGGAACGAAGTTCACCAAGATCAACCGCACGATTCGGCCATCGATTCCGAGCTATGCCCATGTGCTTCAGTGGTTCGACAAGCTGTTCGACCGTGAGCAATTGCGCATTACGCCGGAAGATTTCGAATTGGCTCGGTTGGTGACGCCGACGCTGACCGACGAGTTTGCGGTCGGCAAAATCTGGCCGTTGGCCTGGCATCAACTCCGACGAACCGGCGCAGTGAATATGCAGGCATCCGGGCTGGTCAGCGACGCTTCATTGCAGTTTCAGCTAAAGCACGTCGCCAGAGCGATGAGTCTCTACTACGGGCAAAACCATTCCAGGGTACGGCTGGAAGAGAAGGCCCATACCTACTACGTCCGCACCATGTACGAAACTTTGGGTAGGCAGCTGCAACAGCTGACGAGCAACCGATTCGTCAGCCCCCACGGCGAGAAGCGAAAATCTGAGATTGTCCGCCTAATCTCAGCCTCTGATGCTAAGAAAGCGATCAATCTGGCTAAGAAGGGGACGGTCACTCATCGACCGATTTTGCTGGGCATCTGCACGAGCCGTACCCCCTGTCCCTATGGGGGCATCGACAATATCGCTCGCTGCGGAGGGGGCGACTCCCCCGGAGAAACCAAACCATGTGCGGACGTTCTCTATGACCCCGAGCAACTCGACGAAGTCGAAGTGTTGGAGGCGGTATTGGATGAGCGCCTGGCCGCTGCCGAGGTAGACAGTCCGCTAAGGACTTCGTTGGAAGCCCAGAAACGTAGTGTGGAGAATTATCGCCATGTCATCCGGCAAACATGAATCCGCTGACCCGGCTAAGCGAATGAGTGCCGGCGAGCAGTATCGCGCAGCGTTCGAGCGGCTGAAGAGCAACAAGCCCGAACGACTGCCGAAGGGGACGCCCGTAAGTCAGAACAACGTTGCCAAGGAGGCCGGCAGCGACCCCTCTGCACTGAAAAAAGCTCGTTTCCCCCTACTGATCGCTGAGATCCAAAAGTACGTGGAAGGACACGCTGAGCAACGTCCGCCATCAGTGCGCCAAGTCAGCTTATTAGCCCGCAGAAAAAATCGTGGACTTCGAGAACGGATCGAGGAAATCACGCAGCAGCGTGACCACCTAGCCAGCCTACTCAGTGAGGCCGACGCCACCATTCTTGAGCTGTACGACCGTATTGCGGACTTGGAGCGCCAACTGCCGGCCTCCAATGTGCTTCCTCTTGATCCGCGAGGCCACAAAAAACTTTGAAACGGAGAGCTCGCAATATTCGAAAGAAACACAGCCATGCCCGACCAGCCCGGCATGAAACGTCGGGCTAGCCGCCGAAGAGCTTCTTGCGTTGCGCGGTCCGCTCCCGGCGTAGATTCTCGTAGGCAGTTCGGCGTTTAGTCGCGTTTTTGATTAATTCCAGGACCTGGGCGATATCGCCGAGCAACTCCTCACGCGCGGGAAGCGGTAGTTGGCGCTCGCCTGGGGTGTCGTGGGCCTCGGTAGCTTCGCAGGCCCGCGCATACACTGCCAGCAACTGCTCCCACTCCTCTGCGGGGTGGCCAATGACAGCACCAAATGCTTCTACGCTCACCACATCGCTGAACGGCTGGACGGTATTGTTCAAAAAAACCTCGCGTATGGCGCGCTCGACAGTGCCTCGGAGGCTTGAGTATCCCGATGCGATTTGCCGCTCAAGCTCATCATCCGGGTCGCTGCCGACCGGAACGTTCAGTGCTTTCGCACGACTTTCGAGATCGGCCAGGCGGGCCTTGGTGTCCATCGTCGTCCACGTCAGCCCCTCGCTCACTAGTCCCGGCGACTCGTCCCAACCGATGGTCTTGTAGCTGGCCGAGCGATCAGCGCGCTGAAGCGCCATCGCGAGCTCGGTCAGGAACACCGCATCATGGGTGAACACCAGCACTTGGCGGGTCTCAGCCAGCGCTACCAAACGCCGAGCTATGGCCCGACGATATACGTGATCCAGCGACGTAGACGGATCGTCGAAAATAACGGTCGAAGTATGTGGCAGGGATTCGAGCTCGGCGAGGAACATAGCCATCCCCAACGCGCGCTGCTCGCCCTCTGACAGCACCTTGGAGGCTTTCGCCGTGATTTCCTGCAGGCGCAGCGTGACCTTGGTCACCCCCAGCTCTGTGCGCCCGCTCAGGTCGGGTTGCACCCGTCGCTTATAGCCCAGGGCTTTCAACTCAGCATTCATAGAAGCGGCCAGAGCCTCGGTCACATGCGTCGCCGCCAGGGACGTCAGTTTGCGTGACACTGCCGCTGGGTTGAGGGCGGCATGGCAGCGGCTCAATGTGGCATGGACCTGACTGTCCTGAACAAAGCGCTCCACCGCGCCAAGCTGGTTGGCGAGGCGTTGTCGGGCTTCTAGCTCTGCCAGTTCTTGGGTCAGCGCCAAGCGTAGAGCGGGATCGGCAGAGGTCCGCAGGGTATTGGCGTCGACTCGGAGCGAAGCAGCTTTGGCGGCGAAGAGACTATCGAGGTTTGCTTCGATAGGAAGCGGTTCTGACTCGGGGGACCAGTTTCCAGTTTGCAGGGCTTGGCTAACCCAAGTATGCCGGGCGGTCCAGACCGATGCCGCTGCGGTGATGGCAGCGTGTAGGTCGGGCAGTCGCTCCTCCACGTCAGCCCGTGTTGGCACATCCAGAACGTTTAGATCGACAGCCTGCACCTTCCCTAGAGCGTTCATGCGCGCAAGCGTGGCGGCTTGCGCATCCGCCGTGGCGCTGTCGGCGACAAATGCCGCGAAACGCCGCATGCGCTCCGAGGCATCCGTTGAATAAGGTTGCTGGCAGAGTACGCAGTAAGCGTCCGGTTCCAGGTGCGGGAAGGGATGTTCAGGGTATGCCGTCTGCTGAGAGAAAGCCTCAGCGGCTCGGTACATCGTTTGCCAGAGTTCAGCTCCTGTGCCTTCCAGCAGCGTGGCGGTGGGTGAGGACGTTACCGGCAACTCCATGGCGTTCAGTGTGTCTCGATCCTGAAGACGCGCTTGCGCCAGTTGCATGGCGAGATGCGCGGTTTTTTCCGTTGTAATCAGTTCCTTTGCCCGTGCTATGGCACGATCATTCACCCAGCGCTGGACTTCCTCGGCTCGACGCTGCGCCTGGTCCAAGCGTGTCGCCAAACGTTCCAAGGCCAGCGCCTGCGGCACAGGATCGCTTTCCAGTAATGTCCGCTTCAGAAACTCCAGTCGCCGGAGTTCATCGTCACCGACCGTCCCTAATCGAGCAAGCACGGCGCGGTCCGAGTCCCCACCTAATTTGGCGATGTAGCGGCCGACTTCGGTGTCACCCTTCAGCGGTTCGAATTGCCGGGTATCCAGAGCCAAGGCATTGCGTTCGGTCCCAATCCGTGCCTGTAAATCACGCTGAAGTAGGACCAGGCGCGTCAGATGAGTGAGTCCGTAGGGCTGAAATGCAGGGGTCCCTTCCGCGTCGATGTAGTCATTGGCACAGGCCGCGTCGTAGACCGAGACCGAACTCAAATGCAAATGGGCCGGCCCGTTCTGGACCCAACGTGCGGTTTCCGGAGTGCCATCCACCAAAATGGCGAAATCTGCTGATGGCAGTCTAGCTGGGGTTGCCGCCCCAAAAGCGTCGGGCAGGACCTCCACCCGATGCCGAGCGTTGCAGGCATTCTTGAAGACGCGGGCGTAGCCGGATTTGCCGGCGCCGTTATGACCAAAGAAAATGGTCATGCCCTCCGGTGCGAGGTCAAAGGCACGACCGGACGGGAAGCCGTTTACCTGGTCTAGCCCCGAGACACCCACCAACCGCACGGTTGCGCCACTTCCGGCGCCTGGTACGTCGTCCAGCGTGAATGGCCGTGCTCCCCCCGTGGTTGCGTCTTCCCGTTCTTGCTCGCGAACCATTCGCAGAATGGTCTCGATGTCATCTTGGGTTAGTTCGGCCCGGGCAAATATCCGGCGCAGTGCTTCCTGCTGCCAGGGTCTGAGTCCGCCGGCCCACCCAATAATCTCGTCCAACAATGGCATATCCGTCTCCTTTCCAGATCCGCCGATTAAAGGCCGCGCCCAGTTGGATGGCAAGTGGCCAGCGCCTTCGAGGTGCTTCGCCGTGTTCCGTTTGCCTGCCTTCCTGACCGCCACCCTAGTGGCTTGTCCGGTCGTGACGCTACACGGGCAGAATTTCTGCATGCTGGCCAGTATCAAGCCGCTCTAAAGTCCGCTACCGGAAAGCGCTGTTTAGCGGTGAGAGACGGGGAAAGTGCGGAAGCTACTACCGACGCAAGCGATGTGGTGAGCAGTCCTCAGGTATGTGCGAAATTGCACTCCTCTTGACCACCAATTTGGGTTGGCGTTGACCACGGATTGCGTTCAACTTGACCAGGGCGTGTCACTGTCACGACCGTCAGAGAACGGCCGATTCTGTTGAAAAAGTAGGTTTAGCGGCGGCCTGCCGATCAGGTGTGCCTGCTGTCGAAGTGACTGCAAGCC
>NZ_JAHWIW010000037.1:0-51446 GCF_025377065.1 Pseudomonas sp. HD6422 | reverse complement strand
ATGGCGGGGGACTCTACAAAATCTCAGCGCTCAAGGCGCGGCGATTGGGTTTCTCGGGATTTCGTACAGAGCCTAGGAGAGGAGTGATTTGAGGATGGCCAACTGTATGAGATCAGTGCGGACCATTCCATGCGACTCGGAGCTTAACGGCCGAGAATAACGGAACGCAAAAATGCCAGCTTGCCTACGCTATATACTTGATACTGTAAAAGGCTATCGAAATCGCGTACTCGGTGGAGATCCGAGTACGCAGAGCGGTACCATCGGGAGTGAAAGCCCTCGTTCTTCATACCGCTTAATTTTTTTGGGCGTTGTTCACTAATGATGATGACGCCAGCAAAACCGCAACCGGTAGCCAGAACAACGTCCAGTAGTCTCCCGGCCGCGTGAAAATTCTCTCCACATCTGTAAGCATTGCAACGAGCGCGAAAAGCAAAGCGGGTATGGCGATGCGAATCCAGAAAAGGTCACGCTTTGACCAACACTTATAGAATAGAGTGACTATCCCGCCAAGCAGCAAAAACAAAGAAATCAGTCCACTGTCATAGATTTGCTGTAGATATAAGCTGTGTGCATGGGGAGAAACCATGCCTCTTCGAGGCCAGACGTACTTAAATTCTGTACCAAGTCCATGTCCTTGCCACCAGTAACCCGGCATTTGGGAGAGGAAATAATTCCAGATAGGTCCCCGGCCAGAAAGCTGGCGAGTAGTAACTTCGAAAACTAAATCGTGCCATAGGTATGACACAGCAACAATACACACAGTTACACCCGCAGCTAGAACCAGCCAACCTCGACGAGTATTTTGAATAACAATTACAGAAACGCCGCTTACCAGAAGCCCAAACCAAGCACCACGAGTATAAGTCAACAGCACATACACAACTAATACCGTGAAAATCGAGAACCAAAAGAAGAACGATTTTCTGCTTGCACTCTTGTCCAACGCGAATCCTAAAGCCCAAGTAGCAACTGCACCGTGAAATATACCAGCAGCTACCGGCCAACCATAATTAGCAAAGTCGCCGATCCCGGATCGATCTATTCTAAAAGCACGATACGCAAAAGGACGATCAAGTACCAAAAACTGGTGAACCATACTAACTAGCGCACCTAAGGCGATAACCACGACTGCCGTCATCACGGCACGCCGAAATACGACTTCGCTCTGACGAAGAAAGAAGCAAATAGCCAGAATGTAAAGAGCAATGAAAGCACCGCGCTTGACCAACGAGAAAGGATCATCTGATAGATCCCGCGCCCAAGCCGTACTTAGGGCAACCCAAAACAAGTAGCAAACCCAGGGAACGATATAGACATCAAGACCGAACCGTTTAATCCCGCCAAACAACACTACCAACAACGAGGGCAGAAGCAGCCAGATATATACCTGAGAATTCTGCGCACTATTAGACTCCAACCAGACTTTCCCACTCATCTGAATGAAAAGACCTAGAGCCATCATAGCGACAGCGACCACCGCCAGTCGTTCACGCACTAGTACACCACCCAAACCCACGCCCTCTTAAATACTCTGAAAAACTAAAAAGCGTTTCTATTAACAAAGCCCTTAAAGGCTGTCAAAAAGATAATTTTCAGATCTAGCCAAAGAGTCCAATTATCGATATACCAAAGGTCAAATTCGACACGCTTTTGCATCTTATCGAGTGTATCTGTCTCACCGCGGTAACCACTCACTTGCGCCCAGCCAGTGATCCCAGGCTTGACCTTGTGCCTTTGCATATATGACTCTACAAGATCCTTATAGTATTCATTATGAGCAAGTGCATGTGGCCGCGGCCCGACAATCGACATACGCCCTTGCAACACATTAAAGAACTGCGGCAACTCGTCAAGACTAGTACGACGGAGAAATGCCCCCAGCTTTGTAACCCGCATGTCCCCTCGCTTGGCCTGCGTCACTTCACCATTTCTTTCTGCATGCACTACCATCGACCGGAACTTATAGACTTTAAAATGCTTGCCATTAATGCCGGTACGCTTCTGCTTAAATAAAACAGGGCCGGGCGAGGTTATCTTTATAGCTATTCCAATTGCAATACATACAGGAAGTATAAGCAACGCAATGACGCCGCCTAATAGTAAGTCTTCCAACCGCTTTATCACTCTCGCAGGGCCGTCAATTGGGCTACAACTTAAGTCCAATGAGTACACACCAGCTATATGGCTGACTTTATGATTCAATAACGGAATATCTCCCCACTCGGGAAAAAATCTTACTGCGACAGTATAGTGGCGTAACGCGTAGAGTACTGACTGCACCGCCCCACCCTCGTGCAATGGTAGACAGAGCCACACCTCATGCACACCCAAAGAATCAACCTGTTCCACTAACTGCTCAAGCCATTTTTCATCAGAGCTATACGTAAGTTTATGCTCAAGCTTGAAACCGTGCTCTCCCAAAGCCTTTTCCTCATTGAGCTGCAACGCGGATGTACCTCCTGAGTCAACGAGTAGTACAGACTTTAAGTTCATATTCATGGAGCGGACATGACGTAGGAAAACAAATACTAAGAACCTCAAAACTAGAGACAATCCCACGCCGATCAGTAGCATGGCAGAGAACCAGATTCGGGAGTATTCCTCAGAAACCTTCAAGAAAAATGCAGTCGAAAGCAAGATTCCAGTCGCTATTGCCCAGCAAGCTAACAAAATACTCAACTGGCGTGCTAACGAGTAGCCACGTTGAGTGCCGTAAACGCCGCCCATCCACAGGCACAGCACAACAGTAATAGCAGTTATCAATGCAGCAGTCGTATAGCGACCAGCCATTTCGAATGCCCCATAACGCATCCAATGCGCAAGTAAGCCGGCAGCAATAATGATCCCTAAATCAATAAGTGCAACGAACAACGGTACCGGATACCGTTCCGCGAAAGTAGGCTGATAGCGCTTTACAACTTGCATATATTTATATTACCGTCCATTACCCATAAAAATCAGCCGCTCTCGACCCGAGTGCTTCATCTCTGCTAACGGTAGCCATTAGGATTAAGGCTTTGCCAGCGCCACGTATCCAGCATCATATCTCGCAAATTTCGCTCGGGCTGCCAGCCCAGCTCTTTTGCCGCCATTGAAATATCTGCCCAGCACTCCGCGACATCTCCAGGGCGTCGGTCTACCAGCTTGTAGGGTATAGAGACACCGCTGGCATCTTCGAAGGCGCTAATTAATTCTAGAACGCTGTATCCCTTTCCCGTACCAAAGTTCCATACTTTACAACCAGTGCAAGTACGCATGAAATCCATCGCCTTTATATGGCCAAAAGCCAGATCCATAACATGGATATAGTCCCGCACTCCCGTACCGTCGACAGTTGGATAATCGTGCCCAAAAACACTTAGCTGCTCGAGCTTCCCTACGGCCACTTGGCTTATAAACGGAACAAGGTTATTGGGAGTACCTTGAGGATCTTCACCAAGCATTCCACTTTCATGCGCGCCAACTGGATTAAAGTAGCGGGCAATAGCGATCCGCCAAGACTGATTCGTGCTCGCAATCTCATGGAGAACTTTTTCTGCCACAAACTTAGTGCAACCGTAGGGATTTGAAGGCATCTGTACCAGACTGTCTTCGCTAAGCGGCATCGTTTGCGCTGCACCATAGACAGTTGCGGAGGAACTGAAAACTAAATCGTACACATCCGCTTCTTGCATCGCGGCAAGTAAAGTGAGTGTCCCCCCCACATTATTAGAGTAGTAATCCAGCGGATTCTTAACACTTTCACCAACTGCTTTTAAACCCGCACAATGGATAACTCTATTTATATCATTATCAACAAAAACGCGTCGTAGCTTTGCCGCATCGCGCACATCGCCTTCTATACACTCCAATTCACAGCCAGAGATCTGAGCAACACGATCCAACGAAGATTTACAGCTATTACTAAAATTATCATAGACAATCACGCGCGCGCCGTACTGTAGTAGAGCCACAGCAATGTGAGAGCCTATAAACCCTGCCCCGCCCGTCAATAGAACAGCACCGCTCATCGAATCTCCTCAACTCTTGTTACGAGCATCAACTGAAGCTACTGAGTTTAGATACGGCCGTATTTATCTTCAAATCGCACAATATCATCTTCGCCCAAATAAGATCCGGACTGCACTTCAATTAACTCCAACGGAATAACGCCGGGATTTTCTAATGCGTGTACCTGCCCAATCGGAATATACGTGGATTGATTCTCAGTCACCAGGTACGTTTTTTCACCGTTAGTCACTTGAGCTGTACCACTTACAACTATCCAATGCTCAGCACGATGATGATGCATCTGAACTGAAAGCTTTGCTCCGGGATTAACAGTTATGCGTTTGACCTGATATCTCCGACCCGCATCAATACAATCGTACATCCCCCAAGGCCGATAAACCTCTCGATGCCGCATATACTCACTACGCCCTTCAGCCTTTATCAGGGAAACAATTGCTTTAATATCTTGCGCACTGGATTTCTCGGCGACTAGCACTGCGTCTTTAGTTTCTACAATCACAAGGTTACTAACACCAAGTGTGGTAACGAGGCGATAGTCTGAGTGGACATAACAATCCCGAGTTCGTGAGGTCAGCACATCGCCTTTAAGAACATTTCCATCGCTGTTCTTATCACCGACATCCCAGAGTGCATTCCATGACCCTACGTCACACCACCCGGCATCCAGAGACACCATGAGTCCATCCTCAGTACCTTCCATAACGGCGTAATCAACAGACTCATCAGGGCAAGTTAAGAACAGCTCTGGGTCTACGCGAGTAAAATGCATATCCTGCTTGCCGGCTGCCAGAGCTTGACGGCAAACAGCGACGATAGCAGGCCTTTGACGCTCCAGTTCCTCAAGGTATTTTTTGGCCTTGAACATGAACATGCCGCTATTCCAATAATAGCTGCCATCCTTGAGATATTCTTCCGCTCGCTCCAAGCATGGCTTTTCCACAAAGCTATCTACCGCGAAAGCACCTACCGAGGACTCCACGCCGCGCTTGATATATCCATAACCTGTTTCAGGATGGGTCGGCGTCACACCGAAAACTACCAGTTTGTCCATCATCGCGGCAGTGAAAGCAGTGTTAACACTTTCGTGAAAGCGCTCTATATCTAGAATAAGATGGTCAGCAGCCAAAGCTAATAAAACAGCATCCTCGTCTTTGGACAAAGATTCTAGTGCCGCCAGCGCCAAAGCTGGTGCAGTATTGCGTCCTGCAGGCTCCAGAATTATCTGGCATGAATCCATACCTAACTGTCTTAATTGTTCCGCAGCCAGAAACCGGTGTTGCTCATTACAAATGAGCAGTGGCTGAGCGGCCTCAATTCCATCAAGTCGCTGGCACGTATCCTGCAACATAGAAACCCCCTCCTTCACAAGAGGGATAAACTGCTTTGGATGGAGCTCTCGCGACAAGGGCCACAGTCGAGCCCCATATCCGCCAGCCATTATTATTGGATGCAACATAATAACTCCTTAACTAAAAATTAAAACCAAAAAAATCCTTGAGAAATTGTCACATCCAATGGCGTTGGGACTCTAGCTCCGGGCGAAACTTACGTTATTGACATACCACTCATACGCATCCCGCAGCCCTGTTTCCAAGTCAATACTGGCTTTCCAACCTAACTGCTCCAGACGAGACACGTCAAGTAATTTACGAGGCGTGCCGTCAGGCTTAGAAGTATCAAACACTATCTTTCCCGCATAACCAGTTATCTTGGCGACAGTTTCCGAAAGTTCCCGAATAGTGCAATCCAATCCTGTACCAACGTTGACATGAGACAGCATATCTTTCGTACAGGACTTGTAAGCGCAATTATCTAAGTGCATGACATGCACACAAGCGGCAGCCATATCGTCCACATGGAGAAATTCACGCTTGGGATTGCCACTACCCCAAATAACAACTGTCTCATCACTACGCAAAGTAGCTTCATGAAAACGACGTATCAGTGCAGGAATCACATGACTATTAACCGGATGATAATTATCATTCGGTCCGTAAAGGTTGGTCGGCATGACACTGCGGTAGTCTCTACCAAACTGTCGATTATAACTTTCACATAGTTTGATACCCGCAATCTTCGCTACAGCATAGGGTTCATTGGTCGGCTCTAAATGGCCGTCCAACAAGTATTCTTCGCGAATTGGTTGAGCAGCGAATTTCGGATAAATGCACGAAGAACCTAAAAAAAGCAGCTTCTGCACCCCAGCAGAATTGGCGGAATTAATGATATTCGCCTGTATCATCAAATTCTCATATATGAAGTCAGCAGGAAATTCATTGTTCGCATGAATACCCCCGACCTTCGCGGCAGCGAGATAGACCTCATCGAAATCCTGCTCGGCAAAAAAATCTCGCACCGAGCCCTGATCGACTAAATCCAGCTCTTCACGAGTCGCTGTAATAATTGTTCCGGCATTTAGCGTCTGCAAGCGCCGCACAATCGCTGACCCGACCATACCTTTATGGCCCGCAACAAAGATCCTCTTTTCTGCGCCCATGTTCAATTCTCCACAGCTACAGGCAAGTCGTAGCCATGCTTCTTCAAAAGTGCGTGCCGCTGAGCAATCTTCAGATCCTCAGATACCATTTCTGCGCACATGTCTTGCACCGTAATCTCAGGTGTCCAACCGAGTCGCTCTTTCGCACGGGTTGGGTCACCCAACAGCGTTTCGACTTCTGCAGGGCGGAAATAGCGAGGATCAACTCGTACGATAACATCGCCAACCTTCAACTCAGGAGCCTTGTTACCGTTAATCGCTACAACCACTGCGTGTTCATCTATACCCTCTCCAACAAAGTCGAGAGTTATTCCGAGCTCTTCGGCTGACCAACGCACAAAATCGCGAACAGAATACTGCACCCCTGTGGCAATTACGAAATCCTCTGGAACTTCTTGCTGTAGCATCATCCATTGCATGCGGACGTAGTCTTTAGCATGCCCCCAGTCGCGCAGTGCATTCATGTTGCCTAGGAATAGGCACTGCTCCAACCCCATTGCTATATTAGCAAGCGCCCGAGTTATTTTTCGCGTAACGAATGTCTCTCCCCGACGCGGTGATTCGTGATTGAAGAGAATTCCGTTGCAAGCATACATCCCATATGCTTCTCGATAGTTTACTGTAATCCAATAAGCATAAAGCTTTGCCACCGCATAGGGAGAGCGAGGATAGAAGGGAGTACTCTCTTTCTGTGGGATTTCTTGGACCAGGCCATACAACTCAGAAGTGGACGCCTGATAAAAACGAGTCGTTTGTTCGAGCCCCAACAACCGAATCGCTTCAAGTATTCGGAGCGTGCCCATGGCATCTACATCCGCAGTGTACTCAGGAGACTCAAAGCTCACTGCGACATGAGACTGCGCACCCAGATTGTAGACCTCGTGAGGCTTTACATCCTGGATAATACGAGTGAGGTTTGAGGAGTCGCTAAGGTCGCCGTAGTGTAAAACGAAATTTCGATTACTTACGTGCGGGTCCTGATAGATATGATCAATTCGCTGTGTATTGAACGAGGATGCGCGTCGCTTGAGGCCATGAACCTCATAACCTTTTTCAAGCAAAAACTCCGCCAGATAGGAACCATCCTGACCGGTAACACCTGTTATGAGAGCTCTTTTCTTAGTCATTGTGCACTTACCTTGTAAATTAAAAATCAATCCGTGACCTTATCGATCTAACCTTAAAAGCTGACGCATCGCAAAATAAACAAATAGTGTATTAGTTATAAAATAACGCTTAAATAGCCGTCTTGGCTCACTGCACAATCGATGAAGCCATTCAAAGCCGTTGTCGCGCATCCACCGTGGAGCTCGCGTTATAACGCCGGCGTGGTAATCAAACGCTGCGCCAACACCGATCATCACAGCCTTTATTTTGTCACGATGCTCCGCCATCCACAATTCCTGCTTCGGACACCCCAAACTGACCC
This sequence comes from Pseudomonas sp. HD6422, assembly GCF_025377065.1. Lineage (NCBI taxonomy): Bacteria > Pseudomonadati > Pseudomonadota > Gammaproteobacteria > Pseudomonadales > Pseudomonadaceae > Pseudomonas > Pseudomonas sp. HD6422. The sequence goes on along the minus strand of NZ_JAHWIW010000037.1, from coordinate 43,506 downwards.
AGACCGTTTTTGCTCCGGATGCATTTATCATATCCACTATTTGGGTATCCTCCACAGGACTCAAAGCCCGGAAAGGGGGGGAATAGGCCCCTGCTATCACTATGCCTGGCATCTGTTCAAGCAGCTTCTTTTTCAAGAGTTCCAACGTGGTCGCCGCCCCACCGTAAAGAAAAATAGGTTCACCTCGTAAAGACGCCTCTTTGCAATATGCCCACATCAGGTCAGGTCCATTGATCCTCTGTTGACCAGAAACACCAAGACGCCGCATTAGCCAAGCAACGGGGGCCCCATCCGAGGTGGCCATATCCGCATTCTCAATTACGCTTGAAAAGCGTGGGTCCAATCGGGCGGTGACCACCGAATGAACATTACAGATACAAACATAATGCCCTTCCCCACTTTCGCTGAATTGACGAACTTTCGCCAGAGCTCGGCCCCAAGTAAGACAGTCAATAGGTGAACCGATAACTTGACAGGTCTCTCGACCGGGTTGATCTGTGTTCATGCTCATTGAGAAGAAACCTTCATAGCTTGTTCGTAAATGCTTCGAAGTATGGCGTAGTTAGCCCCTTCGGTGTAATTTTCCTCGAAAGCCAACCGAGCGCCTTGTCCAAGTCTTTCCAGTAGGCCAGGCGTATGCCAAGCATCACGGACGCATGCTAGTATTGAATCTGGTGCAGCCGGTTTAAAAACGATACCACTCGTGCCATTTTGCACGATTGAGGGTAACGGCCCAATATCCGAAACAGCTGCCGGCGTACCAAAAGCAAATGCTTCACGGATCACCATCGGGAAGCCCTCGAACCATTCGGATGGCAGAATTTGAAGGCGCGCATTTGCGATTTGTCTTTCAGCCTCCTTAGCATCTACCTGCCCTAAAAACCGAACTGGTAAACCGGCACCCATACTTTCCAACTGATCACGTAATGCACCGTCACCTACAATTCGCAACTCTGGTGCCGCAGCTCCCCATGCTTGCCAGGCCCTAAGTAATGAAATAACGCCTTTTTCTGCGGTCAAACGACCTACAAATACGACATACGGTTCGCGATTAAGCCAAGGCTGCACTACTGGAGAGCCTGGGTAAAAATTAGGTTTAACAAAAACCTTTTCCGCAGGTAATCCAGCATCAATCATTAATGACCGCTGAAATTCTGAAAGTGCTATAAATGCATCTACATGCTTCCGCCAAGTGCCCAAGTACCTATGAAGCTCAACGTTCAAAGCCATGGGTAGAGTAGCTAGACGACTTTCCCTGTAGCAACCATGGATTAGGGAAGGTAAGGACGACTTCGCCTGCATGCACTCAATGCAAACCTTACCTTCCCTCATAGGAATAGCTGCGGGGCAAAACAGCCTGTAATTGTGAAGTGTCAGCACACGGGCGGCGCGTCCTGCAAGAGCAGGAAAAATAGCAGGTGATATCAATGGGAACGTATTATGCACATGCACAATATCTGGCTGAAACCCATCCAAAACACTTCTCAACTCATGCTTGATATCCATTCGCCAGGGCGTTCCCAAAGCCGCTGATAAGACACCTAGCTTCCCCTTCTTCGCTATTGAGTCGCTATACTTGCTAAACAGTTGAACATCATCACCATTCTTAGCGAGCAATCTCCTTTCAGCTTCAAGCACCTGATTCTCGCCGGAGGGAGTGGCTGAGTTGTAAAAATTATGTGCCAGTAGTATACGCATTAAATTTTATCCACACATAGTATTTGAAACCATCAGAACGTGATTTCAAATCACACAATTACAGCTCAACCCAATGGCGAAGATTACCCGCAGTCAGCGCGCCTACATTACTATAATTATCACTCTGGATACTTTCAAAAAGGCCTGCCACCTTACCCTTCCCACCAATTTGATAGTCTATTCCGTATACATCTTTACCGCTCGAAATCCCAAAAATACACGCATGGAATCGCATAGCCAAAAGATGAGTACAGCGCGCGAGTAATTCCAGCATCAATGGGACGCCCGGCTCATATTCTACGGTATAGAAATCACGAGAAGGCGAAATTTGCGCAACCAAATCATAAAAGGAACTAAAATCAGAAAATCCATAGGTATCAGGATTGAAAGGAATTAGTACAACGGCCCACTCTTTATCTAGCCCATTAACGAATTCGCTTAACTCGGCAACTGAACGCTCAACCACCGAAGAAACTGTTCCCTCAGTCCCTTTCAAAGCATAGGCGCTCCAAATAGGACGCAGATTGACAAAGAGCACTTTCTGTCTATCAGCAATGTAATCATCAAGTGCAGATATCTCTCCTCGCTCACGCGCGGAGTAATTCAGACCGCCCACTAAGTTACGATAATAGTCTAGGTAATCGAAAGCTGGATCTCGACCAACCTTCTCAATATGAAGCTTGGCATGATTGGGCAAGCTATCTAAATTACTTTGACTCCGCAAGGTAGTATGCGCGGAATTCATCAGCATCAAAGACGCCAAGTACTTGCTAACGGTACGCTTGTACGGACCTAGCCCCACACCTTCAACAACAAAAGGCAGACCTTTCTTCCGAGCAAGTAATGACGCGTACAAATAAAAACTTAGATTAACTGGAATATCCATAATTGGCCCGCCGGCATAAGCAAGACCATCACTCTGTTTGAGCGAGCTTCTTAGGTTTCGCTTACTCAGCGTAACAACATTGAATTCAACCCCCTCAATCTTAAGGGATTGCACCCACTTGAGAGTCCTTGCAGGGCGAAAACTCAATATTGTAAAGTGTCGAGTATCAAACTTTTCTTTTAATCTGAGAATGACGCCTCCAAGAATCGCGGCATCGCCCACATGCTCGCCACCATATGCACCAATGATAGTAGCCTTGGTAACACCCCCCCTTACTAACGGCACAGGGATCTTGCCAATTGCGAGCCTAAACCTCAACATAGCAGCACTAACAATGTTATCCGAGAATCGCAAAAGCTTTTTGACGACACGGAACAATTTTAATTGGCGGACCTTATAGCTAACAATATTGAAGGGACTCCAAGCCCCACTCTGATCATGAATACAGCTCGAGCAATAATTATCTTTTGTGTGTTGTCTTGCCGTCGAAAGCCCTACATTTGACAATACATAATTAGCACTTCGTAAATTTTCGGCTGCCGGCTTTGTCGCGATTGAACAGGGATACAACTGCAAATTCGAAGTCAGCAGAATCCCTTGATCTTGGAAATAGCACGGCATCTCACGCCCGCCCCCATGGGTGAGCCAACGCCCCATACGATCATAGTATAATTTCCTAGATAGCGAGCGGGTCTGAGACAATAGCTCTTCAGATGAGAAGAAGTCTGCAACAAAGGAGCGTTCTTCACTTCCAATGAATACTTCACTCCGATCAGCATTGTACAGTCTCTCTATATTTGTAGCGAGCCGGAATATTATCTCAACACCCAGCGCACGAGCATGACTCAGGGCCATCTGCATAGAGTAGACATTCATGGTGGAGATTGTGTACTGGAGCTGCAACCTAACTCCTAGCTCCTTGGCTAACTCTATTGTCCTGCTAGACTTTATAAATGCACCATCGATCCCACGAATCATATCGTGTCGGACACCATATCCATCCATAGATATATTCAGGCTAAAGTCAACGCCTTTCTCACTAGTAATCTGCTTGATAAGCGGTAAAAATCGGCGCCACCGAGAACTACTATAACCATGAGAAGTGATGGATAAAGTCTCCAGCATCGGCAGAGCATTGACGATTGCCTCAACACACCGCACAAGATCCTTTCGCAGCGTTGGTTCACCACCAGAAATACCTAAATGCTTTACGTGCCTAAACTCTGCTGCCGATAGAACTTTGGAGATTTCCTCGGGAGAAATTTCGTTGGTAGCATTATTCTTCCAAATATTGCACATCGTGCACCGCGAATTGCAATTATCCGTAATTGGAAAATTTACAACCCGGATAGCAGAGTTAATACCGAGATAATCCTTCAAATACTCCAAGTACTTCAAAGCTCTACCCTCTCAGACTTATTATGCCAAGGTGCGAAAAAGAACCCCAGGGAAACTGCACTCGCACTGTAAGCTACTGCCATGGAGATAAATCCAGCCGTCAGGCTTATACCGCCACCGAAATAATAGAATAATACCAGGCACATCAACTTTACAATAACAGCAATAGAGAAAGAAACTATCACCGCACTCTGTTTTCCGCCTACCCGCAATACCGACTGCATGATAGAGATAGCCAGCATACATCCAACTATAAGAGCAAAGGCGAACCATAAATCAAGCCCTACAACCGGACCATCTAGAAGCACCTTATAAATAACAGCACATACAGGCGTAGCCAGTACAGCAATGGATAAGGGCAGTACCAAATACTCAAATCGAGACGAAGCATAATTGCGATTACGCGAAAAAATATAATTTATCATTGCACTCGAAAGTTGCTGCACAGGAGAAAGCAACATAAGCAACTTTCGCATTTCCACTAGCACATGGGTGCTACCAAGGTAAGTCAACACCAAGTAAATACCATTGGAAGGGAACCAAAGGAGAGGGACCAACATTACAGACTTAAGTAAATGCCCCGGCTCCGCTAGCAAAACGCCAAATGAATGGCGTACGCCTTTTCCCGCGCTTCGGATAGAAAGGGCCACAAGAATGGTTACAGCAACCGCACAAATTAAACTATAGGTCACGAGAAACCAAGAAAACCTTTGAACAACATACGCCGCACAAACGGAACCTGCACCTGACAGCACCGTCAGCATGACAGAAAACTTTATCAGACCCTCATCCAATAAAGTAATACGCCTTGACAACCACAGCATTGAACTTGCAAACATTGTCAGCCCTAACAGAACGCTATGCTTGTAATCATGCCAAAGCACAGAAGAAATTAGTGCATCCATTACACCAACTAATGTAATCAAAACTATAAAATCATAGAACGTTAGCCTTTTATCCTCTCCACCGAGGCGCCGCTCTACCATCAATGCAAAACCGAAGTTTAACAAGAACGCACAACCCGACACCATAACAGAGTATTGAGCCACATCAGCCAAATCGAATTGCTTATCAACCACCAGAAACAAAACAAAGCTAAATGCGGAAAACAGTAGCTGATCGAAAAGATAAACAACTTTCGTCCTCATCTGCCTCTCCCAACAAGAAGAGCGACTGAGAAAAACCAAAATGTGAGTACAGTATAAACACCACCAAAAATCGTCATCGTAGCACAACCTAGAAGCAAAGGTATTGATAGTGCCACGAGGTACTTATAATGAGTTGCGCCTGGATTGAAGGTCTGTTTTACACCGCTTTTTACCACCAAAAAAAACGGAAATAGCATTATCAGCAATGCAAACAAACCACTTGATAGAAAAACTTCGATCAACGCATTGTGCGAGTGCGGCGGAAGCCAATAGCTTTGCGTAAAGTTGTTCCTGTAATACTCTTTCACCCCTTCAACAAATCCGACACCGATCCCCCAGTGCTCAAATGCACCTTTAAGTCCAACCTCAGCAACGACACTTCTATTATTTAGTGTCAGCAAATCATAAAGCGGCCGCTCGCCCCTCCCAATTAGCGGCAGTAACTCCTCCATCAAGAACTGTAAAAAAAGCACAAGAACCGGTGCAATTACGAATAATACGGTTACCACCAACGTCATCCTGACTAATTGAGTCCGTTTAACGTACCACCACCATCCTAGGGCTGCAATGAGCGAGAATTGAGCCGTTCGACTTCCAGTCAAATACAGAACAACAACAAATAGACAGCAGTTAACGACTAGCAGAAATCGTCGCACCTGAGAGGCTGTTTGTCCATACAAATAGATCGCGGACAGGATGCCTGCCACGAATACCATCCCTAAGTAATTAGGACTGTAAGCGTCCCCACCAAGACGATAGCGCCCCTGTGTCTCCAGCGCGTAAAAATGTTCAAAAGAGAAGATAGCACCTATAACAACTACTACTAGTGTCATCCAAGCGGCTAAGTAGACCCATTTTGAAAATATATTTACCGCAGACTCAAGCCCCTCTTTGATCAGCACTCTATCCAGCATTACCAACGCACAAAAAAATGGCAGGTACTCAAATAATCTGTAGTACCCAACAACGCCCACTCCATTGAGCGCAAGCCCTAATAGAGCAACAAAAAAATATACCAGCAACAATTTCATCAGCCGAGAGCGAGCACTGAACACTCCAATTAGTGAGCTCGGCCTAAGCAAAGCGATTGCGGACATTGCGACAAATAGCCATAACACTCGAACAACCTTATCTAAAGCGTTGTCGAGATTAACATCCAGGCCAGTCTTATCCACCACTGACAAATTGAATGGAGTTAGAGAAATCAGAAGAACAAGAACAGTATCTATTCTTATCTTTAAACTCAGAGCTTGCCGCCCCCTCATTTTTCGCCTGCCATTATTTCATCCATTAGGAAAAGCCATTACAACCTACCGCCAGCTAGCAAGTGAAAATCTCTCACAATACTTGTCCAGCCTCCAGCCTTACTTGGGACTACAACAAAAAGCTCACTCCAGCGGTACCCCGATGTGACAACCAGGTAATACCATCCACTTACAAAGCTAATTCAACCCATTAATTAGCGACCAAAACACAAAACCACAACGAACTCGAGTCTATATACTACGAACAGCTACCACTACTGCTACGTCCTTAATCAGCCATCCATTCCTTGCGATACGCAATACTAAATTTGGATCAGCATCATCCATTGAATCAACCGCTAAGCTACATAAATTCAAAGGCGCAAACGGCTGACTAGGCTGTTTGCGCCAGAGAGCGTGAAGAAGCAAGCAAATAACACGATGCTTCTAACAAAACAGTAGACTACTGCCCCCCAACCCCAGATTGAACTTTAGGCCTCCCGCTCTCCCTCACTCTTTGGCGTAAATTTTTTAACGCAGCCAGCATTACACCCAATAGAAGCCCGCCTACCAACCCGCCAACCACAATAAGAAAACGCTTGGGCTTTATAGGTTTATCTGGAGACTCAATAGCTCCATCTTGGCGATAAACCTGCACAACTCCGCTGTCAACGGACAGTGTTCGATAAAATGCTAACGCTTCCTGTCTTTGGCGTAAATTCGCTACATACGGGTCATCTGAAGCCCGCTCGCGAAGATTGGCAATTTCTGCCTCCAACGCTTTACTACCACGCATATACGTTAATGAACCTTCCATTCCCGCTGATACCTCGGCCGAAATTATCGGGGGCTTTTCAAGTCCAATCGATTTCGCAACACGCAACGCCTCGGTCAACCGAGCGATGTCATCCTCTCGCCGTTTACGCGTACTCTCGCGAGATGCTGTAATTTGCTGTTCAAGATTATTAGCTTTGATTGTGGCATCAGCTTTCGCGTCCTTGACTACCTCGCTTACCCCTCGATACCCAGCCATCTCAACATAACGGGTAGCCCATTCGGCCGCTTCTTGGGGATCCGGTAGATTAACCTTCACAAAGTACCGATTGGGCGACTCTTTTCCGGCTGGACCAAGAGATAGAACTTTCTGAAACTCAGCGTACAGTTCATCTTGCGAACCTTGCCGCTCTTCCTCAGTAAGACTAGGTAGATAAAACTTTCGAAAAAACTCTCGACGTAGCGACTCAGACTGTAAATTACGCAGGTAAATATCATAGACATCTTTTACCGTCAGCATGGCCATCCCGCTGGTTCCGCCGCGGCCGAAATTCAGTTGCGCTATATCATTTTGTGACGGGGGCTGGACGAATACTTTCGCACTATAAATGGGAGTCGCCAGTAGCGCGTAAGCGACAGCCGCCGCCGTTACGATGCCAGCGGTGGCCAGCACCAGCGCTCTGTTCTTCCAAATTCCCGCAATCAGCTCAAACAGATCAATCTCGTCATCACCGCTCAGGCGCTCACGTTCACTGCGCATTTGTTCTATTTTTCCTTAGATCCGTCTGTCTGCAAGGTTTCTGGAAAATGGCACGCCAGAACCCCCAATCCCTTCCGCCACCCGCCACACTCGACGCAGTGGTGGTCCGGCTGGGCGCTCGCTACCTGCCATCTTAATCATTAATCAGTAATAGAGGAAACCGGAGCGCAGAAGTTCCTCATTTTCCGACAGGCATGACCCCCTCCGCCAAACGGCTGCTAAGGCACAGCAACCTCCAACTCAGCCCCCATCATCCGATATCGATCCCGCAAAACCCCCGCCAAAACCCGCTTCGCCCCCTCCTCCCCATGCACCAGAACCACCCTCCCCGCCGGCCTCCCCCGCCCCATCGCAAACCCCACCAACCCGGCCTGATCCGCATGCCCCGAGTACCCCGCCAAGCTCATCACCTTGGCCCTCACCTCATACCGCTCCCCATCCAGGTCCACCGCCACAAACCCCTGCACCCCTTCACACGCCTGTATCACCGCCCCAGGCGTCCCTTTGGCCTGATACCCCACGAACATCACTTCATGCCGCGCATCCCCCAACATGGCCTTCAGGTAGTTCACGATCCGCCCACCCGAGCACATACCATTACCGGCAATGACGATCGCCGGCCGCCCGGTGCTCTTGAGGTAGTTCACCACCTGCTGATGCCTGGCATGGGTATCGACAGTCACCAACTGATCGAACGCCAGCGGATTACGACCCTCGTCGAGTTTATCCCGGGCCTCGGTACGCCAGTATTGATGCAGGTCCTTGTAGGCCCTGGTAATGCGCTGTGCGAGCGGAGAATCGAGAATCACCGGCAACTGGGACCAATCCAGCGGATCGTCGCCAGAAGCGGCGCCCTTGGCCCCTAGCAGCGCCTTGCGGTGCAGGATGTCTTCCAGCTCGTAGAGCAACTCCTGGGTGCGCCCCAGGCTGAAGGCTGGAATGAGTATCGTGCCTCGATCCGCCAGCGCGCGGTCGATCCCCTGCTCCAGTTGCTGTTGACGCTGGCTGCGGTCGGGATGCAGGCGGTCACCATAGGTACTCTCCAGCACCAGCACATCGGCTCGCTCTGGCGGCTCTACTGGACGCAGCAAGGGATTACAGGGCGCACCCAGGTCGCCCGAGAAGACATAGCGGGTGTTTTCAGCACCCAGGTCCATATCACACTCGACATAGGCCGAACCCAGCAGGTGCCCGGCGCGCTGCAGACGGATACGGCAACCCAGGCCCTCGCGCTGCACGACGTCGTGCCAATGGCCGAACGGCAGCGGGACGATGCGTTCTTGCAGGAATTCAAGATAACGCGCGACATGGGCCGGTTCGCGGCTGATGCCGAGCTTGTAGGCATCCTCCAGCACCAGCGGCAGGAGTTTGGCTGAGGGTTCGCTGCAGTAGATGGGGCCACGGAAGCCCGCTGCGAACAGCGCCGGAATGCGCCCAATGTGATCGAGGTGGACGTGGGTGACGATCAGCGCTTGCACGCCCTGGATATCGAAGCCGAGCTCGCCTGACTCATCGCCCTGCTCGAGGCCGCAGTCGATCAATAGGCTGGTTGCTGCATCGAGGTGAAGTTGATGGCAGGAGCCGGTGACGTCACGAACACCACCGTGATGGCTAAGGGAGGGAAATTGCATGGCGCTGATCCTTGGCGATTGAGGAACGGGCAAGCATTACCCCACTCCTCGGCCTGTGAACCCAGCGCGCAAATCTCAACGGATTGTAGGAATCGACCTCAGCTGCTGGCCAGGGCTTCCTGCCGGGCGCTGCGGCGCAGTTTGCGCTTGCTGCGCATGAAGGCGTAGGTGCCCAGCAAGGGACCGATGGCGAGGCCAACGACAAGCGCAGCGAGGACCACAACGGCCACCGGCACTGCTGGCGCGGTCCAGCCGAACAGGACCAGGGCAACGCTCTGCTGGTTTTCCAGCACGAAGAACAGCACCACAGCCGCCAACAGCAGCACGAACAACGCCGCCAAGGCGCGCTTGAGGTTACGCATGTTTCTGCTCCTTTGCCCGGTCAGTGTGCGTGATCGGCTTCGTCTTCGTTGACGCGATCACGCAGCTCCTTGCCTGGTTTGAAGTGCGGGACGAATTTGCCCTCGAGGCTGACCGACTGGCCGGTCTTGGGGTTGCGGCCTACCCGGGGGGCGCGATAGTGCAGGGAAAAGCTGCCGAAACCGCGAATTTCGATGCGGTCACCGGTTGCCAGGCACTGTGACATCTGCTCAAGCATGGTCTTGATGGCCAACTCCACATCCTTCGAGGAGAGCAGGCCCTGCTGGGTGACAATACGTTCGATCAGCTCCGACTTCGTCATGTTTTTCCCTTCGTTATCAAGCAGCTAGATCATTGCTTAATCAGGTTGTAGCACGCTCGGCGGGATTTGAACAGGGTGGATCTTGACTTAATAAAAAAATTCAAGAACGAGACGTTCACGGCTGGGTATGCACAGGCTGCCGACGCGGTTTTTCCAGATCACCACCCGGGTTAACACAATTAAGGATCCGTGGAGAGGGATGCGGAATTCCCATGCAATCAATTTGACATCATTCACTAAATTAGGAAAAATGTATCTAGCTGTTACAACAATGAAATATTCCTATGTTAGAGCGCTCTGGCTCGATCAATGCCTCCGATCTTGCCAATTGCCGTGCGCTCCGAGTACGTGCCCATCCCATGCTGACTTCGATGTTCCTCGCTGAGGATCTTTCTGCCACTGAGCAGCAAGAGCTAAACCGCTTCATCGATCACCCCGAAACCCTCGCCCTCCTCAACCCACGCAGCGACGAAACCCAGGTCCGGGTAGGTGACCAGGACACGCTGGTGTTCAAGGTGTTCAACATCCGTCGCTTCAAACAGCGCTGGCGGGCTCGCTGGAAACACGAATGCCCCGTGCATGGCCAGCGTCATGGCTGGGCTGAGCGCAGCAATGCCGAACGCTTCCAGGCGCTTGGGCTGCCCGGCCTGCCAACCCGCGCATACCTGGAGAACCGCACCCTTCTCGGGTGCAAGCAGCAGGTAGTGGCCTATCCCTACCTGAGCGGCCACCAGACCTTGCACGAGCGGCTACAGCACGATCCCCTCCAGGCCCTGGACGCCGTCGAGCCGGTGCTGCTACGCCTGGCCCAGGCGGGGGTTTTCCATCTGGATCTCAATACCCGCAACCTCATGCTCGATACAGACGACCAGGTGCGGGTCATCGACTTCGAGTACATGGCCTGGGACCAGTCACGTAAAGGCGAAATCTACAGCTACTCCTTGGGTTATCTGTTCCAGAAATGGGCCAGGCAGTCCATCGAAAGCGATGCCTTCGACCAATGGGCCCATCACTTGATGGAGCGTAATGCCGAGAGCTTCGGCTCGACGGCGCACAAACTGCTGGCCGCTTACACACTGGGCAAGAAAGTCGAGTTGTCCCGCGCCAAACGTTATCGGATATTCAAATGAAGCTTTTCACGCAACTGCTGGCGCGCCTGCGCCTGGCACGCTGGCGCAAGAAACTAAAGGCTGACAGAGGCTTCAGCCTGCGCCTGCGCAACCCCACGCGCTTTCTCGAAGGCCTGGCTCGGGAGAATGTTCCCTACGTCGTGCTGCGCTGGTACGATGAAGTTCCCGAGGTACTGTCCGGCCAGTTGGCGGACGATATCGATATCCTGGTGCAGCACGGCTCCCTGCCGCGCATTGCTGCAGCCATGCCGTTCTTCAACTTCGGCCGCAAAGCCAACAAGGTCAAGTTCGACATCTATAGCGACTCCGGTCGCAGCGGCCTGTCCTACCGCCACATGCCCTATTACCCACCAGTGCGGGCCCGTCATCTGCTGGACACCCGCGTGCACGACCCTCGCGGCTGGTACCGCATTGCACCCGCCGACTACATCCCAGCGCTGACCTATCACCTGACTTACCACAAGCGGCAGAACAGTGGTTTGCGCGTGCAGCCCGGCGATAGCGAGGCCAGTCGGCTGCCTGCCAAGAAGGATTACCGTCAACGCCTGTTGCTTGAAGCCGCTCGCGAAGGCGTGGCGATTCCGCCGATCGACAGCTTGGTGCAGGCCCATCTCTGGTTGCATGAACAGGGCTGGGCGATGCCCTTCGACTTGATCCGGCGCTGGCCCGACCAGGATGCCTGGCTGGCCCAACTGTTCGAATTGGAGGCCCAGCGCCTGCAGGCCAGCAACGAACAGACACCTGACAACCTGTTCATGCTGGTAACGCGGCAGGAAACCGCTGATCAAGGGCATGAACAGGAGATCATCGACACGCTCAGCCGCCACGGAACCGTCGTAGCTCGCGAACAACTGTCTGGCGATCAGCGCCAACGCTTGCTGTGGTGGGCACGGGGCGGCAATTGGCTGGCCGCGAAGCAGTACGCCTTGAGCGCTCCGGCCACCGTCATCACTTGCCTGCTGCCGACAGGCACAGTTGCCGACATCAAGGTCGAGCTACGCAAGTCGTTATCGCAACGCCACGGCAAGCAGAACTGGCTGCACGGTACCGACGATCTCGACGAAACGCTGTACTACCAGCAATTGATGAGTGGCCACCACTACCGCCTTCCAACTTCCAGTGCAGGACATTGACATGAAACTGCTTATCGTCAGTCGGCAGGAGCGTGCCCGGTCCTTCGACACACTGTTCGCCGGTTTGAAGACTCACTTCACCCAGGTCGATGTACACAAGCTGAGCAAGGCCCAGGTTCACGATATCCGACCCTACCTGAAGAGCACCGATTTCAGCGCCTGGGACCGGATCCTCTTCGATGTGCCGCTGCGACGCATGGGCAAAGCTGCCAACGCCCTGAGTCAGGTCGAGGGTCTGGTGTTCTATGAAGAGGACGCTTGCCAGGAACTGATCGCCAAGAGCAAGTTCCACAACCAGTTCGCCGCCGGCTTCAAACGCCTGCGCAACGCTCGCATCATCGTCACCAGCTACCACATGCGCGACCATTTCAAGGCCCGCGGAATCGATGCCTGGTGCATCCCCAAGGCCTACGACGATGCCGTGCTGGATGATCTGGGCATCGCCCGTGATATACCGCTGGGCTTCATCGGTCGCACCAAGAGCCAGGTCTACAACGAGCGCCGCCACCTACTCGAACGCATGACCGATCGCTGCGGGCTGCAAGCACTGCGCACCCAGACGCCCGACGAGTATCTGCAACTGCTCAATCGCATCGCCGTCTTCCTTAGCGCCGACATTGGCTTCAACGAATACATGGCCAAGAACTTCGAGGCCATGGGTTGCGGCTGCCTGCTGATGGCCAAGCGACAACCCTCCGAAGACGAACACCTCGGCCTGGTCGACATGCACAACGTGGTGCACTACGACACCCTCGACGAGGCGCTCGCCAAGTACCACCAGTTGCGAAACGACCCTGAGTTGCTCCGCCGTATCGCGGCCAATGGCCTGACGCTGGTACGCGAGCGCCATCGCCTGTCGCAGCGCACGCCCGACTTTGCCCAGGTATTGCGCATGCCGGCCCTTGGCATTACGGCCGGCAATACCCCTTGGTACCAGCGCATCACCGCCTGGTTGCCGGGCGTGTTCACTTGGTCTTGACCGCACCGCACTTCAATAACGGAACAGCATTTGTAATGGACGCAAAATCCACCCTTATCGCCCGCATCGACAACCGTGAAGCGGTCATTGGCATCGTCGGCCTTGGCTATGTAGGCCTGCCATTGATGCTGCGCTATACCGCCGCAGGCTTCAGAGTGTTGGGCCTGGACATCGACACCCATAAAGTCGACATGCTCAACGATGGACTCAGTTACATCGAGCATATTCGTGGCGAAGACATCAGTCAGGCCTGCCAGGCCGGTTTCCGGGCAACCTGTGATTTCAGCCGGGTAGCAGAGTGCGATGCATTGATTCTGTGCGTACCAACACCTCTCAATGAATACCGCGAACCGGATATCAGTTACGTCATCAACACGGCCGATGCCATTGCCCCTTACCTGCGGTCGGGCCAGGTCGTCTCGTTGGAAAGCACGACCTATCCCGGCACTACCGACGAAGAGATCATTCCGCGCATTTGCCAGCAAGGCCTGAACGTGGGTACTGATGTGTTCGTGCTTTATTCTCCAGAGCGTGAAGACCCGGGCAACAAGCACTTCGATACCCAGACCATCCCCAAAGTGGTCGGCGGCGCCACAGAAGCCTGTTTGCAAGTCGGTGTCGCGCTTTACCAGGTCGCCATCGACCGCGTGGTGCCGGTGAGTTCGACCAAGGCAGCAGAGTTGACCAAGCTGCTGGAGAACATCCACCGGGCGGTCAATATCGGCCTGGTGAACGAGATGAAGATCGTTGCCGACAAGATGGGGATCGATATCTTCGAGGTAGTCGATGCCGCCGCCACCAAGCCTTTTGGTTTTACCCCCTACTATCCAGGCCCAGGACTAGGTGGTCATTGCATTCCGATCGACCCCTTCTATCTGACCTGGAAGGCTCGCGCCTATGGCCTGCACACCCGTTTCATCGAGCTGTCGGGTGAAATAAACCAAGGCATGCCCGAGTATGTCGTGAACAAGTTGGTGGATGGCCTCAACGAGCATGGTAAGCCCGTAAAAAACAGCAAGGTGCTAGTGCTCGGTATCGCCTACAAGAAAAACATCGACGACATGCGAGAGTCCCCAGCCCTGGAGATCATCAAACTGCTTCGCCAGCGCGGTGGGATCACAGCTTACAGCGATCCGCATGTACCGACGTTCCATGGCCATGGAATCTACGATTTCGTGATGGAGAGCGTAGCGCTGACCCCGCAAACCCTTGCCGAGTACGACGCGGTGGTGCTGGCGACGGATCATGATCGCTTTGACTATGACATGATTGCCGACAACGCTCGATTGATCGTCGACAGCCGTGGGCGTTATCGAAGGGAAATGGCGAGTTTGATCAAGGCGTAGAAGAGCAGTATCGGCTGCTTTTGAGGGGCTTCCGTGTGGCGGCACCGGGGGTTCGCTTCAGGGGTGCGGTGGTGCGGATATCGAGCGCCACCACCCATCTCCAGACAGGCACCTCCATCAGACCAACACCCCCGCCCCCACACAAAAAAAAGGGTGGCCCGAAGGCCACCCCTTTTTACCGATCAAACAGAACTCAGTTCTGCTTGGCCATAGCTTCGCGCAGCAGCGCGGCCATGGTGGTGTCGGCAGCCGCTTCCGGAGCGTTTTTCAGGCTCTGGATGGCTTCGCGCTCTTCAGCATCGTCCTTCGACTTGATGGACAGGCTGATAACGCGGGACTTGCGGTCGACGCTGATGATCTTGGCTTCGATCTCTTCGCCTTCCTTCAGAACGTTACGCGCGTCTTCAACGCGGTCACGGCTTATTTCGGAAGCTTTCAGAGTGGCTTCGATGTCTTCGGCCAGGGTGACGATGGCGCCCTTGGCGTCAACTTCTTTCACGATGCCCTTGACGATAGCGCCCTTGTCATTGACAGCAACGAAGTTGGAGAACGGATCGTCTTCCAGCTGCTTGATGCCCAGGGAGATGCGCTCGCGCTCTGGGTCGACCGACAGGATGACGGTTTCCAGCTCGTCGCCCTTCTTGAAACGACGTACGGCTTCTTCGCCGGTTTCGTTCCAGGAGATGTCGGACAGGTGAACCAGACCGTCGATGCCGCCTTCCAGGCCGATGAAGATACCGAAGTCGGTGATCGACTTGATGGTACCGGTGATCTTGTCACCCTTGTTGAACTGGCCGGAGAAGTCTTCCCATGGGTTGGATTTGCACTGCTTGATACCCAGGGAGATACGACGACGCTCTTCGTCGATGTCCAGAACCATGACTTCCACTTCGTCGCCAACCTGAACGACTTTCGACGGGTGGATGTTCTTGTTGGTCCAGTCCATTTCGGAAACGTGTACCAGACCTTCAACGCCTTCTTCCAGCTCAGCGAAGCAGCCGTAGTCGGTCAGGTTGGTAACGCGAGCCTGTACGCGAGTACCTTCTGGGTAACGCGAAGTGATAGCTACCCACGGATCTTCGCCCATCTGCTTCAGACCCAGGGAAACGCGGTTGCGCTCACGGTCGAACTTCAGAACGCGAACGTCGACTTCGTCACCAACGTTGACGATTTCCGACGGGTGCTTGATGCGCTTCCAAGCCATGTCGGTGATGTGCAGCAGGCCGTCGATACCGCCCAGGTCCACGAATGCGCCGTAGTCGGTGAGGTTCTTGACGATACCCTTGACCTGTTGGCCTTCCTGCAGGGTTTCCAGCAGGGCTTCGCGCTCGGCGCTGTTCTCGGCTTCCAGCACGCTGCGACGGGAAACGACAACGTTGTTGCGCTTCTGGTCCAGCTTGATGACCTTGAATTCCAGCTCTTTGCCTTCGAGGTGGGAGGTGTCGCGCACTGGGCGGACATCAACCAGGGAGCCCGGCAGGAACGCACGGATGCCGTTAACGTCGACAGTGAAGCCGCCCTTAACCTTACCGTTGATAACGCCCTTGACCACTTCTTCGGCGGCGAAAGCTGCTTCCAGAACAATCCAGCACTCGGCGCGCTTGGCTTTTTCACGGGACAGTTTGGTTTCGCCAAAGCCGTCTTCGACCGCGTCCAGCGCAACGTGAACTTCGTCACCGACCTTGATGGTCAGCTCGCCAGCTTCGTTGTAGAACTGCTCGAGCGGGATGACGCCCTCGGACTTCAGGCCAGCGTGTACGGTAACCCAGTCGCCGTCGATGTCGACAACGATACCGGAGATGATTGCACCCGGCTGAAGATTGAGGGTTTTCAGGCTTTCTTCAAAGAGTTCTGCAAAGCTTTCGCTCATTTTAATTCCTGTAGATTCGGGCGAAACAGACGCCCATCGCCACATTCCAGACAATGTGGGTTTGTTTTAAGTAAAGGAAAGCCGGCAGGACGTTGACTGGTGCCCCTGCCTGCTCTCCTGGCTATCAGAGCAGATCGCGCTGGGCGAGCTCGCTCCTGATACGTTGCAACACCTGCTCGATGGACAACTCGGTGGAGTCCAACTGGATGGCGTCGGCCGCTGGCTTCAGCGGGGCCACCGCACGTTGGGTGTCGCGCTCATCACGCGCACGAATCTCATCTAGCAGACTCGACAGACTAACATCTTCGCCTTTGCCCTTCAACTGGAGGTAGCGGCGGCGGGCACGCTCCTCGGCACTGGCGGTGAGAAACACCTTCAGCGGCGCGTCGGGGAACACCACGGTGCCCATGTCACGACCATCGGCGATCAACCCGGGCAGCTCGCGGAAGGCGCGCTGGCGCTGCAGCAGCGCCTCACGCACGGCCGGCAGCGAGGCGACCATCGAGGCGCCGGCACCGACCGTCTCGGTGCGGATGACGTTGCTGACGTCTTCGCCTTCGAGAATGATCTGTTGCAGCTTACCCGGCTCAGCGGCGATGAACTGCACATCCAGATGGGCGGCCAAGGCCTTGAGCAGTTCTTCGTTGGTCAGGTCGACACCATGGTTGGTGGCATTGAACGCCAGCAACCGGTACAGAGCGCCGGAGTCGAGCAATCTCCAGCCCAGTTCGCGGGCCAACAGGCCGGCAACGGTGCCCTTGCCGGAACCGCTTGGGCCGTCGATGGTGATGACAGGCGCTTGAGCGATCACGACTTGCCCTCTTCGGCCACGCGGATGCCGACTTCGGCGCACAGCGCCAGGAAGTTCGGGAACGAGGTGGCGACGTTGGCGCAGTCGTGGATTCGAATCGGGGCGCTGGCGCGCAGCGAGGCCACGCTGAAGGCCATGGCGATGCGGTGGTCGCCGTGACCGTGCACTTCGCCGCCGCCAATCTGACCGCCGTCGATGATGATGCCGTCGGGGGTCGGCTCGCACTTCACGCCCAGGGCGGTCAGGCCGTCGGCCATCACCTGGATGCGGTCCGATTCCTTGACCCGCAGCTCTTCGGCGCCACGCAGCACGGTGCGGCCTTCAGCGCAGGCGGCGGCGACGAACAGCACCGGGAATTCGTCGATCGCCAGCGGCACCAGGGCCTCGGGGATCTCGATGCCCTTGAGCTGGGTGCCCCGCACACGCAGATCGGCCACCGGCTCGCCGCCAACTTCACGCTGGTTTTCCAGGGTGATGTCGCCGCCCATCAGGCGCAGGATGTCGATCACACCGGTACGGGTCGGGTTGATGCCGACGTGCTCGAGCACCAGCTCCGAGCCCTGGGCGATCGACGCGGCGACCAGGAAGAAGGCCGCCGAGGAGATATCCGCTGGCACTTCGATGCGGGTAGCGGTGAGCTTGCCACCGGCCTGCAGCGAGGCGACCGGGCCGTTGCTCTCTACCGCATAGCCGAAACCACGAAGCATGCGCTCGGTGTGATCGCGGGTCGGTGCCGGCTCGGTGACGGTGGTGGTGCCTTCGGCGTACAGGCCAGCGAGCAGCAGGCAGGATTTGACCTGGGCACTGGCCATCGGCAGCGTGTAGTTCAGCGCCTTGAGCTTGTGACCACCGCGAATGGTCAGCGGCGGACGGCCGTCCGGGCCGGTCTCCACTACCGCGCCCATTTCCCGCAGCGGGTTGGCCACGCGGTTCATCGGACGCTTGGACAGCGAGGCATCGCCAGTCATGGTGACGTCGAACGGCTGGCCAGCCAGCAGGCCCGACAGCAGGCGCATCGAGGTGCCGGAGTTACCCACGTACAGTGGCCCGGGTGGTGGCTTGAGGCCATGCAGGCCGACGCCATGGATGGTCACGCGCCCGTGGTTCGGGCCCTCGATGACCACCCCCATGTCGCGGAAGGCCTGCAGGGTCGCCAGGGCATCCTCGCCTTCGAGGAAGCCTTCGACCTCGGTCGTGCCTTCGGCCAGCGAGCCGAGCATGATCGAACGGTGGGAAATCGACTTGTCGCCCGGTACGCGGATCCGTCCGGACACGCGGCCACCCGGTTGGGCCAGGAAAATCAGATCGTTGGCGTTCATAGCGTCCACATAGGCCCGGCGGGCCAGGATTTTACTGAAATGCTCGCGGGCAAACCGTGCGCGGGTGAATACACCCAGCAACTGGTGCCCGTCCCCTGCATCGACCGCGTCGCGCAATGCGTCGAGGTCGCTGCGAAATGTATCCAAGGTCCGCAGGACAGCCTCGCGATTGGCGAGGAAGATGTCATGCCACATGGTCGGATCGCTGCCGGCGATTCGGGTGAAATCGCGAAAGCCCCCCGCAGCGTACCGGAAGATCTCCAGGTTTTCATTGCGCTTGGCCAGCGAATCGACCAAGCCGAATGCCAGCAGGTGCGGCAGATGGCTGGTGGCGGCCAGGACTTCGTCGTGGCGTTCGACCGTCATGTGCTCGACATCGGCGCCCAGGGCGCGCCACAGGCGGTCGACCAGGGCCAGGGCGGCCGGGTCGGTTTCGGCCAGGGGCGTGAGGATGACCTTGTGGCGGCGGAACAACGCTGCGTTCGAGGCCTCTACCCCGCTCTGCTCGGAGCCGGCGATCGGGTGGCCAGGGACGAAACGCGGCAGGCGGGTGCCGAATACGTCGCGAGCGGCACGCACCACGTTGCCTTTGGCACTGCCAACGTCGGTGATGACGGCATGGCCAAGGTCGAGCTGCGCCAGGCGCCCCAGGAGTTTTTCCATGGCCAGGATCGGCACGGCGAGTTGGATCACGTCGGCGCCGACACAGGCCGCGGCGAGGTCTTCTTCGCAGCGGTCGACGACGCCGAGGGCCACGGCCTGCTTGCGCGACGGGGCGTCGAGGTCGACGCCGACCACTTCGCGGCACAGGCCGCTTTCACGCAGGCCTTTGGCGAACGAACCGCCGATCAGGCCGAGGCCGACCACCACCAGGCGGTCGATGATTGGCGCGGATTTGGTTTTTGCTGCATTTACCACGGGCGCGGACCTTGTTCAGAAATCGAGACAGCCTGGGAGGGCCATTGGGTCGCTTCGCGCCCCTTCGCGGGCAAGCCCGCTCCCACAGTGAACGGGTGGAACCGCCCAGCGTGGAACCCTGAAGAAACGCCGAGCGGCGCCAATGCCCCAGATCAAAGCACCGCCTTGGGATACGACCCCAGCACCTTGAGCGCCACGGCTTCCTGACTGATCTTCTCCAGCACCGCCTTGATCAGCGGATCGCGGTGGTGGCCGACGAAGTCGATGAAGAACACGTAGGTCCACTTGCCGCTACGCGACGGACGGGTCTCGATACGGGTCAGGTCGATGCCGTTGTCGTGGAACGGCACCAGCAGCTCGTGCAGGGCGCCAGGCTTGTTGCTCATCGACACGATGATCGAGGTCTTGTCGTCACCGGTCGGCGGCACTTCCTGGTTGCCGATCATCAGGAAGCGCGTGGAGTTGTCCGGACGGTCCTCGATCTTCTCGGCCAGACGGGTCAAACCGTACAGGTTGGCCGCCATATCGCCGGCGATGGCCGCCGAATTCCACTCCCCCTTCACCCGCTTGGCCGCCTCGGCATTGCTCGAGACCGCCACGCGCTCGACGTTCGGGTAGTGGGCGTCCAGCCACTTGCGGCACTGGGCCAGCGACTGGGCGTGGGAATAGATGCGGGTGATGCTGTCGGTCTTGGTGTTCTCGCCTACCAGCAGGTGATGGTGGATACGCAACTCCACCTCGCCGCAGATCACCATGTCGTGCTCGAGGAAGCTGTCCAGGGTGTGGCTGACCGCACCTTCGGTGGAGTTCTCCACCGGCACCACACCGAAGTTGACGGCACCGGCCGCTACTTCGCGGAACACTTCGTCGATGGCCGCCATTGGGCGGCTGATCACGGCGTGGCCGAAGTGCTTCATGGCTGCGGCCTGGGTGAAGGTGCCCTCGGGGCCGAGGTAGGCGACCTTGAGCGGCTCTTCCAGGGCCAGGCACGAGGACATGATCTCGCGGAACAACCGCGCCATCTCTTCGTTGCCCAGCGGGCCCTTGTTGCGCTCCATCACGCGCTTGAGCACGGCGGCTTCACGCTCGGGACGGTAGAACACCGGCTTTTCGCCCTCAGCCAGCGAGGCGGTCTTGACCTTGGCCACTTCCTGGGCGCAACGGGCGCGATCGCTGATCAGCTCGAGGATCTTCTCGTCAAGGCTGTCGATGCGCACGCGCAGCGCCTTGAGTTCCTGTTCGGACATCAGCCGTGCTCCTTCTCGAATTCAGCCATGTAGGCCACCAGGGCCTCGACGGCCTCCAGACCCAAGGCGTTGTAGATCGAAGCGCGCATGCCGCCCACCGAACGGTGACCCTTGAGGTTGAGCAGGCCACGGGCATCGGCACCGGCCAGGAAGGCCTTGTCCAGGCGCTCGTCGGCCAGGCGGAAGGGTACGTTCATCCACGAACGGGCATTGTGGCTGATCGGGTTGGTGTAGAACTCGCTAGCGTCGATAAAGCCGTAGAGACGGTCTTTCTTGGCGCGGTTGCGCTGCTCCATGGCCTCGACGCCGCCCTGCTCCTTGAGCCACTCGAAGACCAGGCCGGAGAGGTACCACGAATAGGTAGCCGGGGTGTTGTACATCGAACCGTTGTCCGCAGCGACCTTGTAGTCGAGCATGGTCGGGCAGTGGCTGCGAGCATGGCCGATCAGGTCTTCACGGACGATCACCACCACCAGGCCGCTGGGGCCGATGTTCTTCTGCGCGCCGGCGTAGATCATGCCGTACTGCGAGACATCGATCGGGCGCGAGAGGATATCGGACGACATATCGACCACCAGTGGCACGTCACCGGTCTCGGGTACCCAGTCGAACTGCAGACCACCGATGGTCTCGTTGGACGCGTAGTGGACGTAGGCGGCGTTCGGGGTCAGGTTCCACTCGTTCTGGCCAGGAATGGCCAGGTAGTCGTATGGCTTGGCGCTGGCAGCGACATTGACGTGACCGAAGCGGCGCGCTTCTTCGATGGCCTTTTTCGACCAGATGCCGGTCTCGATGTAATCGGCAGTGCCGTTTTCCGGCAGCAGGTTCAGCGGAATCTCGGCGAACTGCTGGCTGGCGCCACCCTGCAGGAACAGGACCTTGTAATTGGAGGGGATGGACAACAGGTCACGCAGGTCCTGCTCGGCCTTCTCTGCGATGGCCACGTAGTCGTCGCTGCGATGGCTCATCTCCATCACCGACAAGCCCTTGCCACGCCAGTCCAGCATTTCGGCCTGGGCACGCTGCAGCACGGCGTCAGGAAGCGCGGCGGGGCCTGCGCAGAAGTTAAAGGCTCGTTTGCTCACATCCACTCTCGCTCTGCATAAATAGAACAAAATCGTAATTCGGTTGCCACATCCCATGCAGGAACCGTGGCGCCTGCATCGCGAGCTGCGCTCGCTCCTACACAGTCAAACGGGGCGACCTTGGTCGCCCCGCTCGGGTTTTACGCTTGCTTACTCCTGCGGAGCCTCTTCGGCACCCGCAGCTTCATCATCCGGCGCGTCGGCCTGGACGCCCTCCTCGTCCCCTTCGATGGCTTCATCGAATTCGTCTTCGGACGGCTCCTGGATTCGCTCCAGGCCTACCAATGTCTCGTCGCTGGCCAGCTTGATCAGCGTCACGCCCTGGGTGTTACGGCCCAGGCTGGACACCTCACCGACCCGCGTCCGTACCAGGGTGCCTTGGTCGGAGATCAGCATGATCTCCTCGCCTTCCTGCACCTGGATGGCGCCGATCAGCAATCCATTGCGCCCCTTGGTGCCCATGGCGATCACGCCTTGGCCACCGCGACCGCGACGCGGGAACTTGGACAGCGGCGTGCGCTTGCCGAAGCCCCGCTCGGAGGCGGTGAGGATCTGCGCGCCAGACTCAGGGATCAGCATCGAGATGATGCGCTGGCCCTTGCCCAGTTTCATGCCTCGTACGCCACGGGCGGTACGGCCCATTTCGCGAACCACGCTCTCGGCGAAGCGGATCACCTTGCCGGCGTCGGAGAACATCATGACTTCCTTGGCGCCGTCGGTGATGGCCGCGGCGATCAGGGTGTCACCTTCCTTGAGCTTCAGGGCGATCAGGCCGTTGGAGCGCGGACGAGCGAACTGAACCAGCGGAGTCTTCTTGACGGTACCGGAAGCGGTGGCCATGAAGATATAGGCGCCGGTCGGCTCGGCCACCCACTCAGGTGTATCGCCGTCTTCTTCGTCGACTTCCTCGACCTCGACCACTTCGCCTTCGATCACGCCGTCATCGCCGTCTTCGAGCTCTTCGTCCGGATCGGCGTTTTGCTGCAGGGCTTCGAGGTCGATCTGCAGCATGGCGGTGATGCGCTCACCCTCCTCCAGCGGCAGCAGGTTGACCAGCGGGCGACCACGGGCGGCGCGGGAGGCCTCGGGAATGTCGTAGGTCTTGAGCCAGTACACCTTGCCCTTGCTGGAGAACAGCAGCAGGGTGGCGTGGCTGTTGGCGACCAGCAGGTGCTCGATGTAGTCCTCGTCCTTGACACCGGTGGCCGACTTGCCCTTGCCGCCACGGCGCTGAGCCTGGTAGGCAGACAGCGGCTGAGTCTTGGCATAGCCGCCGTGGGAGATGGTCACCACGCGCTCTTCTTCGGGGATCATGTCGCCGTAGTTGAGGTCGTGACGGGCATCGAGGATTTCGGTGCGACGGGCATCGCCGTATTCGGCACGGATAGCTTCGAGCTCTTCGCGGATCACTTCCATCAGGCGCTGGGCACTGCTGAGGATGCGGATCAGTTCGCCGATCTGCTCGAGGATTTCCTGGTACTCTGCCAGCAGCTTCTCGTGCTCCAGGCCGGTCAGGCGGTGCAGGCGCAGGTCGAGGATGGCCTGGGCCTGCTCAGGCGACAGGTAATACTTGCCATCACGCAGGCCGTATTGCTCTGGCAGGTCTTCCGGACGGCAGGAATCGGCGCCGGCGCGCTCGACCATGACCTGTACGGCACTGGACTCCCAGGCCGTGGAAATCAAGGCTTCCTTGGCTTCGGACGGCGTCGGCGAGGCCTTGATCAGGGCGATGACCGGGTCGATGTTGGACAGCGCGACAGCCTGGCCTTCGAGGATGTGGCCGCGCTCACGGGCCTTGCGCAGCTCGAACACGGTACGCCGGGTGACCACCTCACGGCGGTGACGAACGAAGGCTTCGAGCAGGTCCTTGAGGTTGAGCAGCCGCGGGCGGCCATCGACCAGGGCCACGATGTTGATGCCGAACACGCTCTGCAGCTGGGTCTGCGAGTACAGATTGTTGAGCACCACCTCCGGCACCTCGCCGCGACGCAGCTCGATGACGATGCGCATGCCATCCTTGTCGGACTCGTCGCGCAGCTCGGTGATGCCTTCGATCTTCTTCTCTTTGACCAGCTCGGCGATCTTCTCGATCAGGCGAGCCTTGTTCAGCTGATACGGCAGCTCGGTGACGACGATCTGCTGACGGCCACCGACCTTGTCGATGTCCTCGATCTCGGAGCGGGCGCGCATGTAGATGCGGCCACGGCCGGTGCGATACGCCTCGATGATGCCCTGGCGACCGTTGATCAGGCCGGCGGTGGGGAAATCGGGACCGGGGATGTACTGCATCAGCTCGTCGACGGTGACCTCGGGGTTGTCGATCAGCGCCAGGCAGCCGTCGATGACCTCGCCGAGGTTGTGCGGCGGGATGTTGGTCGCCATGCCCACGGCGATACCGCTGGAGCCGTTGACCAGCAGGTTGGGGATACGGGTCGGCATGACCGCCGGGATCTGCTCGGTGCCGTCGTAGTTGGGCACCCAGTCGACCGTTTCCTTGTGCAGGTCGGCCAGCAGCTCGTGGGCCAGCTTGGCCATGCGCACTTCGGTGTATCGCATGGCTGCGGCGTTGTCGCCGTCCACCGAACCGAAGTTGCCCTGACCGTCGACCAGCAGGTAGCGCAGCGAGAACGGCTGGGCCATACGCACGATGGTGTCGTAGACCGCAGTGTCGCCGTGGGGGTGGTACTTACCGATGACGTCACCGACCACACGGGCGGACTTCTTGTACGGCTTGTTCCAGTCGTTGCCCAGTTCGCTCATCGCATAGAGAACGCGGCGATGCACGGGCTTCAAGCCGTCACGCGCATCGGGCAGCGCTCGCCCGACAATCACGCTCATCGCGTAGTCGAGGTAAGACTGTCTCAGTTCGTCTTCGATATTGACCGGGAGGATTTCTTTGGCCAGTTCGCCCATGAGAAGCCTGATTCCTTTTTCTGGTGAAACTTCGCAGCCTCCATCAAGGGCCGAACGAAGCTCGCCGCCGCAACGCAAAAGGGAGCGACGACTTACGACAAATCAATGAGTTGTGCCATGGATCTGCGCAATGAAGGCCGCCGTCGTGGGCGGTCTTGGAAACTGCCGGATGTTATCACAAAGGCGTTACGGGTGGGGAGATATGGCTGGGGTGGCAGCAGGGAGAGTTGCGGCGCGGCGGATATCGAGCGCCGCGCGGGCGGCGCTCGATATCCGCCACACCACAACCCACCCGCCAAGCCAATCCCGCCCCTCAATGCAACCGCTTGCGGCACATCAACTGGGCCAGCTTGGCCGTGTCCGGGCGCTCGACGATGCCTCGTTCGGTCACGATCACGTCGATCAGGTCGGCCGGAGTCACATCGAACACCGGATTGAACACCTCGACATCCGCTGCCACCCGGGTGCCGGCCAGGTCCAGCAATTCATCGGCGGCGCGCTCTTCCAGGGGAATGTCCTCGCCGCAGGCCAGGTTCAGGTCGATGCTGGTGCTCGGCGCCACCACCATGAAGCGCACACCATGGTGCATGGCACTCACCGCCAGCTGGTAGGTGCCGATCTTGCTCGCTACATCGCCGTTGGCGGCGATGCAGTCGGCCCCCACCACCACCCAGGTGATGCCCTTGGTCTTCATCAGGTGGGCCAGCGCAGAATCGGCGCACAGGGTCACGGGAATGCCTTCGTTGGCCAATTCCCACGCCGTCACTCGCGAGCCGTGCAGCCAGGGACGGGTCTCGCCGGCGTAGACCCGCTCGACCATGCCCTCCAGAAAGCCCGCGCGAATCACCCCCAACGCCGTGCCGATACCGCCACAGGCCAGCGCGCCGGCATTGCCGTAGGTCAGCAAGGCCTGCTGGTTGCCCTGGTGACGACGGATCAGTTCGATGCCGTGCTGGGCCATGGTCAGGTTGGCCTCGCGGTCGCTTTCGTGAATAGCGAGCGCCTCGGCCTCCAGCGCCGCCAGCACGTCGTCCTCGGGACGTACCCGTTGCAGGCGTTCGCGCATGCGGTTGAGTGCCCAGAACAGGTTGGCGGCGGTGGGGCGTGCCTCGGCCAGGCTGAGGAAGTCCTCTTCCAGGTCCTGCTCCCAATCGCCACCCTGCGCCAGGCGCTCTTCCAGGGCCAGCACCAACCCATAGGCCGCGGCGATGCCGATCGCTGCGGCGCCGCGCACGGCCATGTCACGAATAGCCACCACCACCTGCGTTACATCGTCGCAGGTCAGCCAGCGCTCCTGCGCTGGCAGCAGACGCTGGTCGAGCAGGTGCAGGCAGCCGTCGTGCCAGCGAATGCCGGTCACCTTCTCCGCCGCCAAAAGTTGCTCGCGCATCGCCTCTCCCCGTCGTTCGCACATTAAAAGCCGGCGATTATAGCGACCCTGCGCCGCAGACGCTCGGGTATACTGCGCCCTTTGAAGTACACGTTCCCGAGGACTGTTCAATGAGCAACGTCGACCACGCCGAAATCGCCAAGTTCGAGGCCCTGGCCCACCGCTGGTGGGACCGCGAGAGCGAGTTCAAGCCGCTGCACGAGATCAACCCGCTGCGCGTCAACTGGATCGACGAGCGCGTCGGCCTGGCCGGCAAGAAGGTGCTCGACGTCGGCTGCGGCGGCGGCATCCTCAGCGAATCCATGGCCCTGCGTGGCGCCAGCGTCACCGGCATCGACATGGGCGAGGCGCCCCTGGCCGTGGCCCAGCTGCACCAGCTGGAATCCGGCGTCCAGGTCGAGTACCGGCAGATCACCGCCGAGGCCCTGGCCGAGGAAATGCCCGGGCAGTTCGATGTGGTCACCTGCCTGGAAATGCTCGAGCACGTACCCGACCCGTCTTCCGTTATCCGCGCTTGCTACCGCATGGTCAAGCCGGGCGGCCAGGTGTTCTTCTCGACCATCAACCGCAACCCCAAGGCCTACCTGCTGGCCATCATCGGCGCCGAGTACATCCTGAAGATGCTGCCGCGCGGCACCCACGACTTCAAGAAATTCATCCGTCCGTCCGAACTGGGCGCCTGGAGCCGCGCAGCCGGCCTCGAGGTCAAGGACATCATCGGCCTGACCTACAACCCGCTGACCAAGCACTACAAGCTCGGCAGCGATGTCGACGTCAACTACATGATCCAGACCCTGCGCGAGGAATGAGCATGCGTTTGCGAGCAGTACTCTTCGACATGGACGGCACCCTGCTCGACACGGCGCCGGACTTCATCGCCATCTGTCAGGCGATGCTCGCCGATCGCGGCCTGCCGCCAGTGGACGATGAGCTGATCCGTGGCGTGATTTCGGGCGGTGCCCGGGCGATGGTCGCCACGACCTTCGCGATGGATCCGCAAGCCGAAGGTTTCGAGGCCCTGCGCCTGGAGTTCCTGGAGCGCTACCAACGCGATTGCGCGGTGCACAGCAAACTGTTCGACGGCATGGCCGAGCTGTTGGAGGACATCGAGAAAGGCAACCTGATCTGGGGCGTGGTCACCAACAAGCCGGTGCGCTTCGCCGAACCGATCATGCAACGCCTGGGCTTGGCCGAGCGCTCAGCCCTGCTGATCTGCCCCGACCACGTGAAGAACAGCAAGCCCGACCCCGAGCCGCTGATCCTGGCCTGCACCACCCTGAAGCTGGACCCCGCCAGCGTGCTGTTCGTCGGCGACGACCTGCGCGACATCGAGTCCGGCCGCGCTGCCGGCACCCGCACGGCAGCGGTGCGCTACGGCTATATTCATCCTCAGGACAACCCGAACAACTGGGGCGCCGATGTGGTGGTGGACCGCCCACTGGACTTGCGCAAGGTGATCGACAGCGCACTGTGCGGTTGCTGAGCCGAGACCTGGTCCAGGAATCCGCGTACGCCCTACCCCTGTGGGAGCGGGCTTGTCCCGCGAACACGGACGAAGCCCGTGCCATCCACCACGGTGTCGGCTTGGCGGGCAAGCCCGCTCCCACGAGGCTCGGCACCTTCCCCATTGAACAAGGGATAATCTGATGTACGACTACACCGCCCGCCCCGACCTGCTCAAGGGCCGCGTCATCCTGGTCACCGGTGCCGGCCGCGGCATTGGCGCCGCAGCTGCCAAGGCCTATGCCGCCTTGGGTGCCACCGTGCTACTGCTGGGCAAGACCGAAGCCAACCTCAACGAGGTCTACGATCAGATCGAGGCCGCCGGTCACCCGCAGCCGGTGGTGATCCCGTTCAACCTGGAAACCGCTCTGGCGCACCAGTACGACGAATTGGCAGTGATGATCGAGGAGCAGTTCGGCCGCCTCGACGGCTTGCTCAACAACGCCTCGATCATCGGCCCGCGAACCCCGCTGGAGCAGCTCTCGGGCGATAACTTCATGCGTGTGATGCACATCAACGTCAACGCCACGTTCATGCTCACCAGTACCCTGCTGCCGCTGCTGAAGCTGTCGGAGGACGCCTCGGTGGTGTTCACCTCCAGTAGCGTCGGGCGCAAGGGCCGGGCTTACTGGGGCGCTTACGGGGTATCGAAATTCGCCACCGAGGGATTGATGCAGACCTTGGCCGACGAGCTCGAAGGCGTAGCTCCGGTGCGTTCCAACAGCATCAACCCCGGAGCCACACGCACGGCGATGCGGGCGCTGGCCTATCCCAGCGAGAACCCGCAGAACAACCCGCTGCCTGAAGAAATCATGCCGGTGTACCTGTACCTGATGGGGCCGGACAGTACCGGGGTGAATGGCCAGGCGTTCGACGCCCAGTAAGAGATTGGGGGTCTGCACGGGCCTCTTCGCGGGGCAAGCCCGCTCCCACAGGATCCCCACAGGCCTTGAAAACTGTGGTGTTCCTGAGGCTCAGGCTCCCCACAGGCCTTGAAAACTGTGGTGTTCCTGAGGCTCAGGCTCCCCATAGGCCTTGAAAACTGTGGTGTTCCTGGGGCTCAGGTTACATACAAGCTTTGAAAACTGTGGTGTTCCTGAGGCTCAGGCTCCCCACAGGCCTTGAAAACTGTGGTGTTCCTGGGGCTCAGGTTACACACAATCTTTGAAAACTGTGGGGTTCCTGTGGGAGCGGGCTTGCCCCGCGAAGAGGCCGGCACCGCCCCCAAAGCCCTCAACCTGCCGCCAACGCCGGCCGCGCCCGCCCTACCTGGCGCCCTTCCACCTGCATGCACCGCTCCAAGAACAAGTACATGCAGTCATAGCTCTTGCACACCGCCTTACGCAGTTCATTGCGCAGCCCCTGGCTGGGGTTCTCACCCGCCAAAGTGCAGATGATCTCCAACGCCTCCCACGGGTGCGCATCGTCGTACTGGGCATGCATGCGCAGCCACTTCATCGCGCGCTTGCGCACGTCCTCGGGGAAACCTTGGGCATAGGTATCGGACGCGCAGACCACCGCCGACCACTCTCCGGTCGCACCCTCGATGGCATAGTTGGTCGCGGCCATCGCGACCGCCAGCGACTCGGTGGTACAGACCCGCCAACACCAGTCGTTGAGGCCATTGAGCTCGGGTGGCACTTCCTGCGCCTGGAGGTCATGCAGGCTCACGCCATGGGCCTGACACCAATGCACCCAGTAGTCGGCATGGTTGAGCTCGACGCGGATGTTGCGCATCAGCCAGCGCCGCGCCATGTCCTCACCTGGATGGCGGGCATAGCGGGTCTTGGTCAGGTTGTGGGCCATGTACAGGGAAAACTGCTCGACCACCGGCCAACCCCCGATCAGGTACTGGCGCACAGTGGCCGGTTTGAGCTGGCCATCGCGCAGGCGCTGGTAGAACTCATGCTCCACCACCCGGCGCTTGCTCTCGCGACAATCTTCGATCAGCTGTTGGGCCCACTGCGGATAACTGGCTGGATCCATTAACGGTCCAATACGAACGAATGCGTCAATCACTTTCAGCTCCTTGATCCTTGTGATCCAACGTTCAGCGTCAGCGGAATGTCCCCGGCGCCCGATGCAACAAAGGCCGTGTCGCAATCCGCTGGCGCTGCAGACTGTCGACGGTGAACACCTGGGGACGCTCTATGAGGTAGCCCTGGGCGTAGTCCACGCCAATCTCCTGCAAGGCCTGTTCGATCAGCGGTGTTTCGACGAACTCGGCAATGGTCCGTTTACCCATGACATGGCCAATATGGTTGATCACCTCGACCATGGCCCGGTTCACCGGATCATCGAGCATATCTTTGACAAAACTTCCGTCGATCTTCAAGAAGTCCACAGGTAAATGCTTCAAATAGGCGAATGACGACATTCCGGCGCAGAAGTCGTCCAGGGAGAACTTGCAGCCCAGGCCCTTCAATTCATTGATGAAGCGGATGGCACTGCCGAGGTTGGCGATGGCGGTGGTTTCGGTGATCTCGAAACAGATCATCTTCGCCGGGATGGCATACTCGCCGAACAGCCGTTTCAGGTAGTCGAGGAACATGTCATCGCCGATACTGGCGCCCGACAGGTTGATCGCACACATCGACAGCGGTCGCTCGCGGCCCTGATCCAGGCACTGGCGGATGACCTGGAAGACACTGCGCACCACCCAGCGGTCGATAGCCGTCATCAGGCCGAACCGCTCGGCGGCCGGGATGAAGCTGCCGGGCAGGATGATACGGCCGCTCTCGTCCTGCAGGCGCAGGAGGATCTCCAGATGGCCGGCGCCCTCGTGGGGCCTGAGCGCGGCGATTTCCTGGGCATACAGGCAGAAGCGGTTTTCCTCCAAGGCCACGTGCAGGCGTTGGATCCAGGCCATCTCGCCAAATCGTGTGGACAACTCGCTGTCGTCGTCGTGATACACCTGCACCCGGTTACGGCCCTTCTCCTTGGCCAGGTAGCAGGCCATGTCGGCAGCCCGCAGCGAACCTTCCAGGGTGCTGGGCACTTGCGCCAAGTGCACCAGGCCAATGCTCACGGTGGTCACGAACGGCCGCCCCTTCCACACGAAATGCAGGCTCTGCACGGCCTGGCGCAATTGATCGGCGATGCGCTCGGCCTGGTCCGGCGGGCAGTTTTCCAGGAGTATGCCGAACTCATCACCGCCCAGACGGGCCAGGGTGTCACTCTCGCGCAGCCCCGACTGAAGCACCGCGCAGATGTGCCGCAACAACTCGTCGCCAGCGGCATGGCCACAGGTGTCGTTGACCAGCTTGAACTGGTCGAGGTCGAGGAACATCAGCGAATGCCGTCCCGCTTGGCGCGCCAAGCCATTGAGGGCCTGCTCCAGGCGGTACTCGAACTCGCGCCGGTTGGCCAGCCCGGTCAGGGCGTCGTGGGTGGCCTGCCACGACAGATTGGCGATGTACTGCCGCTCCTGGGTCATGTCGTGCAACACCAGGACGATACCGGCCACCTGCCCCTGATTGACGATCGGCGAGCCAACCAGGTTGACCGACACCGTGCTGCCGTCCAGGCGCTGGATCAAGCGCGCGTGCTCGGGGCCGCCATCGAGCGTGCCGGAAAGCACCTGTTCGACCAGGCCGGCGCTGCTGTCATCGGCGTGCTCCTCGACCAGGCTGAACAAGGCCGCCAAGGGCAGCCCCACGGCCTGACCGGCATGCCAGTGGGTCAGTTGTTCGGCAGCCGGGTTCATGTAACCGATGTAGCCATGCATATCGGTGGTGATCACCGCATCACCGATGGCCTGGAGGGTGATCTGCGCCCGCTCTTTTTCCTCCTGCAGGGCGCTGGCGAAGGCCTGGCGCTGGGCCAGCAGCTTGCTCGAACGGCGCCAGGCGATGGCGATCAGGAACAGCGCGGTCAGCAGGTTGATGGCCAACAGCAGGCGCAAGAGCAGGCGCGACCCCTCGCCCAGGGCAGCGCTGAACGCTTTGGAGGCCGGGGTCACGCCATCGTCGATGGCGACGATTCGCGCCTTCCACGCGGCCACTTGCTCGGCATCGACCGGGCCGGCGGCGATTCGCTCGCGCATCACCTGAGCCAGTACGTCGAGCTGACGCAGGTAGCTGTCGCCCATCTCCCAATACTCGATCGCCGTCTGCACGTAGCTGACCTGGCGGAAGTTGCGATAGAACCAGATGATCCGCTCGACATCCTCGGGATGGTTGCCGCCTTGCAGCACCGCCCGGCGGGCAGCATCGAGATCGGGGCTGGACTGTTCGAGCAGCACGCGCATCTCGCGATCGCCCTGAGGCACGCTGATGGCCTGGCGGTAACGCTGATAGACGCGCTCGTCACGGCTGTCGGCGTACAGGTTGAGATAGGAGATGGCATCTTTCTGCGCCTTGGACCATAAGCTTTCACCCGCGACGTAGGCGCGCACGGCCGATAACGCATAAAGGCTGACGCTGCCCAGTAGCATCTGGAACACCACTACCGCGACAAATGGCCAAATGATGCCCAACAGCCTTGGCGCTTCGAGAGTCCGATTTCCCTTCATGTAGTCCCTGTCGCAGAGTAGATAAGGCACGGATCGACCCAGACAAGCAAAGCGTAGGCGATTTGCTATCTATGCGGTGGGAATTTGTTTGTTGCGAATGTAAGCCGGGAGGGTTGGGGGCGGCGAGATCGAGCGCCCACCCTCAACTTTGCTGCAAATGCCCGTACAGCTTGGCATACAACCCGCCTTCGGCGATCAACTGCTGGTGCCCGCCCTCTTCGGCCACGCGACCGCCATCGAACACCATTACCCGGTCGGCCTGCTTCACTGCCGACAGTCGGTGGGCGATGATCAACGTGGTACGCCCACTGAGAAAACGCCCCAGGGCCTGATGCAAGTTGTACTCGGTGGCCGCATCGAGCGCCGAGGTGGCCTCGTCGAGGATCACCACCTTGGGCTCGGCCAACACCATGCGGGCAATGGCCAAGCGCTGGCGCTGGCCCCCGGACAGGCGCACGCCGGAGCGACCGACCACGCTGTCCAGACCTTGCGGCAAGGCAGCGATGGTGGCATCGAGCTGGGCGATGCGCAGCGCCTCCCAACAGGCCTCGTCACTGCTGTCACGGCCCATGGTCAGATTGGCACGCACGGTGTCGTTGAACAGCGACGGATGCTGCAACACCACCGCCACGTTCTCGCGCAGGGTTTCCAGGCCGATCTCCTGCAGGCTCGCGCCGCCGAAACGAATGGTTCCGGCCTGGGCGCTGTACAGGCCCAACAGCAATTGCACGAGGGTGCTCTTGCCACCACCGCTGGCACCGACGATCGCCACTTTCTCGCCAGCGGCAATCGTCAGGTCCAGGTGTTCGAGCACCGGCTCATCGGCATAGGCGAAGCTCAAATCGCGGACCTCGATGCCGACCGTCGAGCGACCGAGGAACGGGTCGCAAGCGGCCGGATACTGCGGCTCGTCGGCTCGCGCCAGCAGCTCGTTGAGCCGGCTCAAGGCACCGCCGGCGGCATAGTAGGCGTATTGCAGGTTGAGCAACTGCTCGACCGGACCGATCATGAACCACAGGTAACTGAACACCGCCAGCATCTGGCCGATCGACAGGTCGGAAAAC
The DNA here is from genome assembly GCF_025377065.1 of Pseudomonas sp. HD6422. Taxonomy (NCBI): domain Bacteria; kingdom Pseudomonadati; phylum Pseudomonadota; class Gammaproteobacteria; order Pseudomonadales; family Pseudomonadaceae; genus Pseudomonas; species Pseudomonas sp. HD6422. Next base: position 10,064 of record NZ_JAHWIW010000037.1, on the reverse strand, counting down.
AGCACGGTCAACATGGCCGCGGCGCGGAAGATGTCGATGCCGAACTGGAACAACAAGCCGCTGGCACGGCCACTGGCATCGCTCTTCCATTGCGAGTCGACGGCATAGTCACGCACTTCACGGGCGCGCAGACCGAGGCGACCGAGGAAATAACCCTGGCGGTTACCGGCGCGGATCTCCTGGATCGCATCGAGGGTCTCGGCCAGCGCCTGGGTGAAACGCGACGTGCTGTCGTTCTCGAGCTTCTTGAGATGCTTGACGCGCTTGCCCAGTTGAACCGTGAAGTAGATCACCAGTGGGTTGAACAGCAGGATCAGCAGGGCCAGCTTCCAGTGCATCCAGATCAGAATCGCCGCCGTGCCGGTCAGGGTGAGCATGGCCACGAGGAAGCGACTCAGGGTTTCGCCGACGAACTTGTCGAGGGTGTCCAGGTCGGTGACCAGGTGCGTGGTCACGGTACCGCTACCCAGGCTTTCGTACTCCTTGAGCGAAATGCGCTTGAGGCGCTCGATCAGACGGATGCGCAGGCGGTACACGATGTCCTTGGCCAGGCCCGCGAACAGCTTGGCCTGCACCACGTTGAACGTCAGCGCAGCCAGGCGCAGACACAAGGTGAGCACCAGCATCAGGCCGATATAGCCGACCGGCGCCTGCCAGCCAGTGGGCAGCAGGTGGTTCATCCATTTCAGCGCAGCATCGCCATGGCCGAGCAGCACTTCGTCGACCAGCAATGGCAGCAGCAATGGGATCGGCACGCTGCAGCAGGCGGCCAGCACGGCCACCAGGTTGGCGCTCCACAGGTGTTTCTTGTGATGCAATGCCAGGCGACGGATCTGTGCCCAGCTCAGTCGATCGGGCACAGCCGCCGGCTTACCCGGCACAGGGTCTGGCGACCCGGGAAGATCAAGCACAGGCAGCCTGCTGCAACCAGCGACCGAGCAACGGTTGCAGGCGCTCCAGGGGCTGGTAGCCGTTGGTCAGCAAGGCCAACTGGCCATTGCGCTCGGCCAGCAGGGTCGGGAAGCCGGCGATACCCAGGTCCTGGACCCAGCTGAAGTCGGCTGCGGTGGCGACCCGGGTGTCGGCGTGGGCGAAGACCTCGGCGAAAGCGCTGCGGTCGAAACCAGCCTGCTCGGCCAGGTCGACCAGTTGCGGCGCGGTGGTCACGTCCAGGCCCTGTTCGTAGAAGCCGCCCTGGATCAGTGCCAGCAACGGCCACACACGCTCGGCGTCGAGGGTGCGCGCCGCGACCAGGGCGCGGCAGGCGGGCTCGGTGTCGTAGACGAAGCCATCGGGCATGGCGCCGTCGAAACGGAACGGCTGGCCAGTGGCCTGCGCCACCGCTTGCCAATGTTCGAGGATGTATTTGCGGGTGGCGGCATCCAAGGCGCTGCCGCCGGTGCGCAGGCCACCCGGTACCACGTGGGTGGCCACGCCCGCGTCACGCGCCTGGTCGATCAGGGCCGCGGCCACTGGCGCGAAGCCCCAGCACCAGGAGCACATCGGGTCCATCACATAGATCAGGCGCATGGACATGCATCAGGCCTCGGCTTTGTAGTTGTAGCCAATCGGGTGCGGCAGGTTGCGGGCCTTGGCCAGCTCGATCTGCTTCTGCCGGTCGATGGCGCTGCGCCGGGTCTTCTCGCTCAGGCTGTCCCAGCAGTGCGGGCAGCTCACGCCTGGCGAGTAGTGCTCGGACGCGCGGTCGGCAGCGTCGATCGGGTGGCGGCAGGCATGGCACTGGTCGTATTCGCCTTCGCTGAGGTCGTGGCGCACCGTCACGCGGTTGTCGAAGACGAAGCAGTCGCCATCCCACAGGCTCTCTTCCTGAGGCACTTCCTCGAAGTATTTGAGGATGCCCCCTTTGAGATGATAGACCGCTTCGAAGCCCTCACCGAGCATGTAGCTCGAGGCTTTTTCGCAACGGATGCCGCCGGTGCAGAACATCGCCACCTTCTTGTGCTTGCTCGGGTCGAAGTTGGCCTTGATGTACTCGGGAAACTCGCGGAAGGTCTCGGTCTTGGGATCGACGGCGCCCTTGAAGGTGCCAATGGCCACCTCGTAGTCGTTGCGGGTGTCGATCAGCAGCACTTCCGGGTCGCTGATCAGCGCGTTCCAATCCTTGGGCTCGACGTAGGTGCCGACCTGCTGGTTGGGGTCCACGCCTGGCACGCCGAGGGTGACGATCTCTTTCTTGAGCTTGACCTTGGTGCGGTAGAACGGCTGTTCGTCGCAGTACGATTCCTTGTGGTCGACATCCACCAGGCGCGGGTCGCTGCGCAGCCAGGCAAGCAGTGCGTCGATGCCTTCACGGCTGGCCGAAACGGTGCCGTTGATGCCTTCGTTGGCCAGCAGCAGGGTGCCTTTGACGCCATTGTCGAGCATGGCCTTGAGCAGGGGTTCGCGCAGTTCGACGTAGTCTTCCAGGGTGACGAACTTGTACAGCGCCGCGACGACGATCGGTTGGGACATGAAGCGGTATCTCCAGGTGGTTGCCCTCGTAAGGGGCGGACCGGGTTTGACATGAAAAGCCAGGGGGCCGCGATGCGGCCCCCTGGGATGTTGCGAATTCTACCAGAACGGTAGAGAGGATTCAGTGCCCGCCGCCGGCACACACCGGCGAGGCAGGCGCCGCGCCGACCTTGGCCCACTCCTCGGCGGTATAGGTATGAATGGCCAGGGCATGGATCTCACCCATCAGCTCACCCATGGTGGCGTAGACCTTCTGGTGACGCTTGACGCTGTTGAGCCCGGCGAACTGCTCGCTGACGATCACCGCCTTGTAGTGGGTCTCCTGGCCACGGCTGTGCATGTGGCTTTCGTTGAGGACTTCAAGGTGTTGCGGGGCCAGCGCGGCCAATTGTTGCTCGATGCGTTGCTGCATGGTCATCGGCGGTCACTCACTTCTTGGTCGGGGCGGCTGCCTTGCCGGCGTTCGGGTCGAGTTCCTTGGTCATGTCCTCGAGCAGCTTGTTCACCACTGGTACTGCAGGTTCCAGGCTCTGCTGGGTCAACTGAGCCGACTGCTGGGTGACCTTGGGCATCTCGCGCAGGACTTTCTTGCCCAGGGGCGATTCATAGAATTTGACCAGATCCTTGAGCTCTTGCTCGGTGAAGGTCTTGGTGTACAGGTCGACCATTTTCGGCTTGAGCTTGTTCCAGCCGATGGCGTTGTCCAGCGCGGCGTTGGCTTTGGCCTGGTAGCTCTCGAGCACCGGTTGCTTGGAGGCAGGGGCCTTGGTCTGGGCGAACCGCTGGGCGAACATCTGCTGGACCTGCATGTACACCGGGGTACCCAGCTTGTCGGCATTGGCCAGGGTCAGGAATTTCTCGGCAGCAGCGTTGTGGCTGGAAGTGGCAGCGAGGACCTGGCCGCTGGCACAGGCCAGGGCGACGGCAGCACAGAGGACACGGAGACGGGTCATTGCAATTCCTTCGAAAGAGGGAGGGGGTACCTCAGAAAGGAGCATTCTGCGCCGTGGTGGCGAAGTGCTCAAGTGGCACGACATGCGATTGAACCGCACTGTCGAATCAGGGCCTAAACTGCGATTTCGAACACTTAAGGAGTGAGCGCAGCATGAGCCGTATCGAGACAGACAGCTTAGGCCAGGTCGAAGTTCCTGAGGACGCCTACTGGGGCGCCCAGACCCAGCGGTCGCTGATCAACTTCGCCATCGGCAAGGAACGCATGCCGCTTCCGGTGCTGCACGCCCTGGCGCTGGTAAAAAAGGCCGCGGCACGGGTCAACGATCGCAATGGCGACCTGCCTGCCGATATCGCCCGGCTGATCGAACAGGCCGCCGACGAAGTGCTCGCAGGTGAACACGACGACCAGTTCCCGCTGGTGGTGTGGCAAACCGGCAGCGGCACCCAGAGCAACATGAACGTCAACGAGGTGATCGCCGGACGCGCCAACGAGCTGGCCGGCCAGGGGCGCGGCGGCAAGACGCCGGTGCACCCCAACGACCACGTCAACCGCTCGCAGAGCTCCAACGACTGTTTCCCCACCGCCATGCACATCGCCGCCGCCGAGGCCGTGCACAATCAGTTGCTGCCGGCGATCGCCGAATTGTCGTCGGGGCTCGCCGAACTGGCGGCGCGCCATCATCAACTGGTCAAGACCGGTCGCACGCACATGATGGATGCCACGCCGATCACCTTCGGTCAGGAGATCTCGGCCTTCGTCGCTCAGCTCGACTACGCCCAGCGAGCCATCCGCGCCACCCTGCCGGCGGTGTGCGAGCTGGCCCAGGGCGGTACTGCCGTGGGCACTGGCCTCAACGCCCCGCACGGCTTCGCCGAAGCCATCGCCGCCGAGCTGGCGGCGCTGTCCGGGCTGCCGTTCGTGACCGCACCCAACAAGTTCGCCGCCCTCGCCGGCCACGAGCCACTGACCAGCCTCGCTGGCGCTTTGAAGACACTGGCGGTGGCGTTGATGAAGATCGCCAACGATCTGCGCCTGCTCGGCTCGGGGCCGCGTGCCGGATTGGCCGAGGTACGCCTGCCGGCCAACGAGCCGGGCAGCTCGATCATGCCGGGCAAGGTCAACCCGACCCAGTGCGAAGCCCTGTCGATGCTGGCTTGCCAGGTGCTGGGCAACGACGCCGCAATCGGCTTCGCCGCCAGCCAGGGGCATTTGCAATTGAACGTGTTCAAGCCGGTGATCATTCATAATCTGCTGCAATCGATCACTCTGCTCGCCGATGGCTGTCGCAACTTCCAGCAGCATTGCGTGGCGGGGATCGAGCCCGATGCCGAGCAGATGGCGGCGCACCTGGAGCGTGGCTTGATGCTGGTGACGGCCCTCAATCCGCACATCGGCTACGACAAGGCCGCGGAAATCGCCAAGAAGGCCTATGCCGAAGGCAAGACCCTGCGTGAGGCGGCGCTGGAGTTGCAGTACCTGAGCAACGAACAGTTCGACCAGTGGGTGCGACCGGAGAACATGCTGGCGCCGGGGGGGAAAGGGTTGAGCGCTAGGTAGCCAATACCGGCCTCTTCGCGGGCAAGCCCGCTCCCACAGGAACACCCCAGCCCTCGAAATAGAGCGGGTATCTGTGGGAGCGGGCTTGCCCGCGAAGAGGCCGGTACTGACCATCACAGAACTTGACCTAACCGCGCCTTCCGCGCCCGCCAACCGGCCACCAGCGATGGCCCCAAAGCCACCAACGCCGACCCCAGCACCACCGTCACCGCCCCCAGATACCCCAAGCCATTGAGGCCCTCGGCCTGCACGTACTCAGGCCAGACCCAGGCCGCCAGCGCCACGGCCACCAGGGTCACCAGCGGCGTCAGCGCCAATGTCGCACTCACCCGCGAGGCCTCCCAGTGCGCCAGAGCCTCGGCGAATGCGCCATAGGCCACCAGAGTATTCAGGCAACAGGCCAGCAACAGCCAGCCCTGCACCGGGGTCAGTTGCAAGACCTCCAGCGGGTGCACCCAGGGGGTGAGCAGCAGCGCGCAACTCAGGTAGATCACCATCATCACCTGCTGCGAATGCCAGACCGTCAGTAGCTGTTTCTGACTCAAGGCGTAGAACACCCAGATGCTGGTCGCCAGGACGATGGTCAACACACCCGTGGTATAGGCACCCAGCGAGGTCAGCAGCTCTTCCAGGCGTTGATTGAAGAACAGCCCGAAGCCACCCAACAGCACCAGCAGGCCGATACCCTGCCCCAGGCTGAAACGCTCCTTGAAGACGAACACACTGGCCACCAGCAACAGCACCGGGCCAAGCTGCACCACCAGTTGCGCGGTACCAGGGCTGAGCAGATTCAGGCCAACCAGGTACAGCACGTAGTTACCCATCAGCCCGCACACGGCCACCAGCACCAAGCCCTTGCCCTTGCGTCCCAGTGCCTGCACCGACGGCAGCCGACGCTTGGCGCGCAACCAGATGAACAGCAGCCCTCCGGACACCAGCAGGCGATACCAGGTGACGGTGATCGGATCCATCACCTGAAGCACCTGCTTGAGCTTGATCGGCAGGATGCCCCAGAGCAATGCCGTCAGAAGTGCCAGCAGCAGGCCGTGGATCCAGCGTCCGGAAGTGATGTGCATGGTGCCCTCGTGTCGGCCCGTGGTGGGGGGCCGATTCTAAGGGCTTGGAAGGCTCGACTGGGGGAAAGTGCCGGGAAAAAAATTCATCAGGTCATTCCCAGGGGGCATGGTTGTCTGTGCCGGCCTCTTCGCGGGACAAGCCCGCTCCTACAGGTATTTCACAACTCCAAGGCCGGCGGTGATCCTGTGGGAGCGGGCTTGTCCCGCGAAGAAGCCAGCACATCACTTTTTATCCTTGGCGAACGCCGCTTCCAGCGCCTCATTGATGGTGCGCAACACCTTGACCCGCGCCCAGCGCTTGTCATTGGCCTCGACCAACGTCCACGGCGCAATCTCGGTGCTGGTGCGATCGACCATGTCGCCCACGGCCTGGGTGTACTCGTCCCACTTGTCGCGGTTGCGCCAGTCGTCCTCGGTGATCTTGTAGCGCTTGAACGGCGTTGCCTCGCGCTCCTCGAAACGCTCCAGCTGGGTCTGCTGGTCGATCGCCAGCCAGAACTTGACCAGCACGCCCCCGGCATTCACCAGTTGCTCTTCGAAATCGTTGATCTCGCCGTAGGCGCGCATCCAGTCGATCGGCGCGCAGAAGCCCTCGACCCGCTCGACCAGCACCCGCCCATACCAGGAGCGGTCGAAGATGGTGAACTTGCCTCGGGCTGGCATGTGCCGCCAGAAACGCCAGAGGTACGGCTGGGCGAGCTCCTCCTGAGTGGGCGCGGCGATCGGTACGATGCGGTACTGACGTGGGTCGAGCGCGGCAGCCACGCGGCGGATGGCACTGCCCTTGCCGGCAGCGTCATTGCCTTCGAACACCGCGATCAGGGCGTGCTTGCGCATGTGCTTGTGGCGCAGCAACCCGGCCAGGCGCGCCTGCTCGGTCACCAGTTGTTCCTGGTAGTCGGCCTTGTCCAGGCGCAAGGTCATGTCCAGGGCACCGAGCAGGCTGCGCTGATCGATGCTGCGGCCCAGCGGTGCGATATTGCCCTGGTGCTTGCCCTTGGGGTTGCTGGCCAACGCGGCTTGCAGGCTTTCGAGCAGGATACGCCCGACCGCCAGGCTGCGGTAATTCGGGTCGACGCCCTCGACCACGTGCCAGGGCGCATAGTCGCGGCTGGTCCGGCGCAGTACCCGCTCGCCGAAGCGCACGAAGCGGTCGTAGGTTCGCGACTGCTGCCAGTCCAGCGGGCTGATCCGCCAGCTGTGCAGCGGGTCGTCCTTGAGCGCCTTGAGCCGCGCCTTCATCTGTTTCTTCGACAGATGGAACCAGAACTTGATGATCAGCGCGCCTTCGTCGCAGAGCATCTGCTCCAGGCGCTCGGCCCCGGTGATCGCCTGGTCGAGCACGGCATCCTTGAACTGACCGTGCACCCGGCCCTGGATCATCTGGCTGTACCAGTTGCCGAAGAACACCCCCATCCGGCCCTTCGGTGGCAGGGCCCGCCAGTAGCGCCAGGCGGGTGGGCGAGCCAGTTCCTCGTCGGTCTGCTGGTCGAAGGTGAGCACGTCGATCATGCGCGGATCCATCCACTCGTTGAGCAGCTTGACCGTCTCGCCCTTGCCGGCACCCTCGACGCCGTTGATCAGTACGATCACCGGAAACCGCGCCTGCTGCTTGAGCTCGTATTGCGCCTCGAGCAGGGCCTCGCGCAGGGCGGGCACCTCGGCGTCGTAGGTGTCCTTGTCAATGCTGTGACCGATTTCCGCAGATTCGAACATGCTGGGCTCCCTCGATGGATAAGCAAGACTAGCGGAATCCTGGCGGCTGGCGTCAAGCTGGCAGATGCAAGAAACAGCCGGCCGTGCCACCATTTGCGCCTTTACTCACCGCGTGCAGCTTCGCGCTTGCCACTTTCAGCGAAACCCGCCATGTCCGCACCCACCCTTGTCCAGCATGCCCAGATCGACTGGGACGACCAGGGCCGCCCCCACTCGCGGCAATACGACGACGTCTATTTCTCGAAGAACGAAGGGACCGAGGAAACCCGGCATGTGTTCCTCGACCAGACCGGCCTGGCCGAACGCTTCGCCAACCTGGCGCCGCATACCAGCCTGGTGATCGGCGAAACCGGCTTCGGCACCGGCATGAACTTCTTCTGTGCCTGGCAGCTGTTCGCCGAGCGGGCACCCAACGAGGCCCGGCTGCATTTCGTCAGTGTCGAGAAATTCCCTCTCGCCCCCGACGACCTGGCCCGCGCGGTGCGTCTGTGGCCAGAGCTATCGGCGTTCAGCGAGCCGCTGCTGGCGCAATATGTGGCGGTGCACCCAGGCTTCCAACAGTTCACCTTCGACCAAGGCCGGGTCACCCTGACCCTGCTGGTGGGCGATGTACTGGAGCAACTGCCCCAGCTCGATGCGCGCATCGATGTGTGGTTTCTCGACGGTTTCGCCCCGGCCAAGAACCCCGACATGTGGACCCCCGAACTGTTCGCGCAACTAGCGCGGCTGTCGCGCCCTGGCACTGCGCTGGGCACCTTCACCACCACCGGCTGGGTCCGACGAGGGCTGATCGACGCAGGCTTCCGAATGAAAAAGGTGCCCGGCATCGGCAAGAAGTGGGAGGTGATGAGCGGCGAGTACATCGGCCAGCCCCACCCTGCCGCTACCGCGCCGTGGTATGCCCGCCCCGGGATACCCGCAGGCCCGCGGCAGGCGCTGGTGATTGGCGCCGGCCTGGCGGGCAGCGCCACGGCCGCCAGCCTTGCCGCACGCGGTTGGCAGGTGAGCGTGCTGGAACGCCACGATGCCCCCGCCCGCGAAGCCTCCGGCAACCCCCAGGGGGTGCTGTACCTCAAGCTGTCGGCGCATGGCACAGCGTTGTCGCAGATGATCCTGTCCGGTTTCGGCTACACCCGGCGTCAGCTCGAACGACTGCAACAGGGCCGCGACTGGGAAGCCTGCGGCGTGCTGCAGCTGGCCTTCGACAGCAAGGAAGCCGAGCGCCAGAACAAGCTGGCCGAAGCCTTCGACCCCAGTCTGCTGCAGGTACTGACCCACAGCGAAGCCGAGACGATCGCCGGGGTGGCGCTGCCGGCTGGCGGCTTGTTCTATCCCGAGGGGGGCTGGGTGCACCCGCCGGCCCTGTGCCAGGCACAACTGCAGCACCCTAATATCCGCCTGCTGCCGCACCAGCAGGTGCTGGCGCTGCGCAAGGTCGATGGCCTGTGGCAGGCCTGGGACGGCGAACGGTTGTTGGCCAGCGCGCCCGTGGTGGTGCTGGCTACCGCTGCCGAGGTACGGCATTTCGAGGCCTGCGCGCAGTTGCCGCTCAAGCGCATCCGTGGGCAAATCACCCGGCTGCCGGCAACGCCCGCCAGCCGGGCGTTGCGCACCGTCGTGTGCGCCGAGGGCTATGTGGCGCCGCCACGGGGTGACGAGCATACCCTGGGGGCCAGTTTCGACTTTCATAGTGAAGACCTTGAACCAACTGTGGCCGAGCATCAGGGCAACCTGGCCCTGCTGAACGAGATCTCCACCGACCTCGCCCAACGTCTGGGCGGCCACGCGCTGGACGCCGGACACCTGCAGGGACGTGCGGCGTTCCGCTGCACCAGTCCCGATTACCTGCCGATCGTCGGACCGCTGGCCGATTCGACCGCGTTCGCCAAGGCTTACGCGGTGCTTGGCAAAGATGCACGCCAAGTGCCGGAGGTGCCCTGCCCCTGGCTGGACGGCTTGTATGTGAACAGCGGGCATGGCTCGCGCGGACTGATCACCGCGCCGCTGAGCGGCGAGCTGATCGCGGCATGGGTCAATGACGAGCCGTTGCCACTGCCGCGTGCGGTGGCCGAAGCGTGTCACCCGAACCGCTTTGCATTGCGCAGGTTGATTCGCGGGAAATGAAGGGGTGGGTTTGGGGTGGTGGGGGGGGGGGGTTGGGGGGGGGGGGGGGGGGGGGGGGGCCCGGCGCCCCCCCCGCCCCCCCCCCCCCCCCCGCGGGGGGGCGGGGGGGGGGCCGGGCGGGGGGGGACGTGGGCGCGCAGGGGGCGTGAGGGGGGGGGGGCGAT